>NZ_OY762657.1:0-300000 GCF_963666255.1 uncultured Propionivibrio sp. | reverse complement strand
CAAACAGGATCAGGCCGAGCAGGCTGGCCGGGCGGATGAAGGTCGGAGTCATGGCGTTCTGAGCGGAATGCGCGTCGTGTTTCGGGTCAGCGCAGCATTGTAGTCCAGTCGGGCAATGGCGTGTCGGCCGGTTGCATCCGGGTCGATTCAGCCGGATCATAGGCGCCTTTCGTGGGCAATGCCGGGCCGCATGGCCGAACCATGCGGGAACGCTGACAGGGATGTCGATGGAGATTTTGCTGATACTCGGAGGATTGACTGGTCTGGTCATGGGTCTAGCGGGGGCCGGCGGTGGCGTGCTTGCCGTTCCCGCATTGGTCAATGGCATGGGCTGGACGATGCAGCAGGCGGCGCCGGTGGCGCTGTTCGCCGTGGCAAGCGGCGCTGCGCTCGGTGCTTTCGAAGGCTTCCGGCGCGGCCTGGTGCGCTATCGGGCGGCTTTTGTCATGGTGCTGTGTGGATTGCCGATGACGCCGCTCGGCGTTGCCGCGGCGCATGCCTTGCCGCAGCGCTGGCTGCAATGGTTTTTCTCGGGCGTGCTGTTGATCGTCGCCGGGCGCCTGATCCGGCAGGCGCTGTCTGGTGACGTCTCCGCGACCGGGCGGAAGCTGGCGAATATCGATCCGGCAACCGGGCGTTTTCGCTGGAATCCGACGAGCGGCGCGCTCTTTGCCGGGGTCGGTGTTTGTGCCGGCTTTCTCAGCGGTCTGCTCGGTGTCGGCGGCGGATTCTTCATCGTGCCGGCCCTGCGCCGATTTACCGACGTGACGATGCACGGTGCGGTGGCGACCTCGCTGCTGGTGATTGCGCTGGTCAGTTCGGGAAGCGTTGCGTCGGTTTTGTCGCGGGGCGATACGCTGCCCCTCGCGGCCACATCGGTTTTTGTCGTCGCGACGGCTGCCGGAATGCTCCTCGGTCGCCGGGTGTCGTCCCGCTTGTCCGAAGCGGCGATCCAGCGTGGTTTCGCCTTCCTGCTGCTGGTGGCGGCGGCGCAGATGATGGCCAAGGCCGCCTTCTCCTGATTCCGGTCGGAGCTGGGGCCTATCCGCCTGTCTGCGGCGCGCGGCGTCGCCGTTTGCGCATGCGCAGGTTGAGCATTTCCACGCCCAGCGAAAATGCCATCGCGAAGTAGATGTAGCCCTTCGGTACATGGAAACTGAAGCCGTCGGCGACGAGGGCGACGCCGACCAGCATCAGGAATGAGAGCGCCAGCATCTTGATCGTGGGGTTGGCGGAAACGAAGTCGCCGATGGCCCGGGCGAACAACATCATCAGCAGTACCGATACGATGACGGCAGCAACCATCACGGTGATCTGGTCGGCGAGGCCGACGGCAGTGATGATCGAGTCGAGCGAGAAAACGAGGTCGACCATCATGATCTGGACGAGGACCGCGGCGGTCGTCACTTGCGCCCGGCTGGCCTCGTGGGCCTCCTCGTCGCCGATGACGAGATGATGGATCTCCTGCGTGCTCTTCCACAGCAGGAAGACGCCGCCGCCAAGAAGGATCAGGTCGCGGGGCGAAAAATCCTGGCCGAACAGCGAGAACAGGGAGGTGGTGGCCCCGACAATCCAGGACAGCACCAGAAGCAATGCGATGCGCATGATCATCGCGAAAAAGAGTCCGATGCGCCGAATTTTCTCGCGTTTCTCCACTGGCAGCCGGTCAACGAGGATCGAAATGAAAATGACATTGTCGATGCCGAGGACGAGTTCGAGCGCGGTCAATGTGAGGAAGGCGATCCAGGCCGCCGGGTCAAGCAGGGATATCGATAGTTCCATGGTATTGGATCGTCTCGCGACGTTCGGCGATGTTGTCGGGCATTGCAGTATAGACCCTCGGGGCCTTGCGTTCGTTCCTCAACGATGGCGGTTCGCTTTGGCCGGCGGCCTTGCATCCCGGGTACGCGTTTGCCATGGGGCGCAAGCCATGCCTGATCGTGGCCTTGGCTCAGGGCCGCACTGATTTCTCCATCTCCGGACGCTGCAATTCGTGCGGTCGCACAATCCGGAGTCACGCTCCGTGTTCGTGATGGATTCGGGCTTTCGGTGAAATGACGAGCGCTGAATTAATCAGCATCTTCCCTGATAACGATGACGGCATTCCCATGTTTTGTGTGAAATAGTTCCTTGGGTGCTCCTCTTTTCTCGCATAGCGTTCCGTCATCCCATCGCCGGTGGCTTCCGCCGGATTGAATCGGGGCTCATCGCGGGCTAGCGGCCGATCGTTCTTTATGCCGTCCTGCTATGGCGAAAAAATGACGCGACATGGGGGGGTATGAATTTCCTTTTTGTGCATCAGAATTTTCCGGGACAGTATGTACATCTGGCGCGTTGCCTGGCTGACGGCGATGGACATCGGGTCGTGGCGCTGACGCAACGCCGCGATCCGGTGGTGGCGGGCGTCGGAAGAGTCTTCTACGAACCTTCGAGGCCGCCGGGCAAAAACGCACACCATTACCTGCGTGGTGTCGAGGCCGGCGTGCTGAATGCCCAGGCCGCCGCGCGCGCCGCGCTGGAACTCCGGAAATCCGGGTTTGTTCCCGACGTCATGTTTGGGCACAACGGTTGGGGCGAGATCTGGTATCTGAAGGAAGTATTTCCGAGGGTGCCGTTGATTGGCTATTTCGAGTTTTTCTATCATGCGCGCGGCGCCGATGTGGGATTCGACCCGTTCGAGCCGATGTCATTCGATACCGGGCCGCGCATTCGCACCAAGAACATCGGCAATTTGCTCGGGCTTGATGTCTGCGATCTTGGGCAATGTCCGACGCAGTGGCAGTTTTCCCGATACCCGGAGCGATTCCGGTCGATGCTGCGGGTCGTTCATGACGGAATCGATACGGAACTCGTCCGGCCGGATCCGGCTGCGTCCCTGAGCTTGCCGATTGGTCCGGCAGGGCAGGCGCTTACCCTGCGTCACGGTGACGAGATCGTGACCTATGTTGCCCGTAATCTCGAACCGTATCGCGGCTTTCCGAGCTTCATGCGCGCCTTGCCGGAAATTCTCAGGCGGCGGCCGGCGGCGCGGGTTCTGGTCGTCGGTGGCGACGACGTCAGTTACGGCAGCCGGCTTCCGCCGGGCCGGAACTATCGGGAAAAGATGCTGGAGGAATTGGGCGGGGCGATCGATCCGGAGCGTGTGCATTTCCTCGGCAAGCTGCCTTATCCGACGTTCTTGCGCATTCTCCAGATTTCGGCTGCGCACGTGTATCTGACGTATCCGTTCGTCCTGTCATGGTCGATGCTTGAAGCGATGGCGGCCGGATGTCTCGTTGTCGGTTCGCGGACGCCGCCGGTCGAAGAGGTGATCGCTGACGGCGAGAATGGCTTGCTCGTCAACTTCTTCAATTATGACGAAATCGCCGAGCGGGTGATTGCGGTCCTGGAGAACCCGGGCGCCTTTGCTGCCTTGCGCGAGAATGCGCGCCGTACCGTTGTCGATTGCTACGATCTGGAACGGATCTGCCTGCCGGCGCAGAAGCGCCTGATCGAGGAGGTCATGGCGAAATAGGGAGCACCTGGCGTCGTTCCGGGTGAGGGCGCACCGGCGATGCGGGTCGATGCCCGGGCGCCGACCCCTCGCGGCTTTGTCGGTGGGTGTCGTCGATCGATGACTTGCACGGCGGTTTCTGGCTGGGATATAGTTCCTCGTCATTTTCCCCCGGTGCTGGATTCGTCGGGTGATCGATCGGTCGAAGCCCCGTCGTTGCGACCGATGGGGCGGTCCAGATCGGCTTGAACCCGGGGGTGACGCCTGATTTTCAGCGAGACCGATTATGGACAACGACAGCGTCCGGCAGTATCTCTGGCGGGCCGACTTCGAGCTCGGCATTCCGCTCATAGATGATCAGCATCGTGTGCTGGTCAAGATGATCAACGAGGCCCAACACCGGCTGAGCGGCGATGCGTCGGCGGCCGAATTGTCCGAGATCGTGAATGGGCTGCTCAGTTATGCCGACTATCACTTCGGGACCGAAGAGCGTTATGCCGTCGAGTACGGTTACGATCGTGCGCACTGTGCGGCCTATGAAGAACATGTCGGCGAGCATCGCGCTTTCGCTCGCGATGTGACGGATGTTGCCCGGCGTCTGGCGGCCGGCGAGGCGATCGAGGCGGCAGGCCTGCTGGCCTTTCTCCAGCGCTGGCTGACCGACCATATCCTCGAAGTCGATCGGCGTATCGGCGACTTCGTCGGCGCGCAGGGCTGACATCCTTGCCGGCTCTCCCTGCCGGCTGCGGTGACTGAGTCGCTCCGATGGGCGAGATGATGCCGATAGTGCCGGATCTGGCACCGCTGCTGCTGGCGTGTCTCGTCGCTTTCCTGGCTTCGGTGCTGGGCGGGCTGTCGGGCTTTGGTACCGGACTCGTCCTGCCGGCTTTTCTCGCGCCGCTGGTCGGCGTTTCCGCGGTTGTTCCAGTGATGGCCGTCGCCATGCTGTTCAATAATGGCGGCCGCGTATTCGCTTTCTGGCGCGACATCGCGTGGGTGCACCTGCGGCGCATGCTGTGGCTCGGGCTACCCGCCTGTGTCGCCGGTGCGTATGGCTACACGCTGCTGAGCAGCGACGCGATCGCGTTCGCACTCGGTGCCTTCCTGCTCGCCAGCATTCCGCTCAGGCGCGTTCTGCGCGCGGCGAATCTGCGCCTGTCGCCAGCGCTGCAGGTGGTCGCCGGTGGCTGTTTCGGTTTCGTCAACGGCGGGATGTCGGGCGCGGGCATCTTGCTGATCTCCTTCCTGATGGCCGCGGATCTCGCCGGCAGCGCGCTGATTGCCACCGATGCGCTGATCTCCTTTGTCATGGGAGGCGCCAAGGTCTTGCTGTTCGGGAGCTTGTCGGCGTTGGCAGCGCATCAGGCGCTGATCGGTCTGGTTGTCGGCGCCTGCACCGCGCCTGGGGCCTTTGTCGCGCGCTGGCTGCTGCGGCGCCTTCCCGCCGGCCTTCATGCCTGGATCATGGAGGCGGTCGTGCTGGTCGGGGCGCTTTCGCTTCTAATACAAGCGTTCTGAGAATCAGTCGCGAGGCGCCGCCCTTGTGTGACACAATGACATATTCCCGGTGTTGATGCTGGTGTCCTTGGTACCGTTTTCGACGCGCTTCCTTTTTCTGCCATTCAGCCTTCAGCCATGTCCGACCGAGATCAGGAGTTTTGCTGCGACGTCCGCGCCGATGCGAGCCGCATGGCAGCGCTGGAGCGGCATATCGCTGAGCTTGAACGCGACAATGACAGTCTCCGCGGAGAACTGGAGACCTTGCGTTTCGCCGAACGTCGCCTCAAGCGCGTGCTCGACGGTGCCGACGAAGGATTCTGGGACTGGGATCTCGTCAACCAGCGTTTCGTCGTCAGCGAACGTTTCGAGACGATGTTCGGCTTTGAACCGGGTGAGCGCGACTACACTCCGGAGAAATGGGCCGAGTACGTGCATCCCGACGACCTTGCGCGGGCTTCCGAGTCGATCCGCCGCCATATCGAGGGTCTGGCACCGAGCCACACGCTCGAAGTGCGTGTGCGGACCAAGTCGGGCGAATGGAAATACGTGCTGACGCAGGGACGCATCGTCAGTCGCGATGCCGATGGCAACCCCTTGATGATGTCCGGCACGCATATCGATATTTCCGCCCGCAAGGAGGCGGAAGCGCAACTGGTCGCGGCGCTGAAACAGGCCGAGAAGGCGAGTCGCGACAAGTCGCGCTTCCTCGCTTCGGCGAGCCACGACCTGCGGCAGCCGATGCAGGCGATCCGCCTGCTCGTCGATTCGCTCGGACGAACCGCGCTCAATGCCGAGCAGCAGCGCATTTGTCATTACATCAACGCCTCGGCGCACGAGATTGGCGGTTTGCTCAACGCGCTGCTCGATATCTCGAAGCTCGATTCGGGAATGATCCGGCCCGACAAGGAGGTGATTCAGGTGTATTCCTTCGTCAGCCGGATCGACGCGGAGTTCTCGGCGCTGGCTGTCGACAAGTCCTTGCGCTTCAACCTCTGTTTTCCGTTTGGCGACATGGCGGTGTGCAGCGACGGCAAGTTGCTCATGAGCCTGATGGGTAACCTGATTGGCAATGCCATCAAGTACACCGATACCGGCGGGATTCTCGTTGCTGTCCGCCGGCGCGGCCGGCAGGCGCTGGTGCAGGTGTGGGACACCGGCTGCGGTATCGCGCCCGAACATCTCGACAGCATCTTCGAGGAGTATTTCCAGGTCGGCAATCCCGAACGCGATCGCACCAAGGGGCTGGGGCTCGGCCTGGCCATCGCCCGGCGGATTGCCACCCTGCTGAATACAGAGATTGTCTGTCGTTCCACCCCCGGCCGTGGCAGTGTGTTCGAGTTCCTGCTGCCGCTTGCCGATGCGCGCGAACGACGCCTGCCGCGCCGGGTCGAGCCGCTGCCGGCGAGCGTCCCGCAGCGTCCGGCGGCACGGCATATCGCGCTGGTCGAAGACGATACGATGGTTGCCACGGCGGCAACGCTAGCGCTCGAATCCTGCGGCATGACGGTGACGCGTTATGCGTCGGCCGAGGCGGCGCTGGCCGATCCGGCAATCTTGTCGGCGGATTTCTTCATCGTTGATCTGCGCTTGCCGGAGATGAACGGCATCGAGTTGCTTGATGCCGTGCAGCGTCTCGTCGGCCGGCCGGTCAAGGCAGTGATCATGACCGGCGATACGGCGGTCAAGCGGATCGAGATGGTGCGCGCGACCTCCTGGCAGGTGCTGTTCAAGCCGGTCGATCTGGTCGCATTGCTTGCCGCCATCGAGGCCGAGGACGCCAAGGCGCTGGCGCTGGCGCCGCCGGGGTAGGCGCCTGTTTCCGTGTGACGTGCAACGGCGGGGCAGCATCGTGCCCGGCCTCGGGTATCATGGCCGGTTTTCAACGTAGCCGGCTGCATCATGACGCATCTGTTCCAGTTCAATTATTGCAATCCCACCCGCCTCCTGTTCGGTCCGGAAGCTATGTCCACGCTCGGCGCACTTATCCCGGCCGGCGCCAGAATTCTGCTGATGTATGGTTCCGGTTCGATCCGGCATAACGGTGCTTATGACGATGTGATGACGGCGATGGCCGGCCATGCGGTCGTCGAGTTTTCCGGTGTCGAGCCGAATCCGTCGCTTGAAACGCTCGACCGCGCGGTGGCGCTGGTGCGGCAGGAGCGGCTTGATTTCATCCTGGCGGTGGGCGGCGGCTCGGTCGTCGATGGCGCCAAGTACGTCGCCTGCGCGGCAGGCTATGCGGGTGACGGTTGGGATATCGTCTCCGGCAGGCAGCCGGTAAGTGAAGCGCTGCCCGTCGGCGCAGTCATCACGCTGGCGGCGACCGGCTCGGAGTCGAATGGCGGTGCCGTTGTCACCAGTCTGGCGCGGCAGCAGAAAAAAGCATTCTTCTCCGAAGCGATCCGGCCGCGCTTCGCCATTCTCAACCCGCACTATCTGGCGTCCTTGCCCGACCGGCAGATCGCCAACGGCCTCGTCGATGCTTTCGTTCATGCCTGCGAGCAGTACCTGACCTATCCGGTCGACGCGCTGGTGCAGGACGGCTATGCCGAGGCGGTGATGCGCGCACTGCGCTTGCTGGCCGAACGTTATGACGAACGTCGCTCGCCCGGCTGGTTGCAGAACCTGATGTGGGCGGCCAACCAGGCGCTTTGCGGCATCCTCGGCGTCGGCGTGCCGCAGGACTGGGCGACGCACCGCATCGCCGTCGAACTGACGGCCCTGTATGGCATCGACCACGGCCGGACGCTGTCGATCCTGCAGCCGAGCCTGCTGCGCGAGACGATCGAGGCCAAGCGGGCCAAGCTTGAGCAACTCGGGCGCCGCGTCTTCGACCTTGTCGATCCGGCTGCCGAGGAGGTCATCGCCGCGATCGAGGCGATGTATCGACGCCTCGGGATGCCCCTGTGCCTGACCGATGCCGCTGTGGGCGATGCCGATGCCGCCGGGACCGTTCTGGCGGCGCTGCACGCGCACGGACTCGATGCATTTGGCGGTCATGCCAATATCGACGCGGCGATGACCGCGCGCATGATCCGGCGCATTTGTCTGCCCGCCTGAGCCGGGCGCGCGTCACGCCGTTCAGTGCGCGACGCTGCTGGAAAAACCGTTGATGATGACGACGCCGGCGAGGATGAAGGCGATGCCGACGAGCGCCGGCAGGTCGAGCGTCTGCTTGTGCACGAGCCAGCCGAGGACCGAGATCAGGACGATGCCGACGCCCGACCAGACGGCATAGACGATGCCGACCGGCAACACCTTCAGCGTCAGCGACAAGAGGTAAAACGAGATCGCATAGCCGGCGACGGTGATGACACTCGGCCACAGCCGGGTGAAGGATTCGGCGCTCTTGAGCGCGGTGGTGGCGACGGTTTCGGCGACGATGGCGACGGCGAGGTAGAGATGAGCAGGCGTCATGCAGCCGCTCCCCGGATCCCCAGCGCCGCTTCGCAGGCCTGGCCGATGGCGAGTATCCGGCGGTCGCTCAGGGCGGTGCCGGCGAGCATCAGCCCGACCGGCGCCTCGCCCTCTTGCTGGCAGGGGATGCTCAGTGCGCAGCCGTCGAGGAAGTTGATGACGCTGGGATTGCGCAGCATCAGCCCGTTGGCCCTGAAGTACGCGTCATCGGACGCGGCGAGCTCGGCGATGGGTGGCGCGACGATCGGCACCGTCGGCAGGATCAGCGCGTCGTAGGGCGCGAAGGTTGCACCTGCCGCGTCGATCCACTGCGTCCGCGCTTGCAGGAGTTCGATGAAGTCGGCGGCGCTCATCGCCTCGCCCCGACGCATGCGTGAGGCAACGCGCGGATCGTAGCGATCCGGGTGCGCGGCGATGAGGTGGCGATGCCAGGCCCAGGCTTCGGCGGCCGTGAATCCGCCCTTGGCGTTGATGTCGGCGAGCTGAGCGAAGGCCGGCACGGCAATTTCGTCGATCACAGCGCCAGCGGCTGACAGGCGGGTAACGGCGCGCTCGAAACTCGCCGATACCTGGGCATCGAGGTCGTCGAGCACGACGGTGGTCGGCAGCGCCAGGCGCAGGCCGCGCAGCGGCAAGGACGGCAGTGCGTGCGGCGTCTCGCCGGTGAGGATCGCGTCGAGCGTCGCGCAGCAGGCGACCGACGGCGCGATCGGGCCGATCGAATCGAGATGCGTCGACAGCGGCAGCGCCCCGGTCGTCGGTACGCGCCGGGCGGTCGGCTTGAAGCCGGTGAGGCCGTTCAGCGCCGCCGGGATGCGTACCGAGCCGCCGGTGTCGGTGCCGATCGCCGCCATGCTCATGGCATCGGAGACGGAAATTGCGGCGCCCGAGGACGAACCGCCGGGAATCCGGCCGGTCGGGCGGTCCCACGTGTTTTTCGGTGTGCCGTAGTGCGGGTTGAGGCCGAGTCCCGAGTAGGCGAACTCGGTCATGTTCGTCTTGCCGACGATGACGGCACCGGCGGCGATCAGGCGGTTCACGATCTCGGCATGCGCGTCGGCGGGGGCAGCGTCGGCGAGGACGACCGAGCCGGCCAGCGTCGTCTCGCCGCGTACGTCGAAGAGATCCTTGATCGAAATGGTCAGCCCGTCGATGGGCGAACGCGCCAGCCCGACCTTGCGCAGGCCGTCGGAAGCTTCGGCTGCGGCGCGGGCAGCGCGGTCGTAGACGCGCGTGAATACCCGCGCGCCTTCGCCATCGGGTGCGGCGATCCGGGCGAGCGCGGTATCGAGCTGTTCGACCGCCGTGGTCGTGCCGGCACGCAACGCGTCGGCATGCTGGGAGAGTGTGCTGATTCTTGTCATGGCATGTTCCTTGGTCATGAAATGACGGTTGTGCCGTCCCGTTCCTGTAATGCGCGGACGCGTATGACGCCGTTGGCACGGCCGTCCGGCTTCGGCGCAGTCGTCATTCGGTATCCTTTGCGCTTGTTCCGGCATGCGCCGGCCGGGGCCGGAAGAGATATCCGGGGCATGTGCCGAGGCGGACAGGCGTTGCGGGCATCATTATGCAACGGCTTGCTTCCTGGGGGATGTTCGCAATCCGGCGATTGATTCCGTGCAGTGTGTGGGTCCGCGTTTTTTTGCGATCGAGCGGGCAGGATTGAGGGCACACGCGCTGATGTGTCGAGAGGATCGAAAAAGGGACGAAAGATCGACATAATTTCCAGTTCGAAATGGACCACAATGATCTGGCAACACCCGTTTGTTTATTAACAATCATAAGGATGCCTAATCATGAACAACTCTGTTACCGTGATTCATTCCATTCAGAAGTCGAAAGCGCCGCGCCTGTCTGATGACATCCGCTTGCGTGTCGAAAAGTACTATCGTCAGCGGGTTCGCGATACCTGGCAAGGACGAAATATCATGCATGGCAAAACGCCCGGCGCTAACGATCTGGTGCTGACGAGCAACGACTATCTGTCGATTGCCACTCATCCGAAGATTCGTGATGCAATGAGCGCGAGCATGCAACATGAGGGCAACGGGATGCTGATGTCCGGCGTCTTCCTTCATGGCGAGAATCCGCAACTGGCGCTCGAAAACCGGCTTGCGCGCTTCATGCATGCCGAGGCCGGCGTGCTATGCCAGTCGGGGTATGCGGCCAATACCGGATTGATTCAGAGCATTGCCGGCGAGAACACCGTCGTCTATGCCGACATGATGGCGCATATGTCGCTTTGGGAAGGTATTCGTTCGGCAGGGGCGCGCGCCGTTCCCTTCCATCACAACGATGTCGAAAACCTCGAGCGGCAGGTGTTGCGCAACGGCCCCGGCATCGTTGTCGTCGACGCGATTTTCAGCACCAGCGGAAGCATTTCTCCGCTACGCGAAATCGCCGCCATTTGCGAGGCCAACGGATGCGTGTTCGTGGTGGATGAATCGCATTCGCTTGGCACGCACGGTCCGAACGGCGAAGGACTCGTCGTTGCTATGAATCTGGCCGACAAGGTTCACTTCCGGACGGCCAGTCTTGCCAAGGCATTCGCCGGAAGGGCCGGTTTTGTCACGTGCTCAAGGGATTTTCAGGAGTACTTCAAGTTCGAGTCGTTTCCGGCCATCTTCAGTTCGACCCTGCTGCCGCACGATGTCGCCGGAATCGACGCGACCCTCTCGCTCGTTCGGCAGGAGGGCTGGCGACGGCGGCGTCTGCACGACAACGCGGCGCGTCTGCGTGAGGAACTCCAGTCGATCGGCTATAACCTGAATGAGAGCGCGTCCCAGATCGTGTCGCTGGAAGCGGGGCCGGAAGAAAATACCCTGATCCTGCGGGACGCGCTCGAATCCAGGGGCATCTTCGGTGCGCCCTTCATCGCGCCGGCGACACCGAAAAATCGTTCCCTGATCCGGTTCTCCGTCAATACCGGGCTTGCCGATGGCGACATCGACCGGATCGTCCGCGCTTGCCGGGAGATCCGCGACCCAATCGGCGTTGCGGATTGGCCGTCCTCCCGGCGCTTGAGTCGCGGTAGTCGTTGTCATGGCGAAAGCGAGGCACTTTCAGTGGAATCTCTCGCCAGGGCCAGGGTCGTTGCATAAGCCGAAATGATGGGATGTCGGCCAGAGACCAAAAACAGAGGCCCGGGCGTGTTGTCGGAAAATACCGAAAACAGACACAGGTTTTCGCTAACGCCCTGGATTTCCCTGACGTGCCTCGGCATCCAGTTGATCCAGATAGTCGCTGTAGCTATGGATGTATTTCAGGTTGAATGCGGAAGGGGCCCTGATCACCGCATACAGGTACCAATCGCCATTCTGTCCGGTGAATTCCTGTGCCGGATACAGGCATGATTCCCAGTCGTCATAGTCGGGGGTGTAGTCGCCGGATGTTTTCCAGAAATACGGGATGTGGCGCCGGTTACTCAGTTGTCGCAGCAGTTCGTTGGGTGCCCCCAGTTCGTCGGCGATCTCGACGTGGCTGCGCATCATTGCCTCGGTCTGAACGACCAGCAAGTGTGCCGATCCCGAACTGTCCAGCAGCAGAAGTCCGTCGGGCGCGCAGGACAGGTAGTGCTCAACGATGTCCAGTTCCTTGCAGATATCCTGGAAGCGCAGTGCAAACATCCGATCGAAGAGGAAAGCATGTGATCCGACGGCGAGCATGTGAATCAGGGCGTCCTGCAGTTGCTGCAGGTATTCTTTCTGAAGGTCGGCAATGGCGGTATTCAGGCGTGCAATGGCATCCGGATACTGCTTCTTGATGAACCGGTCGATGATGCCTTCGTTGAAGGCGTGTATGCCGACCTGCTCATCTGCCTTCCCCGTCAGCAGGATTTTCCGGATCGCCGGATTCTTGATACTTCTGCACAGCTCCAGCCCGTTGATTTCCGGCATGTCGTAGTCGACGACGACGACCGAGATCTGCTCGAAGCGCTGTTCGTCATGGACGACGCGATGGATCCTGTCGAGGTTGACGTCAATGACATGGTGGGATTGGCTGCATTCCCCCCGGTGCCGATAAATGGACAGCAACTCCTCGTCTATCGAAGGCGTCGGCGGTGCGCCGTTCAGTGCAACGAGGGCCGAGAAGGGGGACTCGAATTTCCGGAAGGCCAGACGCGAATCAAGCCCAAGCGCAATGCTTTCGAGAAAGGACCGGTTGTCGTCGATAAAGGCAACGGTCGTCGGAAAACAGAACGGCGGAATGGCATAAGGTTTCATGGCGCAGGAAAATTCAATTCAAATTCGGTGTATTCACTGAAAGTCGAGCGGCAGCTGATCGATCCTCCGAACAGGGTCATGACATCGCGGCAGAAGGCAAGGCCGATCCCAGCGCCGAGAATATTGTCGTTATCTTCCGTCGAGGTGTAGAAGCGGCTGAATATGTGGGAAACATGCTCCGGTCGAATTCCCAGCCCCGTGTCCCTGAACAGCAAGGCGTTGCCCGAATGGTCGGTTCGGAATGAAATCCTTATATCACCCTTTCCCGCTTTGGCTATGTGCCTTAATGCATTCTTTACAAGGTTAAATATCACATGGACCATGAGCAGTTTGTTGCCCGGGAACCGGAAATCCGGCCCCGGGTCGATCGTGATCAGTGACCGCTCCGCCGCCGAGAGCGGATAGCGCTCAAGCGCCGATTCAACGCAGCAGCGAATGGAGCAGTCGTTCAGTGTGATGCCGTTGCGTTGCGTCTGCCTTGCGCTCATGAGCAGCATGTCGATGATCGTGTTCGAATGCATGGCCTCCGTTTCCACGCGCTTCAGGGCGTTTTGCATGGATTCGATCTGGATGCGCCGGATCGGCGGCACATCCAGGTTTGCGGATTTGGCAATCTCATAGGCTTTCAGGAGTTGCGGCAGGTATTCGCCGAGGCCGCTGGCAGTGACTGCAATGCTGAGCAATGGCGTGCGCAATTCGTGCGCGATGCCGCTGGCGGTGGCAATCATGGCGCGCTCCTGCTCGACGCGAACCATGAGCGAAGCGTAATTCGTGGCCGCCCCGAGCGCGACTGCAAAGGCAAAGATCGGCAGGTAGGTGGCGCTGGCGAAGCTTATCTGCGTTGTTTCGGCCGTCGTCGCGTACAGAATCCAGGCCATGAGCGTCCCGACGACGAAATGCGCGATCAACGACAGCCAGTCCAGCAGGAGCGACATGGCAAATAGCGCAACGACGACCGAGGCGACCCAGACCTCGGTGCAGTCGTTTTTCAGCAGCATGAAGGTAAAGAAAAACGGCAGGGAGTACAGCAGCGTGAAATGCCAGAGCGCCGGCAAATAGCGCTTGCACGCGGAGGGCCAGCGGTTGGAAAAGACAAGCGGCAGGAATAGCAGCAGGCCGATAAGGCGCAGCCACAAGTTTTCGTAAGGTTGCGGGAAGAGCGACGACCAGATCCAGTAATACAGGGGAAACGCGACGATTCCGATTGAGCCGAGCGCGACGCGACGCTGGTCGTAGTACTCGACATTGCGAATGGCCTGGGCCGCGGCGTTTGACAGGAGTTCCCTGATTCCGAGGTACGGTGTGTTCATCATTCGATCACCGGGTCGTATTGGCGGACGTGGGCCTATTGTGAGGATAAACCCTTGGTTTTGCCAGACAATTGCGCGAAGCACCGGCCTATTTCGCGGCGGCCGGAATGGTGGCCAACGCATGAACGGCGTCCTCACGATGCGGTCGATGTCGACTGCGCCATTCCGGGGAATCCCGGCGCGCGCCTTGTTACCGGGCGGGCAAGATCAGACTGAAGACGGTGATACCGTCGGCGGAGCGCACGGCGACGTCCCCGCCGTGCGCCTGCATGATCGAGCGGACGATCGCGAGGCCGAGTCCGGTGCCTTCGCCCTGGCGATGGCGTGCGGCATCGACGCGGTAGAAGCGGTCGAAGAGGCGCGGCAGGTGAACGGCCGGGATCGTTTCGCCGGTGTTTTCGACATCGATGACAATGGCGTCTTCACGGCGGTCGATGCGCACGCTGACCCGGCCGGCCGCGGGCGTATGGCGCAGCGCATTGGAGAGCAGGTTGGCAAGGGCCCGGCGCAGCATCAGCGGCTCGCCGGAAACCGTCGCTTCGCCATGACGTCCAAGTTCGATCTGACGGTCGTCGGCGAGCGGGCGGTAGTATTCGAGCAGCGCGTCGGCGAGCGCATCGAGCGCCACGTCCTCCGTCGCCGGCATGGGCTGTCCTTCCTCGGCTCTCGCGAGGTGTTGTTGACCTTCCTCGGCTTTGGCGAGGAAGAGCATATCCGTGATCATCCGCGACAGGCGCTCGTATTCCTCGATGTTCGAGGCCAGCACGTCGCGGTAGTCGTCGGGGCTGCGCGGATGGGCGAGCATCACCTGCGTCTGCGTCAGCAGGTTGCTGATCGGCGTGCGGAACTCGTGGGCGAGGTCGGAGGAGAAGTCGGAGAGCCGCCGGAACGAGGCTTCGAGCCGTGCCAGCATGGCGTTGAGCGTGTCGGCCAGCGCCGCCAGTTCGGCCGGTACGGCGTCGAGCGACAGGCGCGCATCGAGGCGGGTCGCCGTGATGCCGGCGGCAGTGTCGCGAATGTCATTGAGCGGCGCCAGTCCGCGCCGGACCGCGACCCAGCCGAGCAGGCCGGTGGCGACTGCGGCGAGAACGACGAAGGTCCACAGCGTCAGCCGGAACGAGCGCATGAAATGCTCGTGGTATTCGATGTCGATGGCGACGCCGACGGTCGCCGTTTCGGCGCCGGGAACGCCGGTGGCGACGCGGGCGACGATGCCGCGATAGGGACGCCCGCTCGCGGCGCGCCAGAGACGCGGTGCCGTCGTTGCCGGCGTGTCGCGCAGGAGCGCGTCGGGGAAGTCGACGCCACGCGTGGCGAAGAGCAGGCGACCGTCGCCGGTGGCGACAACGACGGCGAGGCCCTGCGGGCCGACCAGCGCGTCGTCAAGCTGGCCGAGCGCGCCGATCAGGTCGTCCTCGTTTTTCGCCCGGCCGAGCTCCTGGCGCGCCAGGTCGAGCTTGCCGTTCATGATGTCGATGTCCTGAGCGGCGAAGTGGCTTTCGACCGAGTTGCCGATCAGGATGCCGAGCGCCAGCAGCACGCCGGAGGACATCGCCGCGAAGAGCAGCGTCAGCCGCAGCGTGATCGAGCGCCGGCCGCGTGTCGTCATGCCGGCACCTCGAGCACGTAGCCCATGCCGCGCACGGTGCGGATCAGCTTCGGTTCGAAAGTGTCGTCGACTTTGGCGCGCAGCCGCTTGATCGCCACGTCAATGACGTTGGTATCGCTGTCGAAGTTCATGTCCCAGACTTGCGAGGCGATCAGTGAGCGTGGCAGCACCTCGCCCTGGCGGCGCAGCAGGAGTTCGAGCAGCGCGAATTCCTTGGCGGTGAGTTCGATGCGCTGGCCGGCGCGGGTGACGCGGCGGCGGATCAGGTCGAGTTCGAGGTCGGCGGCGCCGAGGCGCTCGGCTTCCTTGGCCTTGCCGCCGCGGCGGAGCAGCGTGCGCACACGGGCCAGCAGCTCGGCGAAGGCGAAGGGCTTGACGAGGTAGTCGTCGGCGCCGAGTTCGAGGCCGCGCACGCGGTCGTCGATGCCGTCGCGCGCCGTCAGGAAGAGCACCGGTATGTCCTGGCCGGCACGGCGGAGCGTGTCGAGGATCTGCCAGCCGTCGATGCCGGGCAGCATGACGTCGAGGATGGCGAGGTCGTAGCTTTCGGTCAGCGCGCGGTGCAGCCCGTCGGCGCCGTGCGGGACGAGGTCGACGACGAAGCCGGCCTCGACCAGGCCCTGCTTCAGATAGCTGCCGGTTTTCTCTTCGTCCTCGACGACGAGTATCTTCATGTCCTTCTCCGTTGGGCTGTGCTGCCTTCGCTATTGTGGGGCGAAAGCGCGCGTTCGCAACAAGATTACACAATTGTAATTTTAGCGTCAGGAGCCTGTCGGCATCGGCGCCGTATAGTCCTTGGCATCAACCCGTCCTGTCGTCGTCGCTGCGGCTGTCCGCCCGTGCTGAAGACGATGCGCGGGGCTTCGCCTGTTACCGACCTTTCATATTCGCCGAGGAACCCACGATGAAATCCCTGCTCAAGCTGTCCGTTCTCGCCGCTGCCGTCACCCTGTCGGCAAGCGGCTTCGCCGCCGAACCCGCCATGATGGGCGGCCACGGCGGTCACGACCATGCGGCGATGTCGACGCCGATGTCCACGCCGATGTCCACGACCTGGGTCGACGGGCTGGTGAAGAAAGTCGACAAGACCGGCGGCAAGGTCACGCTGGCGCACGGTCCGCTCGAGAACCTCGGCATGCCGGCGATGACGATGGTCTTCCGCGTGCAGGACAAGGCCTGGCTCGGCCGAATGAAGGAAGGCGACAAGATCCGTTTCGTCGCCGATAACGTGAACAACGTGCTGACCATCGTCCGCTTCGAGGCGGCGCGCTAGGACGACGGCGCAAGGAGGCTTCATGCGCAACGATTCTTGTTCACCCCGGTGCCGCATGCGGCAGAGCGTGACGCGCTGGCTGCCGCTGGCGGCGCTGCTGGCGGCGCTGCAGGTCATGCCGGCGATGGCCGGCGAGGCCCTGATCGGCGGCGACGTCGATAGCCTGCTGGCGTATGCACGCGAGCATAATCCCGAATTCGCGTCGGTACGTTACGAGGCCGAGGCGGCGTCCGAGCGCGTGACGCCGGCGGGCGCCTTGCCCGATCCGAAGCTGCGGACCGAACTCATGGACCTGACGCGGCAGGGGACGCAGTCGCCCAACGTGTTGCCGGGCCGCGTCGGTTCGGCGCGCTACACGCTGATGCAGGATGTGCCGTGGTTCGGCAAGCGCGATCTGAAGCGCGAGATCGCCGAGCTGGAAGCCGAGGGCAGCCAGGGCCGGGCGACCGGCGTCTGGCATGAGATCGCGGCGCGCATCAAGTCCGGCTACGCGCAGCTGTATTTCGTCGTGCGCAGCGAAGCGCTCAATCGCGAAATCCTCGCGCTGATGGTCCGGCTCGAACAGGTGGCGCAGCTGCGTTATGCCAGCGGCCTGGCGGCGCAACAGGATGTCATTCGCGCGCAGGTCGAACAGACGGCCTTGCGCAACGAGCTGCTCGGACTGGAAAACGAGCGGCGCCAGTTGCAGGCCCGTCTCAACGCCTGGCTGGCGCGTCCGGTCACCGCGCCGCTGGCCGAGCCGGAGCGTTTGCGTCCGGTGCCGCCGCCGGCACGCCTGCAGGCGGCTGAACTCGAAGAGCGCGTGCGGGCGCGCAATCCGCAGTTGTTCGCCGACGAGGCGCGGATCAAGGCGGCCGAGAAGTCGCGCGATCTCGCTCTCAAGAACCGCTATCCCGATTTTACCTTCGGCGTCGTGCCGAACCAGACGCAGTCGACCGTGCGTCAGTGGGACATGATGGTCGAGGTCAACGTGCCCCTGCAGCAGGCGACCCGGCGCGCGCAGGAGCGCGAGTCGGAGGCGATGCTGGCGGCGGCGCGCACGCGCAAGGAAGCGACCGCCAATCAGGTGCTCGGCGAGCTTGGCGAAACCCTCTCGGGCCTCGACGTGGCGCGCCGTACCGAGATCCTGACGACATCCAGCCTGTTGCCGCAGGCCGAACTGACCTTCCAGGCGGCGCTGCCCGGCTATGAAACCGGCAAGGTCGATTTCGCGACGCTGCTCGACGCGCAGCGACAGATCCGGCTGGCGCGCCAGAATATTCTCAAGGCGCAGGCCGAAGCACGGATACGCCTCGCCGATCTTGAAAAGCTGCTGGGAGAGGAACTATGACATCCGGAAAACTCCGGGGGGCGCGTCTGATCGTCGGCCTGCTCATTGCCGCCATCGCCGCCGGGGGTGGCTACTGGGCCGGCCGCCACGGCGCCGCGCCGGCCGACGCGGCTGCGCCGGCCGCCGATGCCGGCGGCAAGGGCAAGAAGCTGCTGTTCTACCGCAACCCGATGGGACTGCCCGACACCTCGCCGGTGCCGAAGAAGGACCCGATGGGCATGGACTACATCCCGGTCTATGAGGGCGATGCCGACGAGGATTCGGCATCGGGATCGGCGCTGAAAATCAGCACGGCCAAGGTGCAGAAACTCGGCGTGCGCACCGAGGCAGCGACGCGGCGCGTACTCGAACGCAGCGTGCGCGCGGCCGGTCGCGTCGAACCCGACGAGCGGCGCCTCTACGCGATTTCGCCGAAGTTCGAGGGCTATGTCGAACGCCTCCATGTCAATGTCACCGGCCAGCCGGTCGGACGCGGTCAGCCGCTGTTCGAGGTGTACAGCCCCGAGCTTGTTTCGGCGCAGCGCGAATACGCGATCGCCGCGCAGGGCGTCGCCACGCTCGGCGCCGCCGGCGGCGAGGCGCAGTCGGGCATGAAGCAGCTCGCCGACGCGAGTCTGCTGCGGCTACGCAACTGGGATATTTCCGACGAGCAGATCCGGGCGCTGGCGCAGTCGGGCGAAACGAAGCGCACGCTGACTTTCCGTTCGCCGGTATCGGGCATCGTCACCGAGAAAAAGGCCTTGCAGGGCATGCGCTTCATGCCCGGCGAAGCCTTGTACCAGATCGCCGATCTGTCGGCGGTGTGGGTCGTCGCCGACGTTTTCGAGCAGGACATCGGACTCGTTCGCAGCGGCGCCCGTGCCAGCGTGCGCATCAATGCCTATCCCGGCAAGACCTTCGAGGGCACCGTCGGCTATGTCTATCCGACGCTCAACGCGGCGACGCGCACCGTGCCGGTCCGCATCGAACTCGCCAATCCCGGCCTGCTGCTCAAGCCGGCGATGTTCGCCCAGGTCGAGGTCGCCGTCGGCGCGCCGGCGCCGGCCGTCACCGTGCCGCTCTCAGCGGTGATCGACAGCGGTACCCGTCAGCTCGTCTTCGTCGCCGCCGGCGAGGGCCGCTTCGAGCCGCGCCCGGTGAAACTCGGCGCACGCAGCGACAGCTATGTCGAAGTCATCGACGGCGTCAAGGAAGGCGAACCGGTCGTCGTCGCCGCCAACTTCCTGATCGATGCCGAGAGCAATCTCAAGGCGGCGATCGGCGGTTTCGGCAATAGCGGGAATAATGACACCGGCAAACCGGCGACGGCCTCGGTCGGCCACCATGCCCGCGGCCAGGTCGACGAGATTGACGTCAAGGGCGGCGTGCTGACGATCACGCACGGGCCGGTCGCCAGCCTCAAGTGGCCGGCGATGACGATGGAGTTCAGGGCGGCCAACGCGGCGCTGCTCGGCGGACTGAAGCCGGGTGCCGGCATCGAGTTCGAGTTCGTTGAGCGCGCACCGGGCGAATGGGTGATCACGGCGTTGCGTCGCGACGCAGCGGGGCCGGCGCACGCCGGTCATTGAGCGGAGCGCGCCCATGCTTGCCAAAGTCATCGACTGGTCGGCGCGCAACCGCGCGCTGGTCCTGCTCGTCACGCTGTTCACGGTGTTTGCCGGCGTCATCGCCGTGCTGCGCACGCCGCTCGATGCGCTGCCCGATCTCTCCGACGTGCAGGTCATCGTCTATACCGAGTATCCCGGCCAGGCGCCGCAGGTCGTCGAGGACCAGATCACCTATCCGCTGACCACCGCCATGCTGTCGGTGCCGAAGTCGAAGGTCGTGCGCGGCTTCTCGTTCTTCGGCGCGTCCTTCGTTTACATCATTTTCGAGGATGGCACCGACATCTACTGGGCGCGGTCGCGCGTGCTCGAATATCTCAATTTCGCCTCGGGGCGTATGCCAAAAGGAGTGACGCCGCAGATCGGTCCCGATGCCACCGGCGTCGGCTGGGTCTATCAGTACGCGCTGCTGGCCAAGGACAAGACGCTGGCCGAGTTGCGCTCGATCCAGGACTGGTTCGTGCGTTACCAGCTGACCAAGGCGCACGGCGTTTCCGAGGTCGCGTCGATCGGCGGCTTCGTGCAGACCTATCAGGTCACTGTCGATCCGGTCAAACTGCGCGCCTACGGCATTCCGCTGATGAAGGTGGCGCAGGTGATCCGCGACTCGAACCGCGACGTCGGTGGCCGCGCCGTCGAGATGGCCGAGACCGAGTACATGGTGCGCGGCCGGGGCTATCTGCGTGGTATCGGCGACATCGAGACCCTCGTCGTCAAGAGCGATCGCGGCACGCCGGTGCTGGTGCGCGACATCGCCCGCGTCGAACTGGTACCGGATGAGCGGCGCGGATTGACCGAGCTCAACGGCGAGGGGGAGGTCGTTTCGGGCATCGCCATGGCGCGCTACGGGCAGAATGCGCTCGAAGTGATCGGCGCGCTCAAGGAGAAGATCGGCGAGGTCTCGGCCGGCCTGCCCGAGGGCGTCCGTATCGAGACGGTCTATGACCGCTCGGACCTCATCTACCGTGCCATCGATACGCTCAAGCGCACGCTGCTGGAAGAGTCGGCGATCGTCGCGCTGGTCTGCGTCGTCTTCCTGCTGCATCTGCGCAGCGCTGCCGTGGCGATCCTGATGCTGCCGGTCGGCGTGCTCATCGCTTTCATCGCCATGCGCCTGCTTGGCATGAACTCGAACCTGATGAGCCTCGGCGGCATCGCCATTGCCATCGGCGCCATGATCGACGCGGCGATCGTCATGATCGAGAACGCGCACAAGCATCTCGAACGCCTGCCGGCCGGGCATCGTCATGCCGATCGCATCAGTGCGATGATCGCCGCCTGTCAGGAGGTCGGTCCCGCGCTCTTTTTCTCGCTGCTGATCATCACCGTTTCCTTCCTGCCGGTGTTCAGCCTCGAAGGCCAGGAAGGGCGGCTTTTTTCGCCGCTCGCCTACACCAAGACCTTCGCCATGGCCGGCGCCGCCTTCCTGTCGGTGACGCTGGTGCCGGTGCTGATGATGGTCTTCATTCGCGGCACGATCCTGCCGGAAGCGAAGAATCCGGTGAACCGCTTCCTCATCCGGATTTATCGCCCCGTCATCGCCGCCGTGCTGCGCCGGAAGAAGACGACCATCGTCGCCGCGCTCGTCGCGCTTGCCGTCTCGGTTTTCCCGGCGTCGCGGCTCGGTTCCGAGTTCATGCCGACGCTCAACGAGGGGACGCTGTTCTATATGCCGGCGTCCTTGCCGGGGATGTCGATCACCAAGGCCGCCGAACTGCTCCAGACCCAGGATAAGATCATCAAGAGCTTCCCCGAGGTGGCGTCGGTCTATGGCAAGGCCGGCCGCGCCAACACGGCGACCGACCCGGCGCCGACCGAGATGTTCGAGACGGTCATCAACCTCAAGCCCGAATCGGAATGGCGGAAGGGCCTGACGCTCGACGCGCTGATCGCCGAGATGGACAAGGCGCTGCAGTTTCCGGGGATATCGAATGCCTGGACGATGCCGATCAAGGCGCGCATCGACATGCTGTCGACCGGCATCCGTACGCCGATCGGCATCAAGGTCTTCGGCAAGGATCTCAATGAAATGGAGCGGCTGGCCAAGGAAATCGAGGCGGTCGTGAAAGCCGTGTCGGGCACGTCGAGCGCCTTCGCCGAACGCATCACCGGCGGCTTCTATCTCAACATCGAACCGGACCGCGTCCAGATGGCGCGCTACGGCCTCGCCGTCGGCGATCTGCAGGATGTGATCGGCAGCGCGCTCGGCGGCGAGACGGTGACGACGACCGTCGAAGGCCGCGAGCGCTATGGCGTGACGCTGCGCTATCCGCGCGAGTTGCGCGCCGATCCGCAGCAGATCGCGCGCGAGGTGCTGGTGCCGGCCATGGACGGTGCAATGATTCCGCTCGGTCAGCTGGCCAAGGTGGAGATCGCCAAGGGCGCGCCTGGCATCCGCACCGAGAACGCGTTGCTCTCGGCCTACATCTATGTCGATATCCGCGACGGCGATCTTGGCGGTTACGTCGCGCGCGCCAAGAAGGCGGTGTCGGAGCAGGTGACGTTCCCGCCGGGCTATTACATCACCTGGAGCGGGCAGTTCGAGAACATGGAGCGCGCCATCGCCAAGATGAAGGTCGTCGTGCCGGTGACGCTGCTGCTGATCTTCCTGCTGCTCTTCCTCAACTTCCGGCGCTGGACCGAGACGCTGATCGTCATGCTCTCGGTACCCTTCGCGCTGGTCGGCGGCATCTGGCTGATGTGGCTGCTCGGCTACCACCTCTCGGTCGCCGTCGCCGTCGGCTTCATCGCCTTGGCCGGCGTCGCCGCCGAGACCGGCGTCGTCATGCTGATCTATCTCGACCATGCCTGGGCGAACGTCAAGGCCGCCTGTCGCGACGAGGGCCGGGCGCCGACGGCCGCCGACCTCTACGATGCCATCATGGAAGGCGCGGTCGAGCGGGTGCGGCCGAAGATGATGACCGTCGTCGCCATCATGGCCGGCCTGTTGCCGATTCTGTGGGGCAGCGGTACCGGTTCCGAGGTGATGAGCCGCATCGCCGCGCCGATGGTCGGCGGCATGATCTCCTCGACCGTGCTGACGCTGGCGGTGATTCCGGCGATCTATGCGCTCGTCAAGTCCTGGCGGCTGCGGCGCGGCATCGAGGATTGAGGTGTTTGTGCTGAATTGGAAAAGCGGGGAATGCGATGCACATTGACTGGCTTCATTTCACGCCCTGGGCGTCGCTGTCCGGCGGCCTGCTGATCGGCGCCGGCGTCGCCGTCCTGCTGCTGCTCGAAGGCCGTCTTGCCGGCATCAGCGGCATCGTCGGCGGGATTTTGCAGAATCCTGGCGACGCCGCCTGGCGTATCGCCTTCGTGCTCGGCCTCGTCGCCGCGCCGTTGCTCTTTGCGCGCTGGGCGCCGCTGCCGGAGAGCCGGATTGTTGCGACGGCGCCGCTGCTGGCGCTGGCCGGCGTGCTCGTCGGTTTCGGGTCGCGCCTCGGTTCGGGTTGTACCAGCGGGCATGGCGTCTGCGGGCTGGCGCGCCTGTCGCCGCGCTCGCTCGCGGCAACGCTGACGTTCATGGCCGCCGGTTTCACCACGGTCTTCGTGCTGCGGCACGTCCTGGCTTGAGGGGCGCGCGATGAACCTTCTGATTTCCGCGTTCGCCGGTCTGCTTTTCGGCCTTGGGCTGGTCGTTTCGGGGATGGGCAATCCGGCCAAGGTCCAGGCTTTTCTCGATCTCGGCGGTGCCTGGGACCCGTCGCTGATGCTGGTGATGGGCGGCGCCATCGCCGTCGCGCTGCCGGCTTTCCGAATCGCCGCCGGCCGGTCGCTGTCGTTCCGCGCGCGGCCGTTGCACCTGCCGTCGTCGCGGGCGATCGATCTGCCGCTTGTCGGCGGCAGCCTGATTTTCGGGATCGGCTGGGGGCTTGCCGGGATTTGTCCGGGACCGGCTTTCGTGCTGCTTGGCGCCGGTGTGCCGGGCGGCTGGATTTTCTTTGCCGGCTTGGTCGCCGGCATGGCGGTGTTTGAACTGCTGCGCCGGCGGCTCAGCGGCTAGGGGCGCCGCCGGGCAGTCGTTTTTCTACTCGCCGGCAAAGAAGCGCGTCGCGCTCTCGCAGGCGGCCGTGTCGGCGAGCACGGCATCGGGCGCGCCGCCCTTGCCCCAGAGCGTGCCGCGCCAGCGCAGGCCGAGGAAGTCGGCGCAGAGGTGGTAGGAATCGAACATCGGCTGAGCCTTGGCGAGATCGCCGCTGGTGGTGACGATCCACAGCGATTTGCCGGCCATCTTCGCCTTGAAGTCGAGACCGGGGACGCGCAGCCAGCCGCTCCAGTGATCAAGGTAGGACTTGATCGGCGAGGGGATCGAGAACCAATAGACGGGCGAGATGAAGACGAGGTCGGTGGCGGCGAGCGTCGCGTCGAGCAGGGTCTTGGCGTCGCCGGTCGGCATCGCATAGCTGCCGGTCGTGTGGCGGACGTCCTCGAATGGCGGCAGCGACAGGCGGGCGAGGTCGATCCAGGTCTGGCGGGCATCGGCAGGCAAGCCGGCGGCGGCGAGCCGGGCGAGCGTCAGCGTGTTGCCGCGCTGTTCGGCGGTACGGGTGCTGCCGTTGAGAAAAACAAAATGGCGCATGATGAAACTCCGTGTTCGGGGCAGAAGACGCGCGGCGGGCCGGATGGGCGCCGCGATGACCGGCGAGAGGATAGTGCTTTGGTGCCGCCAGTGCAAACGCTTGCCGGTGGGTGCGCTGTTTCGCTCAGATGACGAAGTCTTCGCTATGCCAGGTGCCGTCGGCGTCCTGCGTCGGGGAGCGTTGCGCCGGCGTGCCGGCGGCGCGTTCGAGTTCGGCGACGCGTGCCGTCAGGGCCCGCAAGGCGGTGCCGATGGCGTCGGGCAGGTGAGCGTCGGGGTCGGGGGCATCGGACGGGACTGCGTCGGCGCGGGGGCCGGAGCGGACGATGATCTGTCCGGGAATGCCGACGACGACGGAATGGGTCGGCACCGATTTGACGACGACCGAGTTGGCACCGATGCGGGTGTCGTTGCCGATGGTGATGGCGCCGAGCAGCTTGGCGCCGGCGCCGACGACGATACGGTCGCCGAGCGTCGGGTGGCGCTTGCCCGAGAGCAGGCTGGTGCCGCCGAGCGTGACGCCGTGGTAGAGCGTGACGTCGTTGCCGATTTCGGCCGTCTCGCCGATGACGACGCCCATGCCGTGGTCGATGAAGACGCGGCGCCCGATGCGCGCGCCGGGATGGATTTCGATGCCGGTGACGGCCCGGACGACCTGCGCCAGCCAGCGGGCGAGCAGCGTGAACTGGGCCCGCCACAGGCGATGGATCAGCCGGTGCGCCCAGATGGCGTGCTGTCCGCTGTAGCAGAGCACGACTTCGAGCGCACTGCGCGCCGCCGGGTCATTCTTGAGCACCGTGCGAATGTCCTCGCGGATCGATGCCAGGATGCCGAGTTCGGCTTCCGGCGTCGAGGCGCCGGCCGGAACCGGGCCATCGATCGTGGCGGGACGGGAATCGCCTTGGCTCATCGCTTCTTCGACGGCGCGTGCGGGGATTAATCGACCAGGCCGGCGAAGAGAGCGGTGCTGAGATAGCGTTCGCCGAACGACGGAATGATGACGACGATCAGCTTGCCGGCGTTTTCCGGACGCTTGCCGACTTCGATCGCCGCCCACAGCGCCGCGCCCGACGAGATGCCGACCAGCAGGCCTTCCTCGCGTGCCGCGCGGCGGGCGGTTTCGAGCGCGTCATCGGCCTTGACCCGGACGATCTCGTCGTAGATCTTGACGTTCAGCACGTCCGGGATGAAGCCGGCGCCGATGCCCTGGATCGGATGCGGTCCCTTCGGCCCGCCGGAGAGCACCGGCGAGGCGTCCGGTTCGACGGCGATGGCGCGGAACGAGGGCTTGCGTGACTTGATCACTTCGCCGATGCCGGTGATCGTGCCGCCGGTGCCGACGCCGGAGATCAGGATGTCGACCTGGCCGTCGGTGTCGCGCCAGATTTCCTCGGCGGTTGTGCGGCGGTGTACTTCCGGATTGGCCGGATTCTTGAATTGCTGCAGCAGCAGATAGCGCGGATCGGCAGCGGCGAGTTCCTCGGCCTTCTTGATGGCGCCGCCCATACCTTCGGGTCCGGGGGTCAGGATCAACTCGGCGCCGAAAGCGCGCAGCAGCGCCCGCCGTTCGCGGCTCATCGTTTCGGGCATCGTCAGCACCAGCTTGTAGCCGCGTGCCGCGGCGACCATCGCCAGCGCGATGCCGGTGTTGCCGCTGGTCGGTTCGACGAGGATGGTATCCGGCTTGATCAGGCCCGCTTTTTCGGCCGAGGTGATCATCGCCTCGCCGATGCGGTCCTTGACGCTGTGCGCCGGGTTGAAATATTCGAGCTTGGCGGCGATCGTGGCGCCGACGCCGGCGGCCAGGCGGTTGATGCGGACCAGCGGGGTGTTGCCGATCAGTTCGGTGACGCTGTTGGCGATATTGGGGGTGGCCATGACATTCTCCTTGAAAACGTGTCCGGCGCGTTCGCCGGGAACCTGACGGGGTGGGTGGGCCGCGTATCGGCCCGTGCATTCGTTCGACAGCAATCTATCAAGTTCGTCCCGACTATCGAACGAATCAATTTTCATATCGATATTTCCCGGCGCGATAAGGCGCTCCGGAGGGCGGGTATATATGGCATTGAAATAAGCAGCGCAGGATAAATTCGTTCCCCGCCGCACGGGGGCTGGCTAAGCTCTGGGCATCCGATACTCGATCGTGTCGATTTTCGATGGAAAGGTCCTGCCATGCCGCTCACCGATTTTGTCCGCTACCTGAATGCCCAGCATCCGGTCTTCTTTGCCGGCGACGCCCATGCGCCGGCGTTCGTCATGCGCGGCGGCGAGGTCATGGCCCAGTACGCCGGCCTCCGCCTCGGTTCGCGCTTCGACGTGGTGACGCCGGTCGGCGAAGCCGCCGACTGGGGACACGCTGCCGCCGTGACCGTGCGCCGCATTGACGACGACGCCCCGGTCGACGAGGAGACCTTGTTCGCGTTGCCGCAGACGCGGCAGGAATTCGTCTACCTCGACCGCCTCGTGCGCGCACTGCATGCCTTGAATTACCTCACCTACCAGAACTGGCGGCAGCGCGGCACCTTGCTGCTCAAGGTACATCCGCGTCATGTGGCGAGCGTCGCCGGCGATCACGGGCTCGCCTTCGAGAGCATCCCGCGCAGTTGCGGGTTGCTGCCGACGCAGATCGCGCTGGTATTCGACATTCCGCCGGGCGCCGATGCCGGGCACCTCGTCCGCGCCTTCGACAACTACCGCGAGCGCGGCTATCTGATCGCCATCAAGGATGCGCCTGGTGACGATCCGGCGCGGCAGGCGCTGCTCGCGCGCATCGCGCCGGAGTTGCTCATCCTGCCGGCTGGCGGCGTCACGCCGGCAGCGGTGGATGCCGCGCATCTGCTCGGTGCGCGGGTCCTGGTGATCGGGAACGTGTCGGCTGCCGATTTCGGACGTCTCGGCGTCGATCTCGTCCAGTCGGCGCCGCGTGCGGCAGCGGACCCCAAACGGGCGAAGAAGCGTGCGGCCGGACGCGCCAGTACGCGGCATGACGCCCCGGCCTTGCTGGCAGCCTGAGGATGCATGCATGCTCGTCCATGACAAGGTCTTGAGCTATTTCACCGCCTGGAATCGCTATCTGCCGGGCCAGGCGCCGTCGCTGCAGTTTGACGATACCGGCATCTTCGGCGGTTTCGGCGGCATGCGCCTCTACAGCGCCTTCCAGCCGATCCTGTCGGCCGATACGTTGCGGCCGGTGGCTTTCGAGGCGCTGCTGCGCGCCCGCGACGCGAACGATTCGCCGTTATCGCCGGCCGAGGCGTTCCGGCGTGCCGATACGCCCGATCAGGTGGTTTATCTCGATCGCCTGTGCCGCGTCGTCCACGCGATCAATTTCTTCAACCAGGATGCCGCCGCCGGCGATCTGTTTCTCAACGTCAGCGGACGCCACCTGATGCGCGTCGATACCGGGCACGGCAGTACCTTCGAGAAATTGCTCGGCTATTGCGGTCTGACGCCGCACCAGATCGTGCTCGAAATCCTTGAAGCGCATGTCGGCGATCTCCTGCGTTTGCAGGAGGCGATCCTTGCCTATCGCAGCCGGGGCTTCCGGATCGCCATCGACGACTTTGGCTGCGCGCATTCGAATTTCGACCGCCTGTGGCAGCTCACGCCGGACATCGTCAAGATCGACCGCTCGCTGATCGTGCAGGCCGAGCAGAATCCGCGCGCCCGCCGGATCCTGCCGAAGATCGTCGAGATCATCCAGGAACTGGGTGCCATCGCCGTCTGCGAAGGCATCGAGACTGCTGCGCAGCACGACATCGCGGTGGATGCCGGCGCCGACTATCTGCAAGGATTCCACTATGGGCGGCCGACCAACGAACTGATGTCGCATCTTCGCCCGAACGCCGCGGTGCCGTCGTCGCCGGAACGGCGATATTCATTTGCGGCATAAGCTCATCGGGATAAATTCGTTCGGGCGAGCGACGGGCGGCGCTAGCATGACGTCAACAATCTCTTCACAGGGATTTCATCGTCATCGTATCGAAGGAGTCGATCATGTCTTCAGTCGCAAGCAATGTCGTTCGCATCGACGAGCGGCGCGTGTCGGAAAGCATCGAGGAAGTCATTCACCGGGCCGAGAACCGGGCGCGGGCGCAGGGGATCGCCTATCGCGGTCTGCTGACCCCCGAGGAAGCCTGGCGGGTGGTGCAGGAGGCGCCGGGGGCGACGCTTGTCGATATCCGCACCGCAGAAGAACTGACGCTCGTCGGCAGCGTTCCCGAGGCGGTCAACATCCAGTGGCGTCTCTATGACGGTTGGGCACTCAATCCCCGCTTCCTGCGCGACGTCAAGAATCGTTTTGTCACCACCGACCTCATCCTGCTGCTTTGCCGTTCTGGCGTGCGTTCGCGCGAGGCCGGCGAATTTCTCGCCGAAGCCGGTTATCGCAATTGCTTCAATGTGCTTGAGGGCTTCGAGGGCGACAAGAACGCCGACGGACGGCGCGTCGTCGCCGGCTGGAAAGTGCGCGGTTTGCCGTGGTCGCACTGATCAGGCTTCTGTCATGATGAAAGCCGTATAAGGAACGAAGTTTTTCTTCGTTCCATCGCGTCAGGCCGCTTGCTAGATTGGCTGCATTCATCCAGCCGAGGAAATCATGACAAAAGCAAGCGACCGACCCTATTGGGACGAGCGGCTCGAGACCCAGTCGCGGAGCGACTGGGATACGCTCAAGCTGCATCTGCTCCGCCAGCACCTGCATCACGCCTATCATCATTCGCCGCATTACCGGGCGAGCTTCGACGCCGCTGGCGCGCATCCCGACCAGCTCAACAGTCTCGACGACATTCGCCGCTTCCCGTTCATCCGCAAGGGTGTGCTGCGCGACCGCCAGCTGGCCGTCCCGCCCTTCGGCGATCTCGTCGCCGTACCTGAACGGGATATCGTCTATATCTCGGCATCGAGCGGATCGACCGGCGTGCCGACGGCATCGCCGTTCACCGCCCAGGATTTCGACGACTGGATCGACTATGAGGCGCGGCAGTTCTGGTCGTCGGGCCTGCGTCCCGAGGACCGTTACTGCCACTCGCTGAATTTTTCCCTGTTCGTCGGCGGCCCCTGCGTGCTCGGTGCGCAGAAGCTCGGCGCACTGTCGATTCACGCCGGCACGGTGCCGTCCGAGCGCCTGCTCGCGATCCTGCGCCAGTTTCAGGTCACCGCCATCTGGACGACGCCGTCGTATGCCTGGTATCTCGGCGAAACCGCCGTCAAGGAAGGCATCGACATCCGTCGCGACCTCAATGTCAAACGCATTTTCGTCGCGGGCGAGCCGGGCGGGTCAATCCCGGAGACGCGGCAGCGCATCGAATCGCTGTGGGGTGCCTCGGTCTATGACTATTACGGGCTGTCCGATATTTTCGGTTCCTGCGCCGGCATGTGCGAGGAAAAGAACGGGCTGCACTGGGCCGAGGACCACATCCTCGTCGAGGTGCTCGATCCCGATTCCGACGAACCCGTGCGCGAAGGCGAACGCGGCGAACTGGTGCTGACGACGCTGAAGAAAACGGCGCGACCGATGATCCGTTTCCGCACCGGCGACATCGTTTCCTTCACCTCCGAGCCGTGCGCCTGCGGCCGAACCTCGATGCGCATGCTCGGTGTCCATGGCCGTCTTGACGACATGCTGATCATCAAGGGCGTCAACGTCTTTCCCAGCGACATCGAGGCGATCGCGCGCAAGGATCACGATCTGACCGGCGAATACCGGCTCGTCGTTGAGCGCGAAAACCATCTCGACCAGCTCACCGTCGAGATCGAGCGGGCCGCCGCGTTTGCCGGCGACGATGCCGAGCTGGTCACGCGTTTCTCCCGCCAGTTGCAGTCGGTGACCGGCGTCTCGGCGAAAGTCCGGATCCTGTCGCCGGAATCGCTGCCGCGCGCGACGCACAAGGCCAAGCGCGTCGAGGATCGTCGCCAGGGGGTGTGGAGCTGAGATCGGGCGGGGCGGTCGCAAGGCCGCCCGGCGTGCAAAAAGAAAGGGCAGCCGGATGGCTGCCCTTTTTCACGGCGACTTTGTGTCCGGTTCAGTTCTTCTTGTCGGCCCGCCGCGCCGCCCAGTCGCCGAGCATCTGCACGAGCTGCACCAGCAGGATCAGCACGAGCACGGTGACGATCATGACGTCGGTCTGGTAGCGGTAGTAGCCGAAACGGATGGCCAGGTCGCCGATGCCGCCGCCGCCGACGATGCCGGCCATCGCCGAGTAGCCGATCAGGCTGATCAACGTGATCGTCAATCCGCGCAGGAAGCCGGGCAGCGCCTCGCGCAGCAGCACGCCGAAGATGATGCGCGCCGGGCTGGCGCCGAAAGCCTGCGCCGCTTCGATGATGCCGGCATCGACTTCGCAGAGCGCGCCTTCGACGAGCCGCGCGTAGAAGGCGATGGCCGCGACCGAGAGCGGCACCGAGGCGGCCGTCGGTCCGATCGTCGTGCCCAGCACCCATTGCGTGAAGGGCAGCAGCAGGACGAGCAGGATGACGAAAGGCAGCGAACGGACGACATTGACGACGAAGCTGCCGATCCGCTGCGCCGCCTGGTTGTCCCAGAACAGCCGCCGTTCGGTGATGTAGAGCAGGAAACCGAGCGGCAGGCCGCCGGCGATGGCGAAGAAGCTCGATACGGCGACCATCAGGAAGGTTTCGCCGAAGGCCGGCAGCAGGTCGCCCCAGAGGTCAATGATGATTTCAAGCATGAAGGATCTCCACACGGGCCGTGCTGTTGCGCACGAAGTCGACCGCCTCGTCGATGCGCGAGGGACCGCCCCCGCGATCGCGCAACAGGGCGATCAGGAGGCCGATCGGCCGATGGTTGATGTACTCGATCTTGCCGTGCAGGATGTTGACCGAGAGTCCGTAGCGCAGCGTCGCTTCGGACAGCACCGGATGCTCGGCGCGCTCGCCGAGGAAGAGAATCTTCAATAGCGTGCCCTGCAGGTCGCGCGTCACGCGCTCGGGCAGTTCGAGGTTGAAGGTATGCTCGACGAGTTGCTGCGTGAAGGCGTGCTGCGGCGTCGCGAAAATGTCATAGACATCGCCCTGTTCGATCACCTCGCCCTGGTCCATCACCGCCACCCGCGTACAGATTTTCTTGATCACCGCCATCTCGTGCGAGATCAGCACGATAGTGATGCCGAGCCGGGTGTTGATCTCGCGCAGGAGTTCGAGGATCGCCGCCGAGGTCTCGAGGTCGAGCGCCGAGGTCGGTTCGTCGCAGAGCAGCACTTCCGGATGGTTGGCGATGGCGCGGGCGATGCCGACGCGCTGCTTCTGTCCGCCCGAGAGCTGCGAGGGATAGGCTTCGGCCTTGTCGGAAAGGCCGACGAGCCCGAGCAGTTCGGGGACGCGGCGGTCGATCTCCTGGCGTGTGGCGCCGGCGATATGCAGCGTGAAGGCGACGTTCTCGCGCACCGTACAGGTGTGCATCAGGTTGAAGTGCTGGAAGATCATGCCGATCTTCTGGCGTTCACGCCGCAGCGCGGCGCCCTTGAGATCGGTGATGTCCTGGCCGTCGAGGCGCACGCGGCCGCTGTCCGGACGTTCGAGCAGGTTGATCGTGCGCAGCAGCGTGCTCTTGCCGGCGCCGCTGGAGCCGACGATGCCGAAGATCTCGCCGGCCCGGATGCGCAGCGAGGCATGCTTCACCGCCTGGACGTGCTGGCCCTTGGCGGCGAAGGCTACCGAAATGTCATCGAGTTCGATCATGGCGGTTTCAGTAGGCGACGCCGAAGCGTTTCTGCTCGGGATAGGCACGCACGTCGATACCGGGGACTTCCTGCGGCGCGTAGCGTTCCTCGAGTTCGCGGATGAGGTCGAGGTAGCGTTCGGTGGCGCGTTCGAGCACCTTGCGTCCTTTTTCCGCCGTCGCCGAGAGAATTTCCTCGGTAGTGCCGATGCCGCCGCGGCTCAGGTGGCCGGGCTGCGGGATGGGCAGCACCTGGGCGATGTCGAAGACCTGGAAGGTTTCGGTTTCGTCCTGCGTGATCGAGCGCTTGAGCAGCGACTTGTCGATGAGCGGGCGGTAGGTCTTGCCGGTGACCTTGTCGAGTTTGACAAGGTCGGGCCGGACGAACAGCACGTTGCTCGTTTCTTCCTCGCCCGAATGGTAGAAGGGCGTCGACAGTTCGCGTCGCAGCGTTTCGGCGGCGAGTTCCCAGTAGGTCGCTGCGGCGATGAAGAGGTTCTTGCCTTCGCGGCGCAATTCGGTCGCGGTTTCGTGGGCGATCACCTGGAAATTCGGTTCCTGACCGTGGCCCTGCACGAAGATCAGCTTGCGGAAGCCGGTCGCCCAGAGGCCGCGGGCGATGTCCTTGATCAGTCCGGCCATCGTCTGCTGCGAAATGGCGAGCGTGCCGGGGATCGGGTCGCCGTTGAGGTCGTAGTGGAAGGTCGGCGACGTGCCGGCGCGGATCGGCGTCGGCGAGAGCACCGGCAGGCCGGTGCGGCGGCTCAGTTCTTCGGCGATCCATTCGGCCGTATAGGTGTCGGTGCCGAGCGGCAGGTGGTCGCCGTGGGCCTCGGTGGTGGCTACCGGAATGATGATGATGCCGCGATTCCTGGCGAGATCGACGGCGACGTCGAGCGTCAGCGATTCGAAGATGACGGGTTGGGACATGGGAAAACCTTCCTTTTAAGAGGCACGGCAGGCCCGGGGGCCTGCCGTGCGGGGCGATCGTTGGCGGGCCTGTGCGACGACGGTTATTTCTTCGTCGTATGCCGGTGGGCGAGGCGGGCGACCAGCCATTCCGGGCGCTGGAACGAGGCGAAGGGCGTCTTCGGGTCGGTGACGACGGCGATGAATTCTTCCGATTCGACGGCCGCCTTGATGTCCTTGACGAAGGGCTTGTCGAGATCCTCGGTCTTGACGGCGACGAGGTTCTTGAGGTTTTCGTCGAGCACTTCGAGCTTGAGCGCCTTGTTGAGGTCGAGGCCGGCGGCGATGGCGAAGTTGCCGTTGACCACCGACGCGGCGGCGGTGTCGAGCGTGCGCGGCAACTGGGCGGCTTCAAGCGGCTTGAAGACGAGGCCGCGCGGGTTCTGGTCGATGTCCTTTTCGGACGCCTTGGTCGGGTCGATGTCCTTCTTGAAACTGAGCAGATCGAGCTTGGCCAGGAAACGCAGGGCGCGGGCGAGGTTGGTGGGGTCGTTGGCCAGGGTCACGACATCGCCCTTCTTCAGTTCGTCGAGCGATTTGATCTTGTTCGAGTAAAGGCCGAGACCGGCGGTCGGCACACGGATCAGCGGCGAGAGCTTCAGGCCTTTGTCAGCGGAAAATTTCTCCAGATAGACGCCATGCTGAAAGAGGTTGGCGTCGGTCGCGCCGTTCGCCAGTGCGAGGTTGGGCTGCACGTAGTCGCTGAATTCCTTGACGACGATCCGATAGCCTTTTTTTTCCAGGCTCGGCGCGATGGCCTGCTTGATCAGGTCGCCGTAGGGGCCGGGTGCGACGCCGAAGACGATGGTGTGCGGCGTTGCCTGGGCGTAGGCGACGCCGTGGATGCCGGCGACAAGCGACAGGGCAGCGGCGGTACGGGCGAGGCCGCGTAGCAGGGATGCGATTTTCATGAAGTGTTCTCCGTGGTTGATAGCGATGCGTCGAGTGTAGCGACGGCGCTATCGCCAACGGAACGATTAATATCTGATTGTCTTATACGCCGTCGGCTATATGCCAAATGTGTTTTCTGGCGGAGGCGGGCGCGATCGAACGCGCAAAAAAACCGCCGGCGATGGCCGGCGGCGAAGCAGGGGGCGTGTTGCTGGCGTCAGGCGGCGATCTGTACGCCCTGGGCGCCTTGAGGGGCAGGCCGGCGGGCGCAGACCGACTGGATCGCGTCGAGGTCGTTGCGCAGTGTTTCGGCGAGCGCTTCGCCGAAGGGCCAGTGGCCGTAGCCCGAGGCGGCGTTGACGTGTCCGGCGCGGCCGAGGCTGATCAGTGGAATGCGCCAATGTTCGGCGAAGGCGTTGGCGGCGGCGAAGGACAACCAGGGATCGTCTTCGCTGGCGACGAGCAGGCCGGGACGGCCAAGCGGACGGGCGAATAATTCGGGATCGAGGCCGAAGCGCTCGGGCGAGGCGGGGGCGACGAAGAGCGTCGCACCGATCGGCGTGCCGAGCACGATCTGGGCATAGGCGGCGGCGAGGCAACCGAAGCTGTGGGCGACGACGAGCGGCGCGCGTTCGGTCTGCAGCACCGCCTGGTCGATGTTTTCCGCCCAGGTGACTATGTCATTGTCGTTCCAGGCCTGGTCGACGCGGGTGGCGCCGGCGATCGAGTGTTCGAGCAGGGTCTGCCAGTGGCCGGCCTCGCTGTTGCCGCGGCCGGGGACGATCAGGACGGGGGGAAGGCTCATGGTCGCTCCGTGCGTGTGGGTCGTGTCGGTGAGGCACCACTGTACGATGACGGTTCCGGCCGGCAAAGGAATTCCTTGTTCGTTCGATATTCCTCCGGCTTATAACGACGGCGTCGTCGCGCTCTCGCGTTCCCAGGCGAGCATCCCCGCCCATTGCGCGTCGCGGAAGGCGGCGACGGCGTCGATGTCGGCGGCGCTGAGCGTGCGAAAGCGGCCCTGTTCGGAGAGATAGCTGTCGAGCGGATCGAAGCGCGCCGGTTTGCGCGTCAGCGTCAGACGGCCGTCCGCCCATTCGGCCAGCGGCCACAGGCCGGTGTCGACGACCGACTTGCCGAGCCGGATGGTGCTGTCGGAGGCGCAGCCCCAGCCGGTCGGGCAGGGCGCGTAGACGTGCAGGAAGGCGGGGCCGTCGACGGCGGCGGCTTTCTGTATCTTCTTCAGGAAGTCGGCGGGATGGCCGACGCTGGCGGTGGCGGCGTAGGGAATGCCGTGCGCTGCGGCGATGCGCAGCAGGTCCTTCTTGGTGCCGGCCAGCGGCGGGCGGAAACCGGCGGTCGAGGTCGAGGTGCGGGCGCCCCAGGGCGTCGCGCCGCTTTTCTGCACGCCGGTGTTCATGTAGGCCTCGTTGTCGTAGCAGATGTAGAGGATCTTCTCGCGCCGGTCGAGGGCGCCGGAGAGCGACTGCAGGCCGATGTCGGCGGTGGCGCCGTCGCCGGCGAAGCCGACGACATGGACGTCCTTGAGATCGTCGCGGGCGCGTACTGCGGCGGCGATGCCGGAAAGCACCGCGCCGGTGGCGGCGAAGGGCGCGATCATCGCGTTCACGCCGAAAGCCATCTGCGGATAGATGAAGCCGACCGCCGACATGCAGCCGGCCGGCACGACGACGAGGCAGCGTTCGCCGAGCACCTTGAGTACCCAGCGCACGACGAGGCTGCCGCCGCAGCCGCCGCAGGCTTTGTGGCCAACGAAGTATTCGGGCTCAGGGAGCGTCTTGATGCTGATTTTTTTCGTCATAAGCTTCGAGTCCGACAAAATGGGTGTGGCCGATCCTGCCGGGGCGGGGCCGGAGAGGCGAGCCGCCGGCAAGCTCGGCGAGGTCGCTGTACAGCGTGACGATGTCATCGCGCGAGACGTCCTGCCCGCCGAGGCCGGCGATGGCGTTGAGGGTCGGCGGCAGTCCCAGGCCGCTTGCGGCGAGCGGATCGTAAAGTGCCGCCTTGACTTCGAGGGCGACGCTGCCCTGGTGGCCGAAGGAAATATCCTTTTCGAGAATGCCGATCGCTTTGACGGCAGTGCCGCGCAGGGCGCCGAACAGCGCCGCGAACAGCTCGTCGGCGGGGAAGGGGCGCAGGTAGCGCAGGCGCAGCAGGCCGGCGGCGATCCCTTGTTCGCGCAGCGCATCGACGGCGGCGCGCACCGTGTCGGCGATCGATCCGAGCGTGATGACGATCAGTTCGGCGTCGTCGGCGCGATAGCTTTCGGTCAGCCCGGCGACGCCGCGTCCGAAGGTGTCGGCGAAGCGCCGCCCGGTGTCGCGGATGATGTCGGCGGCATGGATCATGTCGCGATGCTGGCGGTATTTGAAGACGGCATAGTCGCCGGGGCCGGCGGTGATGCCGAGGCTCTGCGGCCGGTCGAGATCGAAGGTGCCCGGATAGCCGGGTGGCAGGTCGCGCGGCGGCAGGAAGGCATCGACGGCGTCCTGGTCCGGGACCGAGACGGCTTCGTAGGTATGCGTGAGGACGAAGCCGTCGAGGTTGACGAGTACCGGCGTGCGTACCGCCGGATTTTCGGCGATGGCATAGGCCTGCAGCGTCAGGTCGAGGCTTTCCTGCGCGTCCTCGGCATAGGCCTGGATCCAGCCCGACGAGACCAGCGACAGCGAATCGCTCTGGTCGCCGTAGATATTCCACGGCAGCGCCAGCGCGCGGTTGGCGTTCATCATGACCAGCGGGTAGCGTCCGCCGGACGCGTAGGTCAGGATCTCGGCCATGTAGAGCAGGCCCTGCGACGAGGTGGCGGTGAAGGTGCGCACCCCGGTGGCGCTGCTGCCCATGACGAGCGAGAGGGCGGAATGCTCCGATTCGACGTGTACGAACTCGGCGTCGAGCTCGCCGTTGTCGACCATTTCGGAGAGGCGTTCGACGACGCCGGTCTGCGGCGTGATCGGATACGCGGCGACGACGCGCGGCCGCGCCAGCCGGACGGCTTCGGCGACGGCGTCGTTGCCGCAAAGAAAGGCGAGTCGGCTCATGGCTGTGTCCGGGTGTGTTCGTCGATCATGGCGATGCACTGCTTCGGGCATTCGGCGGCGCAGAGGCCGCAGCCCTTGCACCAGTCGTCTTCGACGCGCGGAAAGCCGTCGGCAGTGGCGACGATGGCGGCATCGGGACAGTAGAGCAGGCAGAGGTTGCATTTGTTGCAGGGGGCGAGGTCGATCTGCGGCCACAGCGTCCGCCAGCTGCGGTTCGAGGCGGCAAGGTGGCCGCCGTCGAGTTGGGCGCTGCCGGGCCAGTCGTCGATGTCGCGCGGGCGCGAGAATGGGCGCAGATGGCAGGGGCGGTCGCGGTCAGCCATGGCGTCCTCCGTCGGCGGTGAGGGACGAGCGGGTGACGCTGGCATCGAAGGATTCGGCCAGCGCGCGGGCGTGGCGGAAGGCTTCGAGATTGCGCTCGCCCTTGCTGCCGTGGCCGAATTCGCCGAGGATCGCCGCCTCGGCCGAAGCCGGGCTGACGATGCCGGTCAGGGCTGCCAGCGCGCCGAACAGGATGGCATTGGTATGGTCGCTGCCGAGCACCTCGCGGGCAATACGCCGTGCCGGAAACGGCACCGTGCGACCGCTGGCTCCGAGTGCCTTCTCCGGCGCGCTTTCGGCGTCGATCAGCAGCAGCGTGTCAGGCGTCAGGAAGCCGGTCGGCACCTGCGTCAGCAGCGATGCGTCGAGAATGACGGCGGCGTCGGCGCGGCGGATGGCACTGCGTTCGCGTACGCGGGCAGCATCGATACGCGTGTAGGCGAATACCGGCGCGCCGCGCCGTTCCGGGCCGAAGGCCGGCATCGCCTGGGCGTGCTTGCCGTCGATCATGGCGGCGATGCCGAGCAGGCGCGCGGCGGTGAAGGCGCCCTGACCGCCGCGGCCGAGCCAGACGGTTTCATGCATGATGAATGGTGCCGCGCGGGCGGCGACAAAGTGATGGTTGAAGTCGGTGGTGGCGCATTGGGGGGCTTTCGGTCGGGAAGGGGCGGGGCGTGAGGCTGTCCCCGCCCCGTCGTCAACGGCGTCCTTGCTGAAGTTGGCGGAGCGCGGCGACGAGGGCGTCGATGTCGGCGCAGGTGTTGTACGGCGCGAACGACGGGCGTACCGAGCTTTCGAGGCCGAAGCGACGCAGGATTGGCTGGGCGCAGTGATGGCCCGAACGCACGGCGATGCCTTCGCGGGCCAGGTGCGCGCCGACTTCTTCGGTCTTGAAGCCGTCGAGGATCAGCGACAGCACGCCGGCGCGTTCGCGCGGATTGCCGATGATGCGCAGGCCCGGAATCGTCCGCAGCGCCTGCACCGCATAGGCGATCAGTTCGTGCTCGTAGCGGGCGATATGCTCGATGCCGATGCGGCTGACATAGTCGAGCGCGGCGCCGAGTCCGACCGCGTCGGCGATATTGCCGGTGCCGGCTTCGAATTTGGCTGGCGCCGGCTGGTACAGCGTGCGCTCGAAAGTGACGTCGGCGATCATGTTGCCGCCGCCTTGCCAGGGCGGCGTTTCGTCGAGGACCGCGCGTTTGCCGTAGAGCGCGCCGATGCCGGTCGGCCCGAAGATCTTGTGGCCGGAGAAGACGAAGAAGTCGGCGTCGAGCGCCTGCACGTCGGCGCGCAGGTGCGAGACCGACTGGGCGCCGTCGATCAGCACGCGCGCGCCGTGGCGGTGTGCGGCGTCGACGATGGCCCGCGTCGGCGTCACCGTGCCAAGCGCGTTGGAGACCTGCGTCACCGCCACGATCTTCGTGCGCGGACCCAGCAGCCGCTCGTATTCCTCGAGAATCAGATCGCCGTTGTCATCGACCGGGATGACGCGTAATCGGGCGCCCTTCTCGGCGGCGAGTTGCTGCCACGGCACGATGTTGGCATGGTGTTCGAGGTGGCTGACGATGATCTCGTCGCCGGCGCCGACATGCTTGCTGCCCCAGGTCTTGGCGACGAGGTTGATCGCTTCGGTGGTGCCGCGCACGAAGACGATTTCCTCGGTCGATCCGGCGTTGAGAAAAGCCCGGACCTTCTCGCGCGCTGCCTCGTAGGCGTCGGTGGCGCGTGCTGCCAGTGTGTGCGCGGCGCGGTGGATGTTCGAGTTCTCGTGTTCGTAGAAGTAGCCGAGCCGGTCGATCACCGCCTGCGGCTTTTGCGTCGTCGCCGCGTTGTCGAGCCAGACCAGCGGCTTTCCGTTGATTTCTTCGCGCAGGATCGGAAAGTCGTTGCGAATGACATTTGGATCGAACGGACGGGCTGACGAAAAGCCGAGTGTCGGCGTGCGGTTCGGATGCTGTTCGACGAGTTCCGGTATCACCGCGATTGCACCGAAATGAACGGGGGCGGGGCTGGCCGGCGTGACGGCGAGCTGCGGCGCTTCGTTGAGAAAATAGTAGGCGTTGGCGCCGGGATCGCCGGCCGGCGCGCTGGCAAGGCGCGCCGGCACCAGCGAAAGCGCGCCGCCCAGGGTCGATGGGACGTCGCGCAAATCCGCCGGGTCGCCTGGCAGCGCGATCGGCGCTACGGGGGTGGGCGGCTGCAGCGAGGTAAGCTGCGGGGTGGCGGTCACGGCCGGCGAAATCTCGGGCAGGCGTGGCGTCGGCGCCGACGCAACACCGGGCAGCGCGGCGAAGAACTGGTTCGCCCACTGCGCGATCAGTCCGGGATCGGGTACGCCGGCCGACTGCGCGGCCTGCGCTTCGGCCGCCGCCAGCACGGCACCGCCGCCCGGCGGCGTGCCGGCGGAGAGATCAGGCGTAGTCATAGTATTGGTCGACCTCAACGTTTTGCAGCACGGCGATGGCGTCGTCGCTGAGCACGGCGGCCGAGCAATAGAGCGAGATCAGGTAGGAAGCGATGGCCTTGCGGTCGATGCCCATGAAACGCACCGACAGGCTCGGCGCGACCTCGCCCGGAACGCCCGGCTGGAAGAGTCCGGTGACGCCCTGTTTCTTCTCGCCGGTGCGCAGCAGCAGGATGTTCGTCTTGTTGTTTTCGTCGATATGCAATTTGTCGCTCGGCACCAGCGGCAGTCCGCGCCAAGTCAGGAACTGCGAGCCGAAGAGCGAGACGGTGGGCGGCGGCACGCCGCGTCGCGTGCATTCGCGGCCGAAGGCGGCAATCGCCTTGGGGTGGGCGAGGAAGAAAGCCGGTTCCTTCCAGACCTTGCTGATCAGTTCGTCGAGGTCGTCGGGGGTCGGCCGGCCCTTGCGCGTCGAAATCTGCTGCGTGCGCACGATGTTGTGGAGCAGGCCGTAGTCCTCGTTGTTGACGAGTTCGTTCTCCTGCTTCTCCTTGACCTTCTCGATCAGGAGGCGCAATTGCTCCTGGATCTGGTCGATCGGCGAGCTGTAGAGGTCGGATACGCGCGTCTGCACGTCGAGCACCGTGGTCACCGCGTTGAGCGAGTATTCGCGCGGCCGCGTCTCGTAGTCGACGAAGGTTTCGGGCAGGTCCTCGTTGCCGGCCGGGCTGCATTCGACGTCGGCCGGATTGAATTCGGCGTCCTCGCGGACGCGGTTGAGACGATAGATGCCGGCCTCGATCGGTGTCCAGGGCAGGAAGGACACCAGCCAGCGCGGCGTGATGCCGCCCCATTGGGCATGGGTCTTGGTGCTGTTGGCGAGCTGCCGGGCGGCGGCTTCGCTCAGGGTGCGTCGCGCGACGCTGTCTTCGGTCGTCATGGGTGGTTCCTCTGTGATGTCGTTGGCATGGGTTCCGGCAGCACCGGTGTCGGCAATCTAACAACCGATGCCTGCGGCCGGAACGATTCGTTTCTTATTTGCATATATGCAGGATTGATGGTTACTGCAGTGTCAGCGCCGACTGCACACGCTGGCGGACGATGGCCTGTTCGAGCTGGGCGATCGAACGGCGGCTGAAGATCACCGGCAGGTTCATGTCATTCGCGATCTGCCGCATCTTGATGGCGAGGCGATGGTTGACCTGGTCGACGAGGATGACGACGAGGCGTGTGCGCGCCGGGATCTTCTTGTGGCATTCGCTGTTGTTGCGGCCGTTCCAGTGCATGATCGGGCCGTAGCCGTGCGCGTCGAGATAGTCCTTGTAGGTGTGGATTCGGTCTCCACCGACGATGAGCGTTGCCATGTCGCCTCCGGGTCGTGATTCGGTGGAACGACTCTATGACGGACGGGAATCCGGCGGAACGAAGTTATGTTTCGATCCTTATGCCTTGTGCGCTATAAGCGCTGATCGGCCTACGCATTGTTCGGGGCTTATGCGACAAGCGCATATCGATATCAGAATTATGTCGTTGGCGGCGGATCGCGCAGCCGTTAGCCTTGTGCCCCCGAATCAGCGCTCCCGGAGACGCGTCTGTGCGCGTCGATCCCGGGTCTGCCGGAAAGGAGGCCAATCATGGCGATCGAGTTGCCGACGCGACAGAAGAATATCCTGCGCAACCTGCTTGACCGGCCGGAGATATCTCCGGCCGATGTGGCGCCCCTCGACTACCGTGTCGTCGAGCGCGCGGCTGGCGTCGGCAGGCACAGTCTCGACATCATCCGCGCCTGGCTGCAGGCGCATGGACTCGATCTGACGAACGCGCCCGGGTGCCAGCCGCCGCCGGCCATCCCCCGTCGGCAACGCAAGCTCCAGCGCGCCATCCACTATCTGGAGGAGCAGGGCTACGAGGTTCGACGGACGCGCTGAACGGAGGCGCCGTGCCGACCGGCGTACGCGCTTCGCCCGATCGAAGCGCTTGTTATAAGCAAATAGCAATTTATTCGTTCTGAATTGTCGGCGCTTCTCCTAGACTGCGTTTTCTGAAACGTGACAGGAGTCCGGCGATGGGCGCGAATTCGCGGTGGCGCGGCTGTCTGGTGGCATTGCGACGGTGGTGGAGGCGGCATTCGGCCGCCCGCCGGCGTGAGCCCTTCCGGATCGGTGTCCTCGATCGTTGACGGTGTGCATCCCCTATTTATGCGATCGGAGTGACGATGAACTTCCAGCAGCTGCGCATTATCCGCGAGACCGTGCGGCAGGATTTCAACCTGACGACGGTCGCCAATACGCTGTTCACCTCGCAGCCTGGCGTATCGAAACATATCAAGGATCTTGAAGATGAACTTGGTATAGAGATCTTCGTGCGGCGAGGCAAGCGGCTGCTTGGGCTCACCGAGCCGGGCAAGGAGCTGCTGACCGTGGTCGAGCGCATCCTGCTCGATACGCAGAATGCTAGAAGCATTGCCGATCACTTCTCCAACAAGGAGGCCGGCAGCCTCGTCATCGCGACGACGCACACACAGGCGCGTTATGCGCTGCCGGAGGTGATCAAGGCCTTCCGTGACGAATATCCGAAAGTGCATCTGGCCTTGCACCAGGGCAGCCCGCGCGAGATCGCCGAACTCCTGACCGCCGGCGAGGCCGATATCGCCATCGCCACCGAATGGCTGGCGAACGTTCCCGAAGTCGTCACCTTTCCCTATTACACCTGGCATCACGCCGTCATCGTGCCCAAGGGGCATCCGCTCGAATCGCTCGGGAAGATCACGCTGGCCGACCTCGCCGAATATCCGATCGTCACCTATCACGAAGGCTTCACCGGACGCGCCAATATCGACCGCCGCTTCGCCGAGGCCGGGCTCGCGCCGGATATCGTGCTTTCGGCGATCGATGCCGATGTGATCAAGACCTACGTCGGCATCGGACTTGGCGTCGGCATCGTCGCCGCCATGGCCTTCGATCGCGAGCGCGACGACCATCTCACGCTGATCGAGCAGCCCGATCTCTTCGTCCCGAACACGACGCGGCTGGCGCTGCGCCGTGGCGTCTATCTGCGGCGCTATGCCTATGCGCTGATCGCCAAGCTCGTTCCCGGTCTGACCGAGGAACGCATCGGCGAGTTGCTGCGGCAGACGGCGAGCGTCGGCGAGGATTTCTCGATCTAGGCAGGCGCCGTCATGCCATGCCGCGCCTGGCGAGCGGGACGTTTGTCAGGGCTGGCGTGCGGGTGCTGCGTCAAGGGGGGGCTGGACGGCAAGCGCTTTGCAGGGAACAATGACAACCTTGTTGTCCAACGCATATGACATAGTGCCTGCATGCATGCCAGCAAGATAGACCTCTACCACGACCTGATCGAGCACTTGCGCCGGATCGTCGGGCGGCGCGACCGCAATAGCCTCAACCAGGCGCTGGTGCTGACGGTCGGCAGCATCTTCGGCGCGGCGCAGACGACGCTGCTGCGCATCGTTCACCATTGCGGCACCGACTACGTCATTCCCTGCGTGATCCGCAGCGGCGCCTCCGAAATCTTCAAGGACGTCTATCTCGCCTCGCCGCAGGATGGCTATCCGCTCGACAGCCGCGAGGATTATGTCGTCTGTTGCCGCGCCCGGGCGCCGATGTCGTTCCGGCGGGCGGAGACGGAGATTCATCTCTTTCCGCTCGAGCATCGCGACGAAGTCTATGCCGTGCTCGAACTGCAGCGCGACCGGCCGCTCGAAGCGAGCGAGGAACACCTGATGGAGGATGTGCTTGGCCTCTTTCTCGATCATCTCGCGCTGATCGATTATGCCGAAACCGACACGCTGACCGGCCTGCTCAACCGCAAGACCTTCGACGAAAACCTGTCGCGGATGCTGGCGCATGCCGGCAGCGACGATGGCGGCGAGGGAGGCGGGGAGGGCAGTGAGCGCGGCGCCTCGCCGGGCCGGCGCCACCTCAAACCGGGCGAGGTGTCGAACTGGCTGGCGATGGCCGACATCGACCACTTCAAGCGCATCAACGACGAGCATGGCCATATCATCGGCGACGAGGTGTTGCTGCTGATCGCGCAGGCGATGCGCCGCTCGTTCCGCTTCAACGACCAGTTGTTCCGCTTCGGCGGCGAGGAATTCGTCAGCGTGCTGCAACTGACCGACCGCGACGATGCGCGGCATGTGCTCGAACGCTTCCGCAAGCACATCGAGGAGGCGGTCTTCCCGATCGTCGGCCGCGTCACCATCAGCATCGGCTTCACCCGGGTCGATGATCTCGATACACCGACCGAACTGGTCGGTCGCGCCGATCAGGCGCTCTATTTCGCCAAGCGCAACGGCCGCAACCGCGTCGAATGCTACGAGGATCTGGTGGCCAGCGGCCAGTACGTCGTCGCCCACCCCGCCCGGCCGGCGGTCGAGCTGTTTTGAGAGCGGCACAGGCGCACGATCGCTTGCCGGAGGGTGTCCGTCGCGGGGTGTCTTCGCCGATTTTTGATAAAGTGACCGGACACGGTGAGGTGGCGGAGGTTCCGTCATGGCGGGCGGTGCGATGACAACAGGCTGGACGTATGAAGAAATGGTTTGACGGGCATCACTTCCTGCCGTTTGACACCGGTCTGGGGCGCCGACAGGCGCAGCTTTTCGCGCTGCTCGTCCTGGTCGCCTGCGTCTGGCTGGGCGAGCGCTTCGTCCAGAACCATGTGAATGAGGCGGAAGCGGCGAAAAAATACGTGGCGATCGCGCAAGCGTCGAACATCCGCTCCCGGGTCGAGAGCCAGCTCAATTCCCTGTTGTTCCTGAGCAGCGGCCTGAGTAGCTATCTCTTCGTGCGCAGCGAGAACCTGCGTGAAGCGGAAATCCATGACATCCTCAAGGCGCTGCACGGCGACAATCCGAAAATCCACAACTTCGGCATTGCCGTGGGCTATCGCGTGCGCTACGTCTATCCGCTGGCGGGCAACGAGTCGGCGATCGGGCTGTATTACCCGGATCAGAAGAACCAGTGGCCGATCGTCGAGCGGACCATTCGCGAAGGCAGGCCATTTCTCGACGGTCCGCTCGACCTCGTGCAGGGCGGACGCGGCCTCGTTTTCCGTTTGCCGATCTTCATCCGGGGCGATTACTGGGGACTGCTATCGACGGTGATCAACGTCGAAGCCCTGTTTTCCGCGGCCTTCGACGGGATGGACAGCAGCCAGGTCAGCTTTGCCCTGCAACGCGACGAGATGCCGACGTCCGCGCGACTGCCGGTATATGGCGACATGGCCGTTTTCGACGATCCGGGCGTCGTCACCCAGAGCATCCTCGTTCCCGGCGGCAGATGGACGGTGGGGGTGGTCAGCCGAGAAGACGGCCGCCTGGAACGTTTTGCGTTGCTGGCGCGGATCTCGATCGTTCTCGTCAGCTGCTTCATCGCCGGGGCGATCTATTCGGCCATGCTGAATCGCATCCGCTTGTCGGAACTGGCCTTGTACGACCGGCTGACCGGCCTCGCCAACCGCAACCTGCTGCAGAGCCATGCCAATCTCGCCTTCTCGCGTTGCGAGCGGCATGGCGGCATGGGCTGCGCGCTCCTGTTTCTCGATCTTGACGGATTCAAGTCGCTCAACGATACCTATGGCCACGATGCCGGCGACAGCGCCTTGCGGGTGACGGCCGCGCGGGCGAAATCGGTGCTGCGCGCCACCGATGTCATCGCCCGCTGGGGCGGCGACGAGTTCATCGTCCTGCTTGAGGAAACAATGCCGGAAGGTGTCGAAGTACTCGCGAACCGGCTGCGCGAGGCGATCGAGCAACCCATCCGGCACAAGCACCGCGAAATCGGTGTCGGTGTCTCGATCGGCCTGGCCTGGTATCCGGAAGCCGGCGAGAATCTCGATGCGGTGATCCGCGCGGCGGATGCCCGCATGTACGAGGACAAGCGGGCCAGGAAGCAGGCGTCCTGAAGCGCGCTGCCGGCGCGTTTAGGTGCCGGATGGCCAGTGGGCCAGGATCACCAGCCAGAACACGGCGGCGGCGTAGGCCTGCAGGCAGTAGCGCAGGTTGCCGCGTGCCATCGTCATCGACGGGATGCCGTAGCGGCCCTGGATTGTCAGGTTGGTGCCCGAGGTCGGGCCGGCGGCGAGGCCGATCGCCCACGATTGCACGAAGAGCAGCGCCAGCAGCGTCGGCGCCGGATGCAAGGGCGCCAGCCAGGTCGATGCGATGGTGATCGAGATGACGGTGTGGATGCCGAGCGCGGCGAGCAGGATCATCGCCGCCAGCACCAGAGCGGCTTCGACGGCGCCGAAGCGGGCGAAGGGCATCCAGATGCCGCCGGTGTCGATCAGCGCGCCGAGTCCGCTGGCGAAGCAACCGGCGGCGAGAAAGAGCACGAGCTCGCCGGCCATGGCCGGCAGGCGCTGGCCGGCGTGGGCCACGATGGCGCGGCAGGCCGGCGCCGGTCCGAGCCGGGTCAGAATGGTCGCCGACACCATCAGCAGCGAGGCGAAGCTGATCACCGACAGCATCGACCAGGCGGGAAACGCCAGATGGCCGCACCAGACGGCCGCCGCCAGGATACCGGGCAGGGCCAGCGCGCGCGGGTGCATCGGGTAGCCGACGAAGCTGTCGGCCCGGTCATCGCTGGCGCGGATGATGTCGCGTCCCGCCAGCCAGACGAGGACGACGGCCAGCGTCGCGCCGGCGACCATCAGGCCGAGCGGGCTGGCGCCCGGCGCGTAGGTGAGCGCCACGGCGGTGGCGGCGAAGAAGGGTGACCACAGCGCCGCGGCGAGATAGGCGCGCGAGAGCAGCGCCACCTGCTGCTGGCTGGGGTGGCCGCCGCGCCCGACGCGGTCGGCCATGATGAAGAGCGCCGACAGGTTGATGACGGCACCGAGCAGGTGGACGCCGGCGGCCGAACGCCAGAGCGCGCCGCGGCCGGTCGGCAGTTTCTCGTCGGCATTGTCGGCGGCGCCGAGCATTTGCAGGAAACTGACGGCGGCGAGCATGCCGAGCAGCGCCGTGTTCTGGGTCAGCAGTCCGATCCAGGCCGGTCGGCCGCCGCGCATCAGGGCGACGCCGATGGCCGCGGCGCCGACACCGGCGAGCAGGAGCGCTTGGCGCTTCTGGGCGCCCGGAAGTTGCGGCCAGAGCACGGCGGCGGCGAGCCAGGCGGCGATGCCTGCCCACCACACCGGCAGGCCGGTGCCGATGCCGGAGACGGCGGCGAGCAGCGTCATCGCCGTCAGGAGGAGCGTTGCGGCGCGGCGCTGGGCGGGCGGGCGCGGGGTCTGTCCGGGTCGGGGTGGGGCGGTTGGCGTGTCCGTGTTCATGCGTTCAGCGTATTCCCAGGTGGTTTTTGCGGCGCCGGGAGGCTACAATCCGAAGCCGTAGCCATGGTGGCAAAGGTGTTCAATGTATCGACTGGTGACATTCGTCAATGATCATTCCGGGCGGCGGCAACAGGACCGCGGGCCGTGGTTGAAGAACCGGGAAGAGGCCGAGTACTGGCAGACGCAGTTGCGCGAGTGTGGCTATGTGGTTCGCGTCGAAGCGATGTCCGGCCCGATCCCGGAGACTGGCAACAACGCGCTGGCGCAGGCCCTGTCGAGCATGGCCTAGTCGGCCTGACGCCGTCGTTCATTTCATCCGTCATCCGGTTTGTTCCTATGCCATCGACTGCTTGCGCAGGTGGCGCCATAGTGTCGTGCGATCAATGCCGAGGATCGCGCTGCACTCCTTGATCGATCCGTTGGTGGTCTGGTAGACGTGGCGGATATAGCTCTGCTCGACGTCGCGCAGGGTGTGGCCCGAGACCGGGAAGGACAGGCGGTCGATGCTGCAGTACGGGCCGCTCTCGGCGGCAACCGCCGTCAGGTCGGCGACGCCGATCGTTCCGCCGTCGCAGACGACCATTGCGCGTTCGAGCATGCCGTGCAGTTCGCGCACATTGCCCTGGAAGTTGTGCCGTTGCAGGAAGGCGAACGCCTCGCCGCCAAGCCGGACCGCGCCCTTGCGGTATTGCCGCGAGAGCACGTCGACGAAATGCGCGCAGAGCGGTTCGAGATCCTCGATGCGGTCGTTGAGCGGCGGCAGGAAGAGGTTGAGAAAGGCGATGCGGAAATAGAGATCGGTGCGGAACAGGTTCTGGCGCAGCAGGTCGCGCAGGTCACGGTTGCTCGCGCAGATGACGCGGACATCGATCGGGACGAGCTTGTTGTCGCCCAGGCGCATCACCTGCTTTTCCTGCAGCACTCGCAATAGCCGGCCCTGCAGCGCGTAGGGCAGCTCGCTGATCTCGTCGAGGAAGATGGTGCCGCCGTGCGCCATTTCGAAGAGGCCGGCCTTGCCCTTGCGCGCGGCGCCGGTGAAGGAACCCTCGACGTAGCCGAACAGCTCGCTCTCGATCAGTGTTTCGGGCAGGGCGGCGCAGTTGATGGCGACGAAGGGCATGTTGCGGCGCGGGCTGGCGTTGTGCATGCTCTGCGCGAACAGCTCCTTGCCGACGCCGGAAGGGCCGGAGATCAGCACCGAGGCCTCGTAGGCCGAGAATTTGCGGGCGGTGCGGATGCATTCGGCCATCGCTGCGCTGCGATGGACGATGTCGTCGAAGCTGTATTTGGCGACGAAGCCCTTTTCGAGCAGGCGGGTGCGGATCTTCTGTTCGACGCGCTGGACTTCGGTGACATCCTGATAGGTCGCCACCGCCCCCATGACTTTGCCATCGACGACCACCGGCACCCGGTTGGTGGCGACGACGACGTCGTTGCCGATATGCTGGATGTCGCCGATTTCGGGGCGGCCGCTTTCCATGACGGCAGTGAGACGCGTGTTGGCAATGACGTCGGCAATGTTGCGGCCGAGCGCAGACAGCCGGCCGACGCCGGTGATTTTCTCGGAGGCGCTGTTGAAGACGGTGACCGCGCCGGCGCGGTCGATGGCGACGATGCCGTCATGGACGAAGTCGATGATCGTCGCGAACTGCTGCGCCCGCTCCTTCTGCTGCCAGGCGGCGCGCAGGATCTGCTGGGCTTCGTCGATGGCCTCGCGGATCGCCCGGCGACCCGACTGCACCCAGACGGCGCTGCAGCCGCGCCGGCGAGCCTCGGCCTCGACCTTGCTGTTGCCGACGAAGGTGCCGACGCCGAGCCGGATCAGCTGGTCGACCTCGACGGCGATGTCGCTGCGGCTGTCGACCTCGACCGAGACCGAACGCAGGCCCATTGCGTCGGCGACGATGTCGGCGCCGCTGATGACGTTGCGATGGCCGACGATGCCGATGAGTTCGTCGCGGCCCTGCTGCCGGACCTTCTTGAGGCTCTCGATGAGGTCGAAGGCGGAGACCTTGATCTCGACGACCGGGATTGCCACCTCGGCCTTGATCTGGTCGTAGGTGCCGCCGCGCGAGACGACGATGCGCGCCCCCTGTTCGATGGCAGCGCGGGCGGCGGCGACGCCGTCGGCGAGCGTGCCGGGAACGATCCCGACGTTGTCGAAAGGGGCGTCGGCGACGATCTCGCCGGCAAGATCGGCGAGCGACCGGATCGGTGCAACCACGACGATTTCTTTCACTTCGTCTCTCCGTCTTGTTTTTATCCCATGCCGAAGGAATGACTGCAATTTTTGTTGCAGTTTGCAACGCGCTTCTGCAGATTGCAACGGCATTTTTTGCGACGGCGATGCTGGTATTGGTGTTTTCCCTTTGATGTCAATGGCCTATGTCGCTTCGTTGCGATTGGCATGCTCCTTGCGATAAGGCCTTCAATCCGGCGTGGCGTTGCAATTTTGCAGCGCCAACGTCCGAACCGGCCGGCGCGGCGGAAAAGATCATGTCTTGAATCGGGAGAGGGAGAAGTGCCGTGGCAAAACACATCGAAGTGAATATGGCTCTGTGCACGGGTTGCCGCCTGTGCGAACTGGCCTGCTCGGCCGTCAAGGGCGGCAATTTCAATACGCGCCGGTCGCGCATCAAGGTGACGCTCGTCGATATCCCGGAAATTCCGGTGCCCTTGCTGCTCGACAACTGCGACTACTGTTTCGACAACCCCGTCTGCGTCCGCTTCTGCCTGCCGAAGGCGCTCGAGTGGAAGGAGATGGAGGCCAAGCCGGAGCGGCCGCCGGTGTCGCAGGCCAAGGCGATCGCATACGACTGGTTCGAGCGGAACTGCGCCAAATAGGCCAGCCAGGAATTCATCAGCACTCTAGCGGAGGACAGCATGCAATTGCAGACGCAGGCCGGGGCTTCGCCCGGCGGAGGCATGGGCGGCATGACGGCGAAGGCGCATGTGCGCTTCAAGGCGTTCTCGGTGATCCGTGACGTCATGGGCGCCGAGTATGTCGATGTCGAAGTCGACCAGCCGGGTACCGTGCAGGACGTGATGGACGCGCTGCTGGCGCGCTTTGGCGAGGATCTCAGGGAAAAGCTCTGGGATCGCGAGGAAAACGCGATGACGCCTTTCCTCATCCGTCTCAATGACGAAATCATCCGGTCGCGTTTCGACATGGGCCGGTCGGTCGAGGACGGCGGCGAGGTGGCCTTCATATTTCCGATTGGCGGGGGTTGAGCATGAACACAGGGGAGAAAACGATGCAAGGAAAGAACGGCACGCGCAAGCAGATCCAGGGGCAGGGCTATGTCGGCTGGATCCTGCGGGTCAACCTCGAAAGCGGCGCGATCGGCAAGGAACCGCTGTACGAGGACCTGGTCCGCGATTTCGTCGGCGGCGCCGGCCTCGCCGCCCGCATTTTCTACGAGGAGGTGCCGGCGAAGATCGACGCGTTCGCGCCGGAAAACAAGCTGATCATGATGACCGGCCCGGTCAATGGCACGATGGTGCCGACCGCTTCGCGCGCCGTCCTGTGCGCCAAGTCGCCGACGACCGGTTCGTTCTTCCACAGCAGCTTCGGCGGCTTTTTCGCGCCCGAACTCAAGGCCGCCGGCTATGACGGCATGATCATCGAGGGCAAGGCCGAGCATCCCGTCTATCTGTGGATCGACGACGACACGGTCGAGATCCGCGACGCGCGCCATCTCTGGGGTCAGAGCACCTTCCACGCGCAGTCCGCGATCCGCAAGGAAATCGGCGACGACGAAATCCACGTCGCGACGATCGGTGTCGCCGGCGAGGCCGGGCTGGCCTATGCCATGGTCCTGCTCGACATGCGCGCCGCCGGGCGCGGCGGCGTCGGTGCGGTGATGGGCTCGAAGAATCTCAAGGCGATGGCGGTGCGCGGCACCGGCGGTGTCAGCGTGCCCAACATGTTCGGCGTCTATAACAAGGCGCAGCGGCTCAACGATCTCGTCGCGACGACGCCGGCGATTCAGGGCCTGTCGAGCTACGGCACGCCGCGCAACGTCGCCTCGATGAATGATGCCGGCATCCTGCCGACGCGCAACTGGCAGACCGAGGTGTTCGAAGGCATGCAGAACATCACCGGCGAGGCGATGAAGGAGAAGATCGTCAAGGGCAACCGCGCCTGCATGGCCTGCTCGATCAACTGCACTAAGTACAGCGTCGTCCCCGACGGCCCCTACAAGTCGATCATCAACGGCGCCGACTACGAGACGATCTACGGCTTCGGCAGCTGCTGCGCCGTCGATAACATGGAAGCCCTGTGCAAGGCCGATGAGCTTTGCGACGAGTACGGCATCGACCTGATCTCGGCCTCGGTGTGCATCTCCTGGGCGATGGAAGCCTATGAGAAAGGCATGTTGACCAGGGACGATACCGACGGCATCGACCTGCGCTTCGGCAATGCCGATGCGATGATCGAGGTGCTCGAGAAGATCGGCCGCAACGAGCCGGGCATCGGTGCGCTGCTGGCCAAGGGCACACGCGAGGCGGCGCGCATCGTCGGCAAGGGAACCGAGCGCTTCGCCATGCAGAACAAGGGCATCGAATGGGCCGGGCATACCTGCCGTCCCTTCCCGGCCTGCGCTGTCGGCTATGCCACCGGGCCGCGCGGCGGCAGCCACCATGACATCCGGCCGACCGCCGAGAAGAGCGGCCTCGTCGATCGCAAGGTGCTCGAAGGCAAGGGCGCGCTGGCGGTCGAGGTCAACCACTGGCTGATCTTCGCCGACTCGATGGGCCTGTGCCATCTTGGCGAGCCGATCTGGGGACCACTCAAGATCAGCCAGAACCAGATCGAGGCGCTCAACGCCATCACCGACTGGAACCTCTCGTATGACGAAGCGCGGAAGATCGCCGAGCGCCAGTGGAACATGATACGCTGCCTGTCGGCGCGCGAAGGCTTCACGCGCGACTACGACCAGTTGCCGATCCGCTTCATGGAGGAACCGATCCCCGAGGGACCGATGAAGGGCAGCGTCATCAGTCGCGAAACGCTCGAACGCCTCAAGGACGATTATTACGAGTATCGCGGCTGGGACAAGCGGACTGGCAACCCGACGCCCGCCAAGCTCAGGGAGTTGGGACTGGAGTTCGCGATTGACGATTTCTGACGTTCGATTCGGCGCGGCCGGCGTCGCCGGCCGCCGCCGATGACGGAGACATTGCTTGAAGCCTTGCGGCTGGTGCTCGATCTCGACTACCAGCTGGCAGCCATTGTCGCGCTCTCGCTGCGGGTCAGCCTGAGCGCGCTGGCGATTGGCGTGCTGATCGGCGTGCCGGTCGGTGCCGCGATCGCCGTGCATCGCTTTCCCGGTCGCGGGGCGCTGATCGTTGTGCTGAACGCGATGATGGGCCTGCCGTCGGTCGTTGTCGGCGTCATCGTCTATCTGCTGCTGTCGCGCAGCGGCCCCTTCGGCGAATTCGGCCTGCTCTTCTCGCCGACGGCGATGATCTTTGCCCAGACGCTGCTGGTGATGCCGCTGATCGCGGCGGTCAGCCGGCAGATCGTCGAGGATGCCTGGAACGACTATGCTCCGGAACTGGCGCTCATCGGCGTGCGCCGCTTCGATGCCGTCGTCCTGCTCATCGCCGATTGCCGCTTCTCGCTGTCGCTGGCGGCGCTGGCCGGACTTGGCCGGGCGATGTCCGAGGTCGGCGCGGTGATGATCGTCGGTGGCAACATCGACGGGTTTACGCGTGTCATGACGACGGCAATCGCACTGGAAACCAGCAAGGGTAACCTGGCGCTGTCGATCGCGCTCGGCATGGTGCTGATCGGCCTGATCCTGCTGCTCAACGCGCTGGCCTATTGCCTGCGATGCTGGGCCTTGCGGAGGGTTGGCTGATGTTTCCGCTCAGGGTACAGGGACTGGCGTTCCGCCCGGAACGGCAGACGGTGCTGCAGGACCTCGATCTCGACCTGTCGGGCGAGGGCATCAGCGTCATCCTCGGGCCGAACGGCAGCGGCAAGACGGTACTGCTGCGCCTGCTTTCCGGACTCCTGACACCCGCTGCAGGCAGCATCGACTGGGGCGGGCGACCGCAGCCGGACGGGCGCCTGGCGATGGTCTTCCAGCATCCGGCGCTGCTGCGCCTGTCGGTCTTCCGCAATGTTGAATTCGCACTTGCCGCGCAGGGCGAAGGCCGCGCCGCGCGGCGCGCCCGCACGCTGGCGGTGCTCGAACGCGTCGGGCTCGCCCATCGCGTCGATGCCAGCGCGCGCCTGCTTTCGGGTGGCGAGCGGCAGCGCCTCGCGCTGGCCCGCGCCTGGGTGTTGCGGCCGCGCATGCTGCTGCTCGACGAACCGACCGCGAGCCTCGATCCGAGCGCCACCGAGGCGGTCGAGCGCATTATCCGCGAGATCCGCACCGACGGTGCCAAGATCCTGATGACCACCCACAACCTCGGCCAGGCGCAGCGCCTCGCCGATGACGTCGTCTTTCTCGCCGACGGCCGCGTGCAGGAGCATGCGCCGGTGCGGCGCTTCTTTTCCCAACCTCAGTCGCCCGCGGCGCGGGCCTTTCTGCAAGGAGAACTACCATGGCGAATCGCATTCGATCGTTGATGGCCGGTGTCGGCCTCGGTCTCGGTCTTACCCTGGCGGCATCGCTGCCGCTGGCGGCCGAGGAAACCCTGGTCGTCGCCTCGACCACCTCGACCGAACAGTCCGGCCTGTTTTCGTGGATCATCCCGCGTTTTGAACAAGCGAGCGGAATCAAGGTCAGAATCGTTGCCGTCGGCACCGGCCAGGCGATCGACATCGGTCGCCGGGGCGATGCCGACGTCCTGCTCGTTCATGACCGCGAGGCGGAGGAGAAATTCGTCGCCGAGGGGTTTGGCACGCAACGTAAGGATGTGATGTACAACGACTTCATTTTTGTCGGTCCCAAGGACGACCCGGCCAGGCTCGCTGCGGCGGGCAATGCCCAGGGCGCGTTCAAGGCGATCGCGGCCAGTGGCCAGGGCTTCATCTCGCGCGGCGACAAGAGCGGCACGCACGCCGCCGAGTTGCGCCTGTGGAAGGCCGCCGGCGTCGATCCCAAGGCTTTGTCGGGCTACAAGGAAACCGGCAGCGGCATGGGGCCGACGCTGAACATGGCGGCGGCGATCAACGCCTATACGCTGGCCGACCGCGCCACCTGGGGCGCGTTTAAGAACCGTCGCGAACTCGTCATGGTGCTTGACGGCGATCCGGCCTTGTTCAATCCTTACAGCGTCATTCCGGTCAATCCCGCGCGGCATCCGCACGTCAAGGCGCGCGCGGCGCAGCAGTTCAGCGACTGGCTGACGTCCGACACCGGGCGCGAGGCGATCGCGAGCTTCCGCGCCGACGGGCAGCAGGTCTTCTTCCCGAACTCGAAAAAGTGATTACAGAGACTCCTAAATGGCAATGACACCGAAATCTTCCGGCGACGGCGAGAACGCCGCGCTCAGCGTTTCCCAGGCCCTTGACTACATGTTGTCGGCGGTCGCGCCGATCAGCGGCAGCGAATGCGTCCCCTTGCGCGCCGCGCTCGGGCGCATCCTCGCCGCCGATGTGACCTCTCCCTACGACGTGCCGGCGCACGACAATTCGGCGATGGACGGCTACGCGCTCTGCGCCGACAGCCTGGACGCGGCGGGCGACACCGCGCTGGTGGTCGTCGGCACCGCTTTCGCCGGCCGTCCGTTCTCGGGCCTCGTCGGCAAGGGACAGGCGGTGCGCATCATGACCGGCGCCGTGCTGCCGGCCGGTGCCAATGTCGTCGTCGAGCAGGAGCTGGTGCGCGTTGAGCTGGGTGAGGGCGGTGATGTTGTTGTCATTCCGCCGGGACAGGCGCGCGGCAAGAATATCCGGCATGCCGGCGAGGATCTCGCCCGCGGCGTCGTCGCGCTGCGGGCCGGCAAGCGCATCGGCGCGGCCGAACTCGGTGTCATCGCCTCGCTCGGCGTTGCCGAGGTCGAGGTCAAGCGCCGCCTGCGCGTCGCCTATTTCTCGACCGGCGACGAACTGGCGTCGATCGGCCAGACGCTGGTGCCGGGCCAGATCTACGACAGCAACCGCTACACGCTGTTCGGCCTGCTCAGCCGGCTCGGCGTCGACATCATCGACAAGGGGGTCGTGCCCGACCAGCCGGAAAAACTCGAACAGACGCTCAACGAAGCCGCCACGCAGGCCGATGCGATCATCACCAGCGGCGGCGTGTCGGTCGGCGAGGCCGATTTCGTCAAGGAAATCCTGGCCAAGTCGGGCGAGGTCAAGTTCTGGAAGGTCAACGTCAAACCGGGGCGGCCGATGGCTTTCGGCCGCGTCGGCAAGGCCTGGCTGTTCGGCCTGCCGGGCAATCCGGTGTCGGTGATGGTCAGCTTCAGCCAGTTCGCGCGGCCGGCGCTGCTCAAGCTCGCCGGCGGCGACGTCTCGCCCTTGCCGCTCGAAGTGAAGGTGCGTGCCGCCTGCTCGATCCGCAAGCCGCACGGCCGGCGCGAGTACCAGCGCGGCGTGCTCTGCGCCGTCGATGGCCAGTGGGAAGTGCGCACCACCGACAACCAGGGCTCGGGCGTGCTGCGCTCGATGACTGAGGCCAACTGCTTCATCGTCTTGCCCGAGGACTGCGCCTCGGTGTCGCCCGGCGACATCGTCAGCGTGCAGCCCTTCGAGGGATTGTCGCCGGGCTGCTGAAGCGACGCAGCGAAATAAGGGGAGAACGACAGGAAGAATAAGAAATCCGGCGGCGGGCGCGCGGGCCGTCGCCCGCCCGGTGTCAGCGGCGCTCGAAGAGGCGCCGGTGCCGGAAGGCCGCCGGTGCGTGCGAGAGCACCATGGAAACGATGACAATCGACCAGAATAGCGCGAGCGATGCCGACGGAATGAAGGCCGCCAGCGCGACGAAGGGCAGCTTGGCGAGGACGCCGAGGCCGGAGACTTCGGCGAGGTGCGCCGGCTTGCGCCAGGTGTCGAGGGCCAGCATGCCGAGGCCGGAAGCCGCCGTCAGCAGCGCGCCGGAGGTCGTCGCGGTGCCGGCCAGCAGCGCGGCACCGAGCAGGATGATGCCGACGACATGGAGACTGCGGCAGGCGACGTTGAGCCAGCGACGCAGCGGCGGGTCGCGGCGATCGGGTTTCTCGTTCGGCGGGGCGGGCGGTTTGGCGGAAGACATGGCGGGACGCGAAGCGCAAGAGAACTAAGAACAAGATGAAGGGAGCGGAGGCATGGATGACAAACGCTTGATGCGCTGCAGCCGGCACATCATGCTGCCAGAAATCGACCTCGAGGGACAGCGGTGCCTCAATGTGGAGGAAAGCGTGGCGGCAGGCGCGCCGGAGTCCAGCGATGGCTGACGCGACGCCTGCCGGCGGGCGCAACCGCTTCGATCTGGCCGAGCTCGCCGGCGCCTTCGGCGACCTGGGTACGCTGATTCCGTTTGTCGTCGCCTACGTCTCGATCCTCAAGGTCGATCCGACCGGCTTGCTGCTCGGCGTCGGCGGTGCGCTGATCGCCGCCGGCCTCATCTATCGCACGCCGGTGCCGGTGCAACCGATGAAGGCGATCGGCGCCATCGCCATCGCGCAGACCGCCGGCAGCGCAGTCCTGACGCCGGCCACGGTCGTCGGCGCCGGCCTCGTCACCGGCGTCTTCTGGCTGCTGCTCGCCGTCTCCGGGCTGGCGACGAGGCTCGCGCGTCTTGTGCCGGCGCAGGTGCTGATCGGCATCGTCATGGGACTTGGCTTGAGCTTCATGCGCGAGGGCATCGGCATGATGGGGCAGAACGCCTGGCTGGCGGCGGCGGTCCTCGTTGTCGCGCTGGTACTGCTGGCGCGCTCGCGCCTGCCGGCGATGCTGGTACTGCTGCTGATCGGCGTCGTCGTGGCGCTGTGCGCGCAGCCGACGCTGGCCGACCGGCTGGCGCTGATCCGGCCGGACTTCCGCCTGCCGTCCTTCGCCTGGCCGGCGCTCGCGGCGAACGATCTCTGGCAGGGCGCGCTGCTCCTGGCGCTGCCGCAACTGCCGCTGACCTTCGGCAACGGCCTCGTCGCGCTCGTCGACGAGAACAATCGCGAATTCGCCGACCGGCCGATCGATGTGCGCCGCGTCGCGCTGACGACCGGGCTGATGAATGTCTGGGCGAGCGCGATCGGCGGCATACCGATGTGTCATGGTGCCGGCGGCATGGCCGGGCATGTCCGTTTCGGTGCCCGCACGGGCGGCGCGTCGATCCTGCTCGGCGGTTTGCTGGTGCTGATGGCGCTTTGCTTCGGCGACTCGCTGCTGCTGATCCTGCAGCTCTTTCCGGCGCCGGTGCTCGGCGTCGTGCTCTTCCTCGCCGGTGCCGAGCTGGCGATCAGCGGACGCACGCAGGACGCCGAGCGCGGCGGCCGCTTCGTCGTGCTGACGACCGCGGCATTGGCGACCTGGCATGTCGGCGTCGCCGCGCTCTACGGCTGCCTGTTCGTGTGGGCCGTACGACGCGGCTGGATCCGGGCCTGAGGCCGGTGGCGATGATGCCGGCGTCGGATGATGAATGCATGGACGATGGCGTCGTCGCGCCGCCGGCCGAAATGCCGGCGTCCGCTCCGGCGACCGATGAATGGACCGGCTGCACCGGTCAATGCGCCCGCTGCCGCTACCGCGACCCCTGCGAGGCGGGGGTTCCGATCGATCCGGGACGCTGATGCTCGTGGCGTTGGAGCGCCGCAAGAGTCACGGTAAGCACCTTCTAGAACCAGCCTTCAACTTTTTCCCGGCTCGGTACGCCACCGGCATGGACGACGACACCGTCGATGACGACGCCCGGCGTCGACATCACGCCGTAAGCGGCAATCGACGGAAAGTCCTCTACTTTGCCCAGGGTGACGGCGACGCCTTTCTCCCTGGCGACGGTCTCGACGAGCGCGTAGGTACTACGGCAGTTGGCACAGCCGGTACCGAGAATCTTGATGTCTTTCATTCTGGATAGTCTCCTCGAATAATTCGGCAGTAATAAAACCGCGTCGCTCAGAACGTGGCATTGAACACATAGCCGACCATCAGGATGCCGGTGGCCACGACGCAGGCGAAGACGGCGATCAGGCGCGGCTTCAAGACCTTGCGCAGGATGATCATCTCGGGCGCCGAAAGCGCGATTACCGCCATCATGAAAGCCAGCACGGTGCCGAGCGCGGCCCCCTTGCCGATCAGGGCCTCGACCACGGGAATGATGCCGGCGGCATTGGAGTACATCGGTACGCCGAGCACGACGGCGGCGGGAACCGCCCACCAGACGTCGCGGCCCATGAAGCTGGCCATCAGGTCTTCGGGCACGTAGCCGTGAATGGCCGCGCCGAGTCCGATGCCAAGCAGGATGTAGGGCCAGACCTTGCCGACGATCTGCTTGACGTGCGACCAACCGGCTTCGAAGCGCTCGACCCAGCTCATTGAGAAGGTGCCGGCGGGCAGATCGGCGCCCGACTGGAGTTTCTGCACCCAGTCTTCGAGGTGCTTTTCCATTCGGAGTGCGCCGATGACCAGGCCGGAAACGATGGCGACCAGGAGTCCCATACCGAGATACAGGCCGGCGACTTTCCAGCCGAACATCCCGAACAGCAGCACCAGCGCCACTTCGTTGACCATCGGCGCCGAGATCAGGAACGAGAAGGTCACGCCGAGCGGTACCCCGGCCGACAGGAAGCCGATGAACAGCGGCACCGCCGAGCAGGAGCAGAATGGCGTGACGATGCCGAGCGTTGCCGCCAGCATGTTGCCGAGGCCGAGTCGCTTGCCCGATAGCAAGGCGCGGGTGCGCTCGGGGACGAAGAAGGTCTGGACGATGCCCATGACGAAGACAACGCCGACCAGCAGCATCAGCACCTTGGGCGTGTCATAGCTGAAGAAGTGGATCGCCTCGCCGAGCCGTGTGTCCCGGGTGAGGCCCAGTGCGCCGATCAGCGCATCGGCGAAGTCGGTCAGGTGACTGTAGACGGCGAACCAGGCGCAGGTGGCGACAGCAATCATCGCCAGCCAGCCATTGAGGCCGGGCTTCGCCTTGTGGGCGTTCGTCATCGAATCGGTGAACATTTCAGTCTCCGGATTGGCAGCGTTTCGAGAAGGTAGACGAAGCCGGTTGAAAAAGGATGCAGCGGGTCGCCGGCAATGACGCCGTTATGGCTACCCGAGCGGCGGGCGCGGCACGAAACAGCAGACTTTTCCGTCTTCGTCGAAGCGGACCTGGCAGGCGCTGAGCATCTGTTCCCGCAAACGCCGCCGTGCCCGTTGCACTCGCGATTTTGCCGCCGGAAGCGAGAGTCCGGTACGTGCGGCGAACGCCTGTTGCGTCATGCCATTCAGATCGCACAGGGTAATGGCCTCGCGATCCTCGGGCGACAGTTCGGTCAGGACCCTCGGTAGGCATTGCGTCAGGGTATCGACAACGTCCTGCTGTGGCACAGTGTCGGCGGGCAGGTCATCGGGCAAGGGCACTTGCTCGCGACTCAGCCGGAAGCGGTCGATCAACATGTTCCGTGCCACCTGGAACAGCCAGGCGCGCGGGTTGTCGAGGTCGCAGAACGAACGGCCGAGGAGCAGGGCTCGCATGAAGACGTCCTGCAAAAGATCGTCGCTCTCGGCCTGGTCGCTGACGCGACGCCCCAGGAAAACGCCAATCTCGGTCCGGTGCGCGCGCCAGGCCCGGTTGAGGCAGGAGAAAGCTGAAGTCGAGTCCATGTCCTGTTATCGCGTCGTCGATCGGTTAGTTCGGGAAAGCGCTTGCGGCTTCATTGGAGTCGCTTGACCAGGCAGCGCGCGCTGGCGGGGCACAGCCCCCGGAACTGCGGGTGAGTGCGCACGCCGTCCGGCGCCGATTCACGGGCGACGTCCGCATAACCGAGGCGCAGCAAATAGTCACGGGCGGTGGTCGTCAGCAGGTACAGCCGTTCGATGCCGATGTCTTGGGCCGCCGATTCGCATGCGGCGACCAGTTGCTCGCCGAATTTCCGGCCGCGCAGAACGGGGTCGACGGCCAGCGAGCGAATCAGGCCATCGCTGCCGAAGCGCTCGATGCCGCACACTCCGACGATTCGCCTGCCCGATGCCAGCACGCTGAAGTGGCGCAGGCTCGCTTCGGTAAGATCCTCGCCGGGCAACTGGCAACGCGACAGCAGCGACCTGATCGCATCCAGATCGTCGGCAGATGCCTGGCGCAGCGTCGGTGTGTCCGTATCGCTGCAGCAGCACGTGCACGCGCCGGGTTTGACGGCTTCGATCGTGGCGGAGACGACGTAATCGGTGATGGGCTTGTCCGGCGCCCAGTCGCGGATGAAGGACTTGCTTTCATCCTTCGGGCGGATGCGAATCTGCTCGAAACCGCCTGCGCCGAGCATTGCCCCGATGTCGGCAATCGAAGACGCGCCGGCCATGCAGCCGGTCAGCAGGGTCGGGTCATTGCGGATGTCATCGGGCAGGTCGGCGAAGGCGACGACGTCGGAAACGGCGAGTCGGCCGCCCGGTTTCAGGACGCGAAAGGCATCGGCGAACACCTGCGCCTTGTGCGGCGACAGGTTGATGACGCAGTTGGAGATGATGACATCGACACACCCGTCGGCGACCGGCAGGTGTTCGATCTCGCCGAGCCGGAACTCGACGTTCGCGTAGCCACCTTTCTCGGCGTTCCCGCGCGCCTTGGTGATCATTGCCGGTGTCATGTCGATGCCGATGACATGACCCGTTGCGCCGACCTCCCGTGCCGCGAGAAAGCAGTCGAAACCACCGCCGCTGCCGAGGTCGAGCACGGTTTCGCCGGGCTTGAGGTCGGCGATTGCCAGTGGCGTGCCGCAACCGAGGCCCATGTTGGCGCCGTCAGGAACGACCGTGGTGTCGGCCGCCGAGTAGCCGACGCTCTGCGACGTTGCCGCCGAGTCGTTGTCCGGACCGCCGCAGCAGGATGGGGCGCAGCCGCAACCTTCGTTTTCGGCGATATGCGTGTAGCGTTGGCGCACGGTCTGGCGAATCGCGTCGTGTTGAACGGCACTCATGTCATTCTCCCTGTTTGTTCAAGTCCCAGGCCGCTCGTACCAGGCGCGGCTGCGATTGACCACGTTCACCACCAGCAGCATGACCGGCACTTCGATCAGCACGCCGACGACGGTGGCGAGTGCCGCGCCCGATTCGAAGCCAAACAGGCTGATGGCGGCGGCGACGGCCAGTTCGAAGAAATTCGAGGCGCCGATCAGGGCCGAAGGGCAGGCCACCGAATGCTTTTCGCCGAGGAGGCGGTTGAGCCAGTACGCCAGGCTGGCGTTGAAGAAGACCTGGATCAGGATCGGCACCGCCAGCAGGGCGATGACCAGTGGCTGGGCGATGATGGCCTTGCCCTGAAAGGCGAAGAGCAGGACGAGGGTGAGCAGGAGCGCGGAGATCGACCACGGACCGATCTTCGCCATGGCTGCGTCGAAAGCGGCTTGGCCCCGGCTGAGCAGCGACTTCCGCCAGAGCTGGGCGAGAATCACCGGAATGACGATGTAGAGCACGACCGAGGTGAAGAGCGTGTCCCATGGCACCGTGATGGCCGAAATGCCGAGCAGGAAGGCGACCAGCGGCGCGAAGGCGATGACCATGATCGTGTCATTGAGTGCGACTTGCGACAGCGTGAACAGCGGGTCGCCGTTGGACAGGCGGCTCCAGACGAAGACCATGGCGGTGCACGGCGCCGCGGCGAGCAAGATGAGGCCGGCGATGTAGCTATCCAGTTGATCCTGCGGGAGATAAGGCGCGAAGAGTTGGCGGACGAAGAGCCAGCCGAGGAAGGCCATCGAGAAGGGTTTCACCAGCCAGTTGATGAAGAGCGTGACGCCGATGCCGCGTCCATGCTGTCGTACTTCGTGAAGGGCGCCGAAATCGACCTTGACCAGCATCGGGATGATCATGACCCAGATCAGGATGCCGACCGGCAGATTCACCTGCGCGACTTCCAGCCGGCCGATTGACTGGAACAGCGTGGGGAACCACTGGCCGAGCACGACGCCGGCGATGATGCAGAGAAAGACCCAGACGGTCAGGAAGCGCTCGAAGACGCTCATCGGTGCCGGTGTTGCGCGCTTACCGGCGAGTTCGCATTGGACGCTCATTGGCAGGCCTCGTGGATGGATCGGGCGGCTGCGGCAATCGCCTCGGCCGACAGGTTTTCAAGATCCAGGGCCAGGAAGGCGGCGATTCGCATTTCCAGCGCCTGGTACGCGTTTTCGAAGGCGACGCGGCGTGCCGCCATCGGCTCGACATGCGCCGGATCGTCGATGCCCCAGTGGGCGGTGACCGGGTGGCCCGGCCAGACGGGGCAGGCTTCTCTGGCGGCGCTGGCGCAGACGGTGAAGATGAAATCGATCCGTGGTGCGCCGGCAACGGCGAATTCGTCCCAGGACTTGCTGCGCAGGTCGGTCGGGCGCGGGATGCCGTGGTGTTCCAGGGTCTCGATGGCGACCGGGTTGACCGCGCCGGAAGGCCGGCTGCCGGCCGAAAAGGCGCGGATGCGGCCTTTGCCCAGATGGTTGAACAGCGACTCGCCGAGGATCGAGCGGGCCGAGTTGCCGGTGCACAGCACCAGCACGTTGAAAGGCGGCTTCGGGTTCATTGGTCGGTTTTTTGGGTGGCGCAGCGTTGAAGATTTCCGCCGCAGCAGTCTTCGAGGAGGAAATCGGTGAGGCGGTTGAAAACGGCCATGTCGGCCCGGTAGCGGATGAAGCGGCCTTCCTGGACGGTCGTTACTAGCCCGGATTGCGCCAGCGTCTTGAGATGAAACGACAGCGTCGGCAGCGGCAGGTTGAGGTGTTCAGCGATCACGCCCGGATTCAGGCCATCCGGACCGTTCTGGACGAGCAGGCGAAAGACCGCCAGGCGGCTTTCCTGGGCGAGGGCGGACAAGGCGGTGACTGCGGTTTTGTTTTCCATATTTCCAATATTATGAAAATATAGCGCGGCATGCAAGATCATGATGTGACTGGAGTGGTGCGGCCGGGGGGTGCGCTTAGGGCTGGGGAACGGTCTGCCCGCCAAGCAAAGCAGACGGCAGGTTTCAGGTCAGACGCGGCGGGCATACGCCCGTCAGCCTGACGTTCAGCCGACAATCAACTTGAATGACATCGTATTGATCCGAGGCGCCCCGGTCATGACATCGCTGCGCCATACCCCCGGGATCTGAACAGCGTTGTGACACGTTTCGCGATGCTGCCCAGGGGCAAAATGTCATCGACACCGCCCTTGCTGACCGCTTCCTTGGGCATTCCATAAACCACGCAGGTTTCCTCATTCTGGGCGATGGTGAAGGCGCCGACCTCGTGCATTTCCTTCATCCCTTGTGCACCATCGTTTCCCATGCCGGTCAGGATGATGCCGACCGCATTCTTTCCGGCCTGATTGGCCGCCGACCGGAACAGTACATCGACCGAAGGGCGGTGGCGGTTGACCGGCGGCCCTTCGCTGAGTTCGATAAAGTAGCTGGCGCCAGCCCGCTTTGCCAGCATATGCGCCGGCCCTCCGGGAGCAATATAGGCGTGCCCGGGAAGAACGCGCTCCCCATGCTCGGCTTCCTTGACGGTGATCCGGCACAGCTTGTCGAGGCGCTGGGCGAAGGAGCGCGTATACCCCGGCGGCATATGCTGGGTGATCAGAATTCCCGGCAATGATGGCGGAATTTCCTGAAGCACGACGCGGATGGCTTCGGTGCCGCCGGTCGAGGCGCCGAGAAAAATGATCGGCTCGGTGGTGAAATTCACCGCTCTCGGGATGGCAGGCAGAATCACGTCCGCCGAATATCTGTCCTCAATCAGTTTTTCGCCGAGCGGACGCTTGAACGCGATGTTCCTGATCTGCGCCCGCGCCACGGCGCGGATCTTGTCGGCGATTTCTTCGGCATAGTCTTCCAGCCCTTCGCCGACATTTGTCCGAGGCTTGGCGACGAAGTCGACAGCGCCCAGCTCAAGCGCCCGCAGCGTGGTATCCGAGCCTTCCTGCGTCAGCGTCGATACCATCAGCACCGGCATCGGCCGCAAGCGCATCAGGCGTTCGAGAAAATCCAGCCCGTCCATCTTCGGCATCTCGACATCCAGCGTCAGTACGTCCGGGTTGAGATTGCGAATCATCTCGCGTGCGATGAGGGGATCCGGCGCCGTGCCGATGACTTCCATGTCCGGATGGCGGTTGATGATGTCGGACAACACGTGCCGGATGAGCGCCGAGTCGTCGAGGACCAGAACGGTGATCTTCTTCGTCATGAGAACAGCTCCACATCGCCTTCGATCGGAGTACGCCGCAAGCGCTGTTCGTACGCCTGCTCACGTTCAAGAATGGTGTTGTTATGGATGGTCTTCAGTACCCGCACCATGACGCGCCCGCTTTTCGGAAAAAAATAGACCTTGCGCGGGTGGAAGCCGAGCAAATCATGCGCAACCACCGGAATGCCTTCAGCATCGAGGTAGTGCAAGGCGAATTCCGCGTTCATTTCACCGACGGAATGGGTCGCCAGGCCCGGCAGCGCCACTGCGCCGCCGAAAAGCTTGGCTTCGAGATTGTCTCGCCGGCCGCCGAGTTTCTGGATCTGGTTGATCAGGATTTCCATGGCGTAACCGCCGTAGCGGGCAGACGCCGAGGTGATGTCGTCTCCATCCTTCCCCGGCAGCATGAAATGATTCATGCCGCCGATGCCCGAAACGGGGTCGCGGATACACGCCGAAATGCACGACCCGAGCACTGTGACAATCACCATGTCTCGCGACGTCACGTAATACTCGCTGGGCATTATCTTGACGGCATCGCACTTGAAGGTCGAGTCGTGGTAGGCACGGGGCTCGGGCGGGAGGTGGCGGTGATGGGCATGGTGACGTTTCACTTCCGCTCCCGAGGATTGACGAGGCGGTAGATGGTTCTCCCCACCGGCTTGAACAGGTGGGAAACGTGACTGTAGCTTTCCGAATGCCCGGCGATCAGCAGGCTGGTCGGCGCCAGCAAGGGGACAAAACGCTCAAGGATCTGCGCCTGCGTCTCCTTGTTGAAGTAGATCATGACATTGCGGCAAAAAAGTACATCGATATGTTGCGGCACCGGCCATTGCGGCCCCAACAGATTGATCTGGCGGAAGCTGATCATTCCGCGCAGGTGTGGCTTGACCTTGACCTTTCCGTCGTACTTTCCCGTGCCCCGGAAGAAAAATCGCCGCAGTCTGTCCCGCGACAGCCGCTCGATCCGGTCGATGCCGTAGACGCCGGTCTCGGCGTGCGCCAGTACGCCGGTATCGAGGTCGCTGGCGACGATCCGAACGCGCTTCGCCGCGGTCTCGCCAAGCGTTTCGATGGCGGTCATGGCAATCGAATACGGCTCCTCTCCGGTCGAGGCGGCCGCACACCAGATGTTGATCGTCTTGCTGTCCGGCTGTTCGCGCAGATAATCGGCGAGCACGGCAAAATGATGTTCTTCGCGAAAAAAAGCGGTGAGATTCGTGGTCAGTGCGTTGATGAAATTCTGACGCTCCGGTTCATCCTGCTCGACCAGGTCGAGATAGTCTTCAAAATCATTCAAACCGAGGGAACGCAAGCGCTTTTTCAGGCGGTTGCCGACCATCGACCTTTTCGAGTCGCTGAGCGATATGCCCCCCCACGCATGCAGGAGTCGACGTGTCCGCAGAAACGCCGACTCCGGAAGCAGGGGTGAGAGGTCATCAACGCCTTCCATGGCACAGCATCCCGTGTTTAAAACTCTTTCCAGTCGTCGGCCTCATGTGATGCGGAGGATTCCGAACTGCCTGCCGAGTGGGTGGGCGACTTCAGGGCTGGCCTGGGCGGCAGTTTTTTCGCTGCAGAGACGTGCATCGAGGAACGCGGCGCTGCGGTGCGCGCGGAAACGATCGGCGCGCTGATGCCGGTCTGATCCATCTTGAAGACAGCGACAGCCTCGGCCAGATTCTGTGCCTGACTCTCCAGCGATTCGGCGGCTGCCGCGGCTTCTTCGACCAACGCCGCATTCTGCTGCGTGACCTGGTCCATCTGGTTGATGGCCTGGTTGACCTGCTCGATGCCCGAACTTTGCTCCATCGATGCATTCGATATCTCGCTGATGATTTCAGAGACGCGTTTGACCGAGGAGACGATTTCAGACATGGTTTGTCCGGCTTCCTCGACCTGCTTTGTCCCATCGTCGACACGCTCGACCGAGTCGTTGATCAGCGACTTGATTTCCTTGGCCGCCGCGGCTGAACGCTGCGCCAGATTGCGGACTTCTCCGGCCACCACGGCAAAGCCGCGTCCCTGCTCGCCGGCACGCGCGGCCTCGACAGCGGCGTTGAGCGCCAGGATATTGGTCTGGAAGGCAATGCCGTCAATCACCGAGATGATGTCGACGATCTTGCGTGAGGCTTCGTTGATGCCGTTCATCGTCTCGACCACGTGACCGACAACGGTCCCGCCCTTGATGGCGATTTCCGAGGCGCCGCGTGCCAGCTTGTTGGCGTTGGCGGCGTTTTCGGCGTTGAGCTTGACCGTCGAAGTGAGTTCCTCGATGCTCGAGGCGGTCTCTTCCAAGCTCGATGCCTGCTCTTCGGTCCGTTGCGAGAGATCGGAGTTCCCGGCTGCAATTTCCTTCGACGCGGTGTTGATCGTATCGATCGACGCTTTCAGTTGTGCGACCAGTTCCTTGAGATTGTCGACCGTCGTATTGATGCCGTTGCGCACATCGCCGAAAGAACCCGGGTATTGCTTTTCGATCGTCCGGGTCAGATTGCCCTTGGCCAGCGCATCGGCGACTTGAATGATGTCCTTGAACGCCGTGTCGATGGTGTCCGACAACTGGTTGAGCAGTTCGGATAGCGTTCTCGGGAAACCTTGCTTGCCGTCGAGACTGAGTTTGACCGAGAAATCGCCCTTGTTGGCGGCCGTAGTGATTTCCTGGATTTCGGCAACGATGCGGCGCAGATTCTCGCGCAACTGCTCAATAGCGTCGTTGATGAATTTCTTCTTGCCGGGGAATTGTTCGATCGGCGCGTCGAGATTGCCTTCGCCGAATTCCTTGATGCACGCCATCGCCTTCTTCTTGACCGCGATGTGCCCGAAGACCATGTCGTTGACGCCTTCGGCCATTTTGCGGAAATCGCCGCGGAATTTCGACTCGTCGATCTTGACGTCGATATCGCCTTTGTCGTGCTCGGCCGACATGTGATTCATGTCGGCAATGAACTGCATGAGCACGCTTTGCATCCCCTTCATCTTGGCCAGCAGGCTTTCACTGTCGCCGGCCTTGACCTCCGGTATCTGCGAGAAATCGCCCTCGGCCACCCGGCGCACGGCGTCGGCCGCGTAGTCCGGCTCGCCTCCTAACTGACGCATCACACGGCTAACGACGATGAGTCCGAGCACGCCGGTAATCAGGGCGCCGATTATGATCAAAATAACAACCGTGTAATTGGCCAGCGTCGCCTGCGACTCAGCTTGTTTTTCCAGATCGGTGGCAAGCTTCTTGTTGTAGTCCATGTGTGCCTGAAGTGCTGCCTGTGCCTTCGATGCTGTAGGCAAACCAATCGTATTTATGACATTGGCCGCGTCTCTTGTTTCGTTTTTTCGAGAATGCGCAAGAATTTTCTGCGCAACATCAAAATAGCCCTGAACGAGCGCTTTGTCGTCCAAAGTCATTTTTTTGTCGGTATCATCAGAAATCAACTCTTTTTCGTATGATGAAATCGCTTTGTCGTATGACTCCTTCGCGATTTTCATCTGTGCTTCCAGCTCTGCCATTTTGGTGTCGTCAGTATTGATGACATGCTGGAGCAATAGACTCCGATAGCGCATGAATTCATACTGTGCTTCGTCCAAAGTCAGAATACTTGGAACAGTATTAATGTTGATGTAATGCGTGATGCCTGACATTTTGTTTAGCTGCCAGAGACCCACTGAACCAACTACGATAAGCGCGACAACGGCAGTCAAAATCATCGCGCCTAAGCGGCGTGCCAAAGTCATTTTCATTTCCTGCTCCTTGAGTAGGTCAATCCATTTTTGTACGACAAAAACAGTGCTGCGGCTTCAATTCGTCTTGTCATCGAATTTATGCCGTCGCTTCGTCCATGAGCTCCATGTCCCGGCTGCTCATGAGTTTTTCGATATCGACGAGGATGATCATGCGCTGATCGATGGTGCCGAGACCCTTGATGTACCGGGTGTCGAGCGCAGCGCCAAATTCTGGCGCCGGCTTCATCTGCTCGCCCGGCAGCGTGATGACGTCGGAAACGCCATCGACAACAATTCCAACGACGCGATTGATGACATTGAGAATGATCACGACGGTGAACTGGTTGTAATTCACTTCACTGACGTTGAACTTGATCCGCATATCGACGATCGGCACGATGACGCCGCGCAGATTGATCACCCCTTTGATAAAGGCCGGCGCGTTGGCGATCGCCGTGACGGCGTCATAACCTCGAATCTCCTGGACCTTGAGAATATCGACGGCATATTCCTCGGAGCCGAGGGTGAAGGTCAGGTACTGCGCCGCCCCATCGGCCGCCGTCGTCGCATCTGCAAGGACGCGGTTGTTTTCTTCCATCATGTTCACCATGGACTCCTTACGAAAAGGCGAAACCGCCTAGCTGCGACTCAAATGGATCAGCGCCACGACGTCGACGATCAGCGCGACACGACCGTCGCCCATGATGGTGGCGCCGGATATTCCGCGCACTTTGCGATAGTTGGTTTCCAGGCTCTTGATGACGACCTGGTGCTGGCCGAGCAGGTCATCCACCAGCAAGGCCACACGGCCGCCATCGACCTCGAGAATCACGACGATGCCTTCGCAGGGATTGACGGTCTTGGCCGGGATGCGGAAGACGTCGTGCAGCGCCACCAGCGGCAGATATTCGCCGCGCACATGCACCACCCGCTTCTGTCCGGAGACCGACGATACCTCGTCGACCTTCGGCTGCAGCGACTCGACGATCATGTTGAGCGGGAGGATGAAGACCTGGTCGCCGACGCCGATCGACATGCCGTCGAGAATCGCCAGTGTCAGCGGCAGACGGATCGAAATGCGCGTCCCGCAGCCTTGCTGTGAGCTGATTTCAACCCGGCCGCCCATGCCTTCGATGTTGCGTTTGACGACATCCATGCCGACACCGCGCCCGGAAACATCTGTGATTTCGGCTGCTGTCGAAAAGCCCGGCGCGAAGATCAGCGGCCAGATTTCCTGATCGGGCGCCTCCGGATTGACCGGAATGCCCTTCTGTTGTGCCTTGGCAATGATGCGTTCGCGATTGAGCCCGCCGCCGTCGTCAATCACTTCGATGATGATGTTGCCGCCCTGGTGAAAAGCCTGCAGGGAGAGCCGCCCCTTGGCGGGCTTGCCCGCTGCCAGGCGCACCTCGGGCCGCTCGATGCCATGATCCAGGCTGTTGCGGACGAGGTGGTTAAGCGGGTCGGAAAGACGTTCGATCAGACCTTTGTCCAGTTCGGTGTTTTCACCGACCAGCTTGAGCTCGACATCCTTGCCGAGTTTTCCGGCCAGATCGCGGACCAGTCGGGGGAAGCGGCTGAAGACCGAGCCGATCGGCAACATGCGGATCGACATCACCGCTTCCTGCATGTCGCGACTGTTGCGCTCCAGCTGGGCCATCCCGTTGAAGAGGTTCTCGTGCAGCACCGGATCGAAGCGCGATATCGTCTGGGCCAGCATGGCATGGGTGATTACCAGCTCGCCGATCAGGTTGATCAGCTGATCGACTTTTTCCACGCTGACGCGGATCGACGTCTCGGTCTCGCGGTCGCCAGCGCGGCGCATCGGATGGTCCGGCGTGACAGCGGGTTTGCCGGGTCGGGACGCTTCCGCCGCGGTGGCGGGGGCCGGCACCGGCGTCATCGCGGTGGCGGCAGCAGGGGCGGCCGGGGGATCGACGAATAGCCCGTAGCCATCCTGATCTTCCTGGCGAGCGTCGGCGACGCCCTTGACTGTCTCGACATCGACGAAGAAGCCGAAGCCGTCTTCCTCGTCGGCTGCCGGCTGGAGTGGTTCAGGGGGAAAGAAGAAGCCGAAGCCGTCACCGTCGAGCGACGCCATCGTCGCGCTTTCCTGCGCCTCTCCGTCGCCGCCCGCGTCGTCTGTCAGCGGATCGATGCGGTACTGGTCCGGCGAGGCGGCAAAGGCCAGAATGTTCTCGACCGTTTCGCGCGTGGCGTCGGTGTGAAGGACGATATGCTCGGTGCCGGCGTCCTCGCTCCGCGAGGACACTCGCCCCAGCCGTTCGAGCTCGGCACGCAGAATATCGAAGGGGACGGGGCAGGGCGGCGGCACGCGGTATTCGATACGGAAGCCCGGTGCCGGCGATTCCGGTGTCGCCGTTGTCATCGTCTCGGTCCCGGCCTCCGTCGTCGGGATGGTCGGCAAGGGCGCGGGGGCGGGCGTGTCGGTGGCCATCAGCTGCGTCAGCGTTGCGATGACCGGAGCCGCTTCGGCCGGGTCGCTGTCGACACCGCTGCGGTGATTGGCGAGTTGGGTGTTAAGCACGTCGCCGGCCTTCAATGATGCGTCGATGATTTCCGGCGTCAGCGGTTTGTCGCCGCGCCGAACGCGGTCCAGCAGCGACTCCAGGACATGGGTCACTTCGGCCATGTCGGGAAAACCGAAAATTCCACTGCCGCCCTTGATCGAATGGGCCGCGCGGAAAATCGCGTTGAGGTCTTCGGGATCGGGCGATGACAGATCAATGGAAAGCAGCAGGCGCTCCATCGTTTCGAGATGCTCGCGCGCTTCCTCGAAAAAGACCTTTTCAAACTGGCTGAGATCGTAGCTCATGGGCCTTTCCTCAGCCGATGACTTTCTTGACCACCTCGAGCAGCTTGCTGGGTTCGAAGGGCTTGACCAGCCAGCCCGTCGCGCCTGCTTCCCGGCCCTGGGCCTTCATTGCATCGCTGCTTTCTGTGGTCAGGATCAGGATCGGCGTTCTGGCATAAGCCGCACTGGCCCGAAGACGCTTGATCATCGTCATCCCGTCCATGGTCGGCATGTTCTGATCGGTCAGAATCAGATCGAAGTTGCTTCCTTGTGCTTTCGCCAGGCCGGCTGCGCCATCGGGCGCTTCGTCAACCGAATAGCCCGCCCCCTTGAGGACAAAGCCGACCAGTTGCCTGATCGACGGAGAGTCATCAACGGTCAGAATTTTTTTCCCCATTTGGTCAGCCCCCTGGCCAGCAAACGCGATCTGCTGGATCCGAAAAACGCCCCCTCCCGGGATGCGTGCATTGAAGTAGCCGTCACACCGAACAGGTGTGAAGGAAGTGCATTGATGACAACAGAACGACGCGAAACGGCAGGCCAGACATGCGGTTTTCATAACCATCCGACTTCCGGATGCACCAGTGCCGTCTTCGATCTTTGTCTGTTGGGGGGGGTAATAGTTGCATCCGTTGGCATCCGTGCGAATACTTATACGGCAGGTGCTGTTATGCAGAAGGAATGTTATTCGGCGGCCGTTCGGCGGTGCGGTACGTCTGCGCCGTTCTCGTTTCGGTGTGCCTGAAATCGCGAGAGTTACCTCGCGCCGCTATCGGGTTCTTCTGCGGAATAGCCGGGAAATGCCGAGGGGCATTCACCTCCCTCCGCGGGGAGGTTACGGGACTGTCGGCGTCAGACCGGCAATTCCGGGGGGAGCGGGGCGGTCACAGCCCAGAGAGGCTGGCCGGTGATTTCCATGTAGCTCAGGCAGGTGCGCAGATCGAACTCGATCTGATGATAGCTGGGTTCCATATGCCGGCAGAGTTGATAGAAGGCTTTGTCGTGCCCCCGCTCCTTCATGTGGGCGATCTCGTGCACCGCGATCATGCGTAGAAACTCGAGTGGCATATCCCTGAAAATCGATGCAATGCGAATTTCACGTTTTGCCTGAAGCTTGGTGCCTTGCACCCGGGAAATGCTGGTGTGCGTCCCCAAGGCATGCCGGATCACCTGCAACCGGCTATCGAACATCACCTTGCTCAACTGCCCGACATTGCGCAGGTATGTGTTCTTGATTTCCGAAACGTAGTCATACAGCGCCTTGTCGGTGCGCACCCCGTGGACGCTTGGATATTTCTGCAGCAACATCTCCGCCAGCCTGCCTTGCTCGATCAACCGATGCACCTGCTCCACCAGCGCCGGCGGGTAGCCGGCGAGATACTTGGGCGGGGATTTCGGTTGCATCGCATTGGTTTTCGGTAGAGTCGGAAGGAGAATCTTACCAGCCATCCTGCCGAATCCGCCGTTTGCTGATGCTCGACGTTGAACAGTGGGCAAACGATAGCTTGCCAACCGAGTCAGCGGCGCAACGGGGTGGCTGCCAAGGTCGAAGCCCCGTGCTCGGCCAGAGCCGACCTGCGGCCTCAGTACAATTTTTGCGGCAACTTGGACGGCAGCCTGTTCTTCCGTATTCCACGGCCGCGAAAGAACCGATCATCGGGATTTTTCAGCCAGCGAAACGCGGCGCAACTCGATATCTTCTATTGTCGTTGCCGCTCGATCCATAACCGGGCTTCTTCCAGACTTGTGACGATCCCGACAGTAATGATGTCTTTCACAGGAAATACGGCGTGCACAATCAAGCGAGCCAAATGTGTTGACGTTACGACAAAGGCAATGACACACCGGGGATTGCTTCTAAATACAACATGGCGCAGTAATGCAATCTCACCAAGAGATTCCCCGGTGAAATCGTAGTCATCGATTTTCGATGCATCCACAATGACGTATCGCAGATCGTCGAAAAACGCGCTGTCCAGTACTAGTTCGATTGATCGTTGGTACTCCTCAACCGAAACAAAGCCAGACAGTCTCTTTATGACGCCTCTAGGCTCTCGAATAATCTCGAATGCCATGATAACCACCTCCTTCCAATCACTTGACGAGCTAATGCACGGAACGCTGCTCTACGCGTTCATGGTCTCTTCGTAATCCGCTTTGGCTCGCCAGTTTTCCGGAGGCGACCATTGACTGATCCAAGAGGCCAATCCATCCGCCGGCATCGGACGGGCGATTCCAAATCCTTGGGCGCAATCGCATCCGCAACGCAGTAATGCTGCACCATGCTCGAGTGTTTCCACGCCTTCCGCGATGACGCGACGACCCAACGTGTGAGCGAGCCCTGTTATACCGGTGACCAGCGCTTCATCTTCGGTGTCGTTGAGAATGTCGCGAACGAATGAGCGATCGATTTTTACGGCGCCGGCGGATAGTTGCCGAAGGTATGTCAACGACGAAAAGCCCGTCCCGAAATCATCCAATGAGAACCGAACACCAAGACGCATGCAATCGTCAATTCTGAGAGCGATGTCTTCGATATTTTCCAGAGCGGTTGTTTCGAGAATTTCCAGCTCCAGATTGGACGGCTCGAAAGTCGGATAGGTGGCCAATATCGCCTCGAGACGGGCAACGAAATCAGCCCTCTGCAAATGCAAAGTAAATACATTGACACTCACGGGCAAACAGACTCCTCGTTGGGTCAGCATCTGCTGCTGCTGTATTGCCTCATGAAAAATCCATTCGCCGAGCGGAAGGGTGAGTTCCGTTGCCTCTATCGAAGGCAGGAATTCGCCAGGCATCAGCAGGCCGTAGTGCGGATGCTGCCAACGCAGAAGTGCTTCCATGCCTACGACCCGACCTGAACGTAAATCGACTTGGGGCTGGAAATGGAGCAGCAATTCGTGCCGAGGGAGAGCGTCGATCAAACGTTCTCTCATTTGCAGATGCTCGCGTACCCGACGCTCACTTTCCGGGTCAAAGAAACATACTCTCCTTTTTCCGCTTCTCTTGGCTTCATACATTGCCTGATCAGCGTGGCGAAGAAGCACGTCGGGCTCGTCGGCATCGTCAATAGGGAAGACGGATACGCCAACACTGAATGCGACCTGGACGCGGATTTCATCAAGGCTGAGTGGTTCGGAGACCGCATGCATCAATCGCTGAACAGCGGCCTCGATCTCGCACTCACGGTCCAGTTGGCAGAACATGACGACAAATTCATCCCCGCCAAGTCGGGAAATGGTGTCGCCTGAACGCACGCACAGCGTAAGGCGCTCTGCCACTTTTTGCAGGACCAGGTCGCCTGTTTCATGCCCCCATCGATCGTTGATTGATTTGAAGTTGTCGAGATCCAGGTAGCACACGCCCAGTAGCTCACCCGTCCTGCGCAAACACTGCGCCATTGCCTGACGCATCCGGTCGGTAAGGAGGACGCGGTTGGTCAGCCCGGTAAGCTCATCGTGATACGCAAGATGCTCGAGCCGTCGATGGCTCTCCTTGAGTTCGGTAATGTCGGAAATGACACTACAAAGATGACTGATCTCACCATCGACATTCCGGATTGCAGAGACACGCGAGTACTGTATGTATCGGGTTCCATCCTTACGTTGATTGGCGGTTTCGCCCTCCCAGAGGCCTTGCTCAAGGAGCGTCTTTTGCCGTTGCTGATAAAACTCGGGAGTTTGCGCACCTGAATTGAGAATGTCCGACAAGTGCCCCTTGACCTCTTCGCAAGAATAGCCGGTGATCTTCGAGAAAGCCGGGTTTGTCTCGATGATGCGACCGTCCTTTCCCATGACAATGATCCCCTCGGTCACGCATTGGAAGACCTCGCTCGTCAGACGTAACCGGTCGTCGGCAACCTTTCGCCGGCTGACATCTTGCATCGTTCCGCACAGACGGAGCGGATTGCCCCGATCGTCGAATTCGAGCTTGCCAAGAGAGTGCACCCAGACGACCTCGGCATTGTCCGCTCGGATAATGCGGTACTCCCGATTAAACATGCACCGTTGTTCCAGCACTTCGTCATGCAAGTGGCGTCGCAAGGATTCCCGGTCATCAGGGTGAACAAGCAACCAGGACTGGTCGATAGATAAATGCTGGTGCATGCGAATACCGAGGATTTCGCGCAGCTTGCTTGATACGGACCATGAGCCGCCGGGGATGTCCAGCGTATAGGTTCCCAACCCTCCGGCATCCTGAGCGGCGATAAGAGCCATATCGCGATCCCGTAGCTGTCTTAACGAATTTTCAAGTTGCTCGTTCGTTTTCCGGAGCAGCCTCGCATCGCCGTGCTGCTGTTTCAGAAGGCGTATCAGCAATATGCCGGTGCCGTTGCCAATCGCCAGAAATATGGCAAGAAAACCCAATAGACGGCGTGTACTTCCTCCCCACTCGGCAAGATAGTGCTTTGCAGAGATGAACGCTGTCACTAACAACGGCGTCTCGTCTATGCGTCGGAATGTCGCTACATGACTTATGCCGTCGTGCGCCCGAATGCCGTGGTAGGTTGCTTGCCGAGCGCCGGAATGAACGAGGCGCTTCAATTCATCGGAAACTGTTGCATCGCCGATCTGCTGCTGATCGGCGATCTCGTGGCGACCGGCGTTCTGAGCAGACCTGGCAATCAATCCGAGATCCATGTCACGCAGCGCCAGATATCCGTAGATACCCGGGTTAAAGGTCGAGAACATCTCCGAGAAATACGATATCGGCAGTGGAATGATTACGGCCCCCAGGAACTTCTTATGCGGATCGCGAATGGCTCTCGCGAACGCGAGTACCTGATTGCCGGTACGACGGCTCACTATCGGCTTGGAAATAATCAAGCGTTCCGTGGTGTCCCGTTTGAGCTCGTTGAAATAGTCGCGATCGGCGATTGATAAGCCGACTGGGCTTACTGCGCTATCAGAGGATACGATGTTGCCATCGGCATCAGAGATGTTCCACCCCTCTGTTTCCAAGAGCAATGAACGGTGTTTGTTGAAAATGCCATGGACACCCTGTCCGTTTGCAGTTCCGGATGCTGCCTTCGGGCCCACCTCCTCGAGGCCGGCAACTACGGAACGCAAGGATAGGTCCACTTTTCGTATTTCGCTGCTGATCCCAATATCTGCCGCCAGTGCGAAGTTCTGTGTCCGTATTTCGGCATTTCTCATGCTGGAGTCGTGAAACTCGGTGGCGCCCCCCAGAGAAACAAAGATTGCCGCGACATTAAGAATCACCAGGAGAGTGACGAGCCCTCCCGATATTGTTTTGAAAGGGATCAACTGGATCAGAGAACTCAGTGCAGAATCACGAGAGCGCATGAGTTCTTCCTTTGTCGAAGGTGGCCTAAACGGCAGGACGCTGGCTTGAGTTCGCCGATGACGTTCACAGTTTGTATTCGGCAACAATCCTGAGCATTTTCGCGGCGAGTTCGTCGAGCGACCTGGCCGATTCGGCGCTGTTGGCAGCGGCGGCGCTACACTCCTCCGACATCTGTGCAATGCGTTCCACCTGCGTGGCGATATTGTTCGTTGCCGCGCCTTGTTCGCGAATGGCTTCCGCGATTTCTTCGACCATTCCGACAGAACCGCGCGCGCGCTCGCCAATCTGTTTTATCGATGCGTTGGCTGTCTGAGCTTTGCCGACACCAACATGAACCTTTGCGACAATCTCGGTCATGCTGGATACCGCGTTACTCGCACTATTGCGCATGGCAGTGATTGTCGTCGCAATTTCTTGGGTCGATACCGAGGTGCGCTCGGCCAGCTTTCGCACCTCATCGGCAACAACAGCGAACCCACGTCCCTGTTCGCCGGCTCTTGCTGCCTCGATCGCTGCATTAAGTGCCAGCAGATTGGTTTGCTCGGCAACTTCCTTGATCACCTGAACAACATTCGAAATCTGCTGACTGCTTTCTTCCAACTCGCGAATGAGTGCGGAAGCCTCGGTGACCGTATTGGCGATGTTCTGAATTTCTTCGGTGGCATCATTAATGACAATTTCACCCTCGCCCGACAGACGACCTGACTCATTTGCCAGACTACTGGTCTCAAGCGCGCGGTCGGCCACATGATTGACGCTGACTGTCATCTGTTCGACAGTCGCGGCCATATTTGACGCCGACTCCGCCTGTTGACTCGACGCTGTTGCAACCTGCGTCGAATTTGTCGCCAATTCCTCCGCTGCGGTAAATACTGACTTCGCATGCCCGGCAATGTCGCGCAAGTTGGTTTGCATGCGATCGAGCAATTGATTAAATGCATCGCCCGACATGCCAAGCTCATCCATCCTTGTGATTTTGACTCTCGCTGTAAAATCGAGCGTCTCCGCGACATTTCTCATCAGTTCGGCGAGGCGCGTCATCCGCGAACGAATCTCTCTCGTCACCACGTAACTTAGCGTTCCGACGATGACTAACGCGATGACAACAAGCATCATTGAAATGGTCGTTCCTCGTTCATCGCTTGCCTCGGCAGTTCTGATGAAGTCATCGGCCATTTGTTTGTTGTAGCGCTTGTGCTCGGAAACCGCCGCAGCCAGACTTTCCATCGCCGCTGAGGATTGCGAGAGATTTTGCCAGACATGCGCGTAGTCGCCATCACGGGAATGTTTGAGTGGCTCGCTCACCGAAGCCAAATATGCTTCCAGCGCCTGTTTTTCCCTGTCCAGAAAATCACGATCTTTGTTATCGGATGCCAACTCTTTGCCGTAGTGCGATATCTCCTTAAGGATCTGATCCTTGATCTCCCGAATCTGTTCTTCTGCGGCAAGTTTTTTGTCGAGATCCTTTTGGGCGATGTGACTTAGAACACGCACTCGCAGGTTAAGAACCCCTTGATTGATGGCATCAATTGATTCGATGCTTGGCACGGTGTTGGCGTAGACGTAGGTTAAACTGGATCTTAAGCTGGATGTAACGAACTTCTCCGAAACAGCCATCAACACGATTGCGCCAATTGCTGTCGCCGTCATGATCATCAGGCGTTGACCGATATTTAGTGCTCTCATACTCGCGTCCCCTTATGGTTCGAAGGTACCGTTGGTTTGTCGTCACAGGAGCTTGACGATTTGCCGCGCGAGACGTGACGCGTGAAATGTCGGTGAATATCCGGAATCGCCAGAAATGTTGCACAGATAGTTGCGACCTCTCCCGTTGTTCGGGAGGTTGGTGGCCCCGCACTGCTGAAAGATCTGAATTCGGACCAACGCGATTCGGCCTGCTGGTCCAACACCAGAGAAAAACGAATCGGGCGTTCAGTTCTAGGTCGCCGACAGCCCACGTATTACGCACTCACGCATCCACCCAAACGCACCCCAAACCGAACTTCCGAATTAAAACCCCGTGCCATCGCCAAGGACAAAGAACTAGCTCCATGAACCGATGCCACGAAGACCGATTTATTATGTTGTATGCGTATGATAGGCCCTTGGCCGGCGTGGCAATGAGAGCGACAACCCTGACAGTTGGTGTCCGTAAAAGTACGTACATGACGTTGTTGATCAAGCAGTTATGATCTTTCCTTCAAGGAATGGAATTGATTGTCCGCTCGCGCTAACAGGCCATTCCTCTAGCGATTGAGATACTGCCGTGAAACTGAACAAATTCCTTCTGTGGCTCTGTATCGGATTCATTTTTGCCTATTGCGGGCGATTGAACGGTGAACCACGCGTCGATGCCGGATTGATTGATCTTTCAGCTGCGAGTCGTCAGGGGAAATTCAGTACTGAACTTGATGGTCAGTGGGAGTTCTATCCCGACAAAATCGCATCCAATGGCAATTTCACCAGTTTCATCCCCTCTGATCAGAGGCGTTTTATCCAAGTCCCTGCGCTATGGCGCGACAGTCCGATATGCACACCACCTCACTGCGCTTACGGGGTGGGGACTTACCGGCTGACGATTCTGCCCCCCGGTGATGTACCTGTCCTCTCCATATTGCTCAAGGACGTGCGATCCGCGCATCGGCTATGGATAAATCGCGAGTTGGTCAGTGCGGAAGGCTCGATGGGACCCGATCAACAGAGATCGCCGCATGTATTCGTCGCAACGGCGCGCATCAAGAACGATGGGAGTCCGATTGAACTGCTTCTCGAAGTATCGAATTACGCATTGCCAATGGGGGGAGTCGGTAGTTCCGTGCTGCTGGGAGACGAAGAGAGCATTGTCAGTTTACAGGTCTCGAGACGCTATTCCGCACTCCTCGCTGTCGGATTTCTTGCTGCTTGTGCCTGGTTTAACTTTTGCTTTTTTCTTTACCACCGAGGGACCCGAATCTCGTTCTACTTGGGCCTGTTCATTATTTTCTGCGTGGGCAACTTTGTCGCTTGCGGTGCAAGCGACTGGGTTATACAACCGGCATACCCCGGTCTTTCTCTCGATAGTCTTTTCCGCATTACATTTGTCTGCTTTTGTCTGGTGGTTCCGAGTTGCTTCTCGTTCTTACAGGCAACTTTTCCATACGAGTTCAAGCATCGCCCGCATGCGCTCATTTGGGCGATATTCGGTTTAATTGCGATCGTCTCGCTGATCGTTCCCGTGAAGGATTTTTTGCAGGCGCTTCCCCTTGTTTATCTTTGCACGGCATTCATTTCTGCATATTCGTACCTCCGATTGCTTGATGCGAGGAAGCATCAAAGAGAGGGCGCAAACATCATTTTGGCCGGCTTCACAGTTTTGTTGGTCATCGCCGCCAATGACATGCTGTATGACCTAAGGATAATCAAAACACAATATCTGCAGATTATTGGATTCGTCGTTTTTGTCGCTACTCAGGAATTCTTGGTCATTATGAAAATGTCGCGCTCGGTGACTACCGTAAAGACGATGACAAGGCGACTGAAGCAGAAAAATATGACCCTCGTTTCCCAGATAAGGGAACGGCAAAGGCTCGAATCGGAGATCATTAAAATCAGCGAGGAAGAAAGGCGTAATGTCAGCCACGATCTCCACGACGGGATTTGCCAGGATTTGGTTGCGGCACAGTTGTATTGCGGCATGCTCAAGGACAGTGCTACCAAGATATTTGCCAACAAGCAGGACCTGCTTCCAGAGCCGGAGGGGGATTGTTCTGCTGAGGAGCAATCATTGCACAAGCAACTCCGTCGTTTGTCCGAATTGCTCGAAGGTGCCGTTAATCGTGCGTATGACATGTCGCGAGGACTATGGCCAATCGATGTCGACAAATCCGGTAGAGCTTCATTCCTTGAGGAATTTTGCCGCCGCACTTCGGATCTGCACAAGATAGACATCAGGCTCTCGAACCTTGCCAGGTGCGCCATTTGCGCGAACAGCCATCTGCCACAGCTATATCGAATAGCTCAGGAGGCAATTAACAATGCAGTGCGTCATGCAAAGTCTGACTTGATCAAGGTGGACTTGAATTGTGCGGATAATTTCCCGAGTCTTAAACTGACGATTGAAGATAACGGAGTCGGGCGCATGCATAGCGACTCTTCCTCTGGCGGAGGGCTTGGAATGAAAATCATGGCCTACCGTTCTCAATTGATCGGAGGGATATTCAGTGTGGAAGACGTCCGACCATCCGGAACGAAAATTTGTTGCATTGTCGAGTGTGATTGCCACACGAAGGGGCAACAGAAGTGCTTATCCAAGGAATGAACAGACATGGGCGTTCGAATACTATTGGTTGATGACCATCCTGCGGTTCGCATGGGGCTTTCAGCAATGCTCGAGGCCGCTTCTCATGAAATCTGCGGAGAGGCCAGTTCTTTCGAAGAAGCCTTGCGGCAACTTGAAATGATGACCCCTGAATTGGTGTTGCTTGATTTGTCTCTGGGTGACAGTCGCGGATTGGATTTCCTGCCCGTCGTAAAAGCGCGCGGAATACCATGCATTATTTACTCGATGCACGAATCCGCCCACATCGTTAAGCAGGTTTTTGATCTCGGCGCGGATGGCTATGTCTGTAAGCGTGAGATGGCATCGGTTCTTTTGGACGGAATCGCATCGGTAATATCTGGCAAGCAATTCCTGAGTCCTCTTGCGTCACTAAACCTGGCTACCGATCTGATCGCACCCAAAGCGAAGAGCTTAAGTACGCTCCTTAGCGATCGTGAAAAGCAGGCGTTTGATTTGCTCGGTAAAGGCTACCGGCGACGGGAAATTGCGGTGGCTCTACGTGTCAGCGACCGAACCGTTGAAACCTATTGCACTCGAATCATGGAAAAACTGGAACTGGAAGGAATGGACGATCTCCGCCGATATTCGATTGCACATGGCCCATCTGGCAAGGCAGATGCGTAGATAAAGGCGTCAAGGACTGTAAATGATCGTGCAGAAGGCGTCCGCTCACCCCAGCCAACCTCTCCCCGTACATCCAAGATCAGTTTTGGCCGGCGACCGTGCTCGGCTTCTGCTGCCGCTGGGCCTTTGGCCAAAATCGAGCGGCTATGCGCTGGTTAACGGGCGCACAGATGTTGAAGGGGGCAATGACCGCTTGGCATTCCAGCCTACAGTCGCACTCGACCCAATGCTGCCGGTCTGGCCGCATGGCGTTTGGCGACCGCTTGTTGAGCGAAACGGTTGCCCGTCACAATTACTCACGGACAGAAGGGCGGCTTTTGCCGACCTTCTGTCCTGGATCAGACTCGGACGGCAGAAAGAAAAATGCCGATCATTGACCGGCATGTGCGTGAAAAGAGTGGCCATGCTCAGGTCAGATCGGTCGCAACCTGGTCCTGACGTTTCTGCTTGAATAGAGACCCCAGCCCCAGCACGACCAGCCAGGCCGGGATCAACTCGACCGAGATGCGAGTACTGTCGTTCATGTACATGATCATCAGGATTGCGGCCATGAAGGCGAGGCAGAGGTAGTTACCAAACGGACTCCACAGCGCCTTGAACTTGGTGGTCACCCCCTCGGCGGACTTGACCTTGCGGAATTTGAGGTGCGCCAGGCTGATCATGGCCCAGTTGATGACCAGGGCTGAGACCACCAGTGACATCAGCAGACCAAAGGCCTTGCCCGGGATCAGGTAGTTGATCAGCACGCACAGCAGGGTAGCGGCGGCCGAGATGCTGAGTGCCACCAGGGGAACTCCGCTTTGGGTGGTCTTGAGCAGCGCCGTGGGGGCGTCGCCCTGCTTGGCGAGACCGAACAGCATGCGGCTGTTGCAGTAGACACAGCTGTTGTAGACGGAGAGCGCGGCGGTCAGTACGACCAGGTTCAGCACGTTGGCCACCAGATCGCTGTCCAGGGCATGGAAGATCATCACGAAGGGGCTGCCTCCTTCCACCACCTTGCCCCAGGGGTAGAGGGAGAGCAGTACGGTCAGGGCGCCAATATAGAAGATGAGGATGCGGTAGATCACCTGGTTAGTGGCCTTGGGGATGCTCTTCTCGGGATCGTCAGCTTCCGCCGCGGTGATGCCGACCAGCTCCAGACCGCCGAAGGAAAACATGATGAAGGCCATGGCCATTACCAGACCGCCCAACCCGTTGGGGAAGAAGCCGCCCTGAGCCCAGAGGTTGCTTATCGTGGCCTCGGGACCGCCACTGCCGGAGAACAGCAGGTAACCGCCAAAGCCGATCATGCAGAGGATGGCGACCACCTTGATGATGGCGAACCAGAACTCCATCTCACCGAATGCCTTGACGTTGCTCAAATTAATCGCGTTGATAATCACGAAAAAGAAGGCCGCCGACATCCAGGTCGGGATCCCGGGCCACCAGTACTGCACGTAGATACCGACCGCAGTCAACTCGGCCATGCTCACCAGCACGTAGAGCACCCAGTAGTTCCAGCCGGAGGCGAAACCCGCTGACTCACCCCAGTACTTGTGGGCAAAGTGGCTGAAGGAGCCGGCAACCGGCTCTTCGACCGCCATCTCGCCGAGTTGGCGCATGATGAGGAAGGCGATGAAGCCGCCGATGGCGTAGCCGAGCAGCACGGCCGGTCCCGCCATCTTGATGGTGTCGGCGATGCCGAGAAACAGACCGGTACCAATGGCACCGCCCAGTGCGATGAGCTGGATATGGCGGTTTTTTAGGCCGCGTTTCAGCTCTTCGCTGTTTTGTTGAAGCTCCATACTACCGTCCTTACGTCGCTGAAGTTACTACGTTGGCGGTCTCGTTTATCCGCATGGATTGCTGAGATGCCCGGTTGGTTGAGCCGATGATCTGACAGAGTTCGTATCAGTTTCGGCACAGTGTTGCGCGCGAATTATAAACGAGCTCTTTTTGTAAAACGGAGCGCTGAACGATTGCGTCAATCTGTTGCGTCGATCGGTTGAATCCGCAGTCGAAAGTTTGAGTTCGCCAGATTGAGAAGCTGCCGTTCAACGTCGCTTTCGAATAAGCGGCTGATTACCGGCGCATTTCCGCCAGAGCCTGGACGGACCGTGAATGACCGCTGAGGCGGAGGAACGGATGTTGGCAAGGGCCGCCCGTGCGACAAACAGTCAGCGGAGCCAAAACCCGGTGAGTCGTTGTCACCACGCAACCAGGTCAAGCGTGCGACAACGCTCCGATGGTGATGCGCCTCTCCCTCGCCGTCGCGCGCCGGCAAGTCAAGGCGGGAATGGGACACTCGGGATCGGATTGGTACCGCTTTTGACGGAACGGTATACGGGACCCGCGATCTAACTCGCACGTGTTGGTGTACGTATTCATTGAGTACGTGCAGTCGCATTCATGAGGAAAGGAGTTGCCATGGACACCTCAATGATCAAGGGGCTTGCAATCGGAGCCGTGTCGGTCGTTGCCCTTAGTGCAAGCGGCATCGTCGGCTACAAAACGCTGGTGCGACCGAGTTACGCTGAAGTGCTCGCGGTCAAGGACATCAAGGAAAAGGTAAGAACACCGCGCGAAGAATGCCAGGACGTGCCGGTCCAGAAGAGGGCGGCGGTGGAGGACAGGAATCGTATCGCCGGAACAGTAATTGGCGGCGTGCTCGGTGGCCTGGTTGGCAGCCAGATCGGACGAGGTGGTGGTAATACCGTGGCCACGATCGCCGGCGCGGCCGCAGGCGGATATGCCGGAAATTCGATCCAGAAAGACATGCAGAACAAGGATGTCGTTTCAACGGTCGAGCATCGTTGCAAGACCGTCTTCGATGTTTCCGAAAAGATCGTCGGCTACGACGTCAGCTATCGACTGGATGGAAAGGAAGACCATGTCCAGCTTGCCTACGATCCGGGGAACCGGATTCCGGTAAAGGACGGGAAACTGGTGCTAGAGCCGCCCGAACGGGCAAAGTAGGCGTCTCGCCGGGATATCCGGTCAAAGAGCTGTGTTCATGCCGTAAAGGTTGTTTGGGGTTCGACATCATGTTCCGGTTGGACGATCCGTTGCGGAGCGGCGCGTGGACATGATGCCAGGCGTGGTGGGGTTTCGGAGCTTCCAGTTCCGCTACCGTACTCGCGCCGCTTTTGCTCCAGGCCAAGACCGACGACAAGCGATCAAGGCTTCAAGTCGGACATTTCCCAGGAGGAGTTGTCATGCTGAAAAATGCATTTGTCTTTGTGCTTTCCTGTTTTCTGGCGGGCTTCGCAACCGACGTCCTTGCAGCGAAAGGAGGCGGGTCGCCTGGCGGAGGGGCGGCAAGTCACATGAGTCAGTCCGGGCTGGCAAACACGAACGGTCCGGCTTCAATGGATCGCGACAAGGGCCTGGATCGAGCCAGTGACAGGATGAGCACATCCGGCGCGAGCCATGGGGTGGTGCAGCAGAAACAAGGCCAACGCAAAGGCAAGACCGCAAAGTAAGCGTTCAATCGGGACTGCAGGCGTCTCTTTGGTCGTGGTGGTCGTCCGGGATAACCCGGACGACTGCCTTGCGGCTGGTTGTGGCGCAAGGATCCGCGGGCCCGGTGGCAAGCAGCGGCAATCGGCCGTCCCACGGGGTGCCGGCCGGTAAAACGCCGCAGGCGGATTTGCCCGTCGGCATGCTCAATCGTTATTCGTCTTTTCTCAGGTCAATGCTTCTGTCCTGTAGCGATTGACCGACCCCTTGAGGTTCGACGAAAGTTCGTCGAGCAACCGTGCCGTCGCATAATTCGAGTCCGATGCCCTGGTGTTCTCGTCCGTCATCAGCGCGATCGTCTCCACATGCTGGGCGATGTCGTGGATCGCCGCGTCCAGTTGCGCCAATGCGCTGGAAATGGCGAAGACGCATTCGCCGACCCGCTGGGATCCGTCGCCGATTCTGGCAAGCGCGCCTTCCGTGTTGCCGACCAGCGCCAGGCTTTCACTCGCCCGAATGTCCGCCTGCTTCATCGACGCGACCGCGCAGACGATGCCTTGCTGAATGACCGAGATCAACGCGCCAATTTCACCTGTCGCCTTGGCGGTGCGTTCCGCGAGCTTTCTGACTTCATCGGCGACGACGGCGAATCCGCGCCCTTGTTCTCCGGCGCGAGCGGCTTCGATCGCGGCATTGAGCGCCAGCAGGTTGGTCTGGTCCGCAATGTCGCGGATGACATTGACAATGCCGCCGATTTTTTCGGAACTGACGCTCAGGCTATCCACGTCCGATGACGAACGGCTGATCAGGTCGGCGATGGTTCTCATCGTGTCGACGGCTTCCCGCATGACGTGAATTGCCGAATCGGTGTCGCGCTTGGCGCGATCGACCACGGCGGTCGCATCCTTCGCGTTGGCTGCGGTCTCGCTCAGGCTGGTCGACGCTTCCTCGACCGAAGCGGCGACCGATCCGGCGGCCTCTGCCTGGGAGGATGAGCTGCTTTGAACCAGCTGGCTGGACGACGAGAGATCGTGCGCGGCCATTGTGATGCTTTGGCTGGAGAGCTTCACCTCGTTGATAATGGTGCGAAATTCCTTCATGAGGTCGTTGAAGGCCTTTCCGGCGCGAACTACCTCGGCCGGGCCCATTTCGGGCACGCTGTCGGAAAAATCGTTTTCCTTGACGGCATGTTCGGCGACACGGATCTCGTCCTTCAAAGGACGGCTGATGCTGATCGAAACCCACGCCGATACCGCCAGCATCATGCCGAGAGCGGCGATCGAGAGCACGACATAGCCGATGAGGTGATTGCGACGTGTCGTGACAATATCGGCCGCCCGGCTTTCGATGCTTCTTGCAATCATGCTTTCGACGCCGAGCATCGCGTCGATTTTTTCGGTGATGGTCTTGAACCAGACTTGCGGATCGACCTTCGCGCCGGATTCCTGCGCCTTGTCGTAGAGCCCCCGGCGCATCGCCAGAACGTCGCGGGCGGCGGGAGTTTCGAGTACAGCAGTGAACGCCTGCTTTGCCTCCTGCCCGCCGGTTGACCGGAAGACATCGAGGAAGGCTTCCTGCCGGAAATGTCGTTCGAGTATCTGCCGGAACAACTCGGGAGATATGGAGTCGCCGGCGAAGGCCGCGGTCGTCAGCGCACGCTCCTGGCCGGCCTGTTCCTTGGCCTGCACGAAGGAAAGATAGGCGAGCAGTTCGCGGCCAATGTCGGCATCGGTATTTATCTGGTTCCCGGAAGCGATCACGGTAATCAAACCGGTGATTGCGTTGGTATATGCCGTCACATGTTCCGGGACCGAGATTTCGTGCCGCCCGGTCCGTTCACGCAGCTTCGGAATGTTCTTCAGTCCTTCCTGTACCGATTGTGTCGTGGCCTCAAGCGACTTGCCTGCGCGCTGGCTGACGTTGCCGGCTTCCGAGACGAATGCGGAAATCTGTTCGTCCGTCCTGGTTCGAATGCCGGGCAGTACGTCAGCGAACTTCGTTCCCCTGGATTGGATGAATCCCGCGGTGGCGCCGCGCTCGATCTGCAGTGCATGAATGGCGTTGCCCGACGCGACGGCCAGCTTGAGCATCGCCAGCATGCCGGTCGCGCTGTGATATCCCGAGTAGCTATCGGCGATCAGGATGCCGGCAAGTATTGTCAGAGAAACAAGCGGGGCTGCGACGAGAAGCGCCAGTCGTTGCTTGATCGTGCTGTGCTTGCGCATAGGGCCTCCTTCGAAGCTATTCGGGCAGGCTTGCGGATTGCCCGGATGAGTCCTGGCGAAAAGGTGTAAGACACGCAACTCCGGCGATAATTCCCGCGTTATATCAGCAGCTTGGCTAATGTCCCGCGGTGCCGGTTCCGAGGCGGGCCGAGTGGGGCGGAAGGCTTGGCGCTACCGGAAGAATGCGTACGTCCTCAGCGTAGTGCATCTCCTGAAAATTGCCCGCCGCGGATATGTCTTTTCCATTGACGGAGGGCGGGGGCGTTCCGGTACCGTCGCGGTGGTGGCGAAGTATCCTGCTTTGTGCACCGTGCGGAGGAGGTTTGCTCTGACCGTCGACCGGACTCAGGCTGGGCCACAGATTTCCCAGGCCTTCTCGCCCCGGTAATCGACGAAGACGCGGACGCAGGCTCTCCAGAGGAAAAAGCAGATTCAGTGGCGAGAGCGGCGGCGTTCCCCACCGCAAGCGAATGACAGTCGGTCTGGACAAGTGCCGCCGGCTCGCGTAGCATCGCCGCCCCGCTGCATATCCCCCCGTTTTTTTCATGCCCCACGTTTCCTCTGTCCGCGCCTGCGGTCTCGATTTCGGCACCTCCAATTCCACCGTCGGCTGCGTCAGGCCGGGGCGGGAAACCCTGCTGCCGCTGGAAGAGGACAAGGTGACGCTGCCCTCGGTGGTGTTCTTCAATGCCGACGATGGTCGTACCTACTTTGGCCGTGCCGCGCTGCAGGAGTATCTGTCGGGTTATGACGGTCGCCTGATGCGGTCGATGAAAAGCCTGCTCGGCAGCCGCCTCCTCGACGGAAGAACCGAGGTGCATGGCCGTTCGCTGCTGTTCCGCGACCTGCTCAGTCAGTTCATCGGTGAACTCAAGCGGCGGGCCGACGCGCAGGGCGGGCGCGCTTTCGAACACGTGGTGCTGGGGCGTCCGGTGTATTTCGTCGACGACGATCCGGCGGCCGACCGGATGGCGGAAACGACGCTGGCCGAGATCGCCCGGAGCGTCGGTTTCAAGGAGGTGAGTTTCCAGTACGAGCCGATCGCCGCGGCCTTTCATTATGAAACCGGGATTGGTCGCGAGGAGCTGGTGCTCGTCGTCGATATCGGCGGCGGCACCTCGGACTTTTCGCTCGTCCGCCTCTCGCCGCAACGCGCGGCGCAGGCCGATCGCCGCGAGGATCTGCTGGCCAACGGCGGCGTGCATATCGGAGGAACCGACTTCGATCGCCTCTTCAGCCTTGCCAGCGTCATGCCGCTGTTCGGTTTCCGCAGTTTGCTGAAAAGCCGGCGCGAAATCCCGTCCCGCATCTATTACGACCTCGCCACCTGGCACAGCATCAACGCGGCCTACACCTACCGGGTATTGACCGAGCAGAAGCGCTTTGCGCTGGATTCGCAGGCGCCGGAGAAAACCGGACGCCTGCTCACGCTGATCGAGAAGCGTGCCGGCCACTGGCTGGCCAACGAGGTGGAACAGGCAAAGATCGCTTTGTCGGATCACGAGTATACGACGCTGGCATTGGATCGCATCGAGACCGGCCTGCAGCAGCGGCTGACCCGCGAGGAATTCGACGCGGCAACGACCGGTCTGGTTGGCAAGATCGAAACGAAGCTTGCCGAACTCCTGCGCGATGCCGGCGTTGCGCCGGAACGCATCGATACGATCTTCTTCACCGGCGGCGCCAGCGGCGTGCCGCAACTGCGCCGCCGGATCGCCGCCATGCTGCCGCAGGCGCGCCCGGTCGAGGGCGACCTGTTCGGAAGCATCGGCGCCGGACTCGCGATCGAGGCTGCCCGGCGCTACGGGTAAGCGCCTCGTCTTTCCCCGCTGTCGCCCGGTCGCGTTTTATGACGCAATCGTGCGGCGCGCCAGCCGGCGCACATCCGTCTAGCTGAGGGGGGTGTTCGGCGTTCTGACGAGGAATTGCGCGTCTTGCGACAAGGCTTGGGCAATCAGCGCTCCGGTGCCGGAAAACGCGACGGATTCGCCGTGTCTCACGATGTAATCGCGTGGATCGCCGGTCTGGGTGATCCAGACCGGGCTTTCCCCGGAAATCACGGTCAAGGGGCGTTGCGGTGGCAGCAGAACGGCCTGGTGACGGTCGATGGAAAATGTATTCTCGCTCATGGATATTCTCCCGATTGATCCTGTCTGGCGCTTGCCTGGTTCGCCCGTCGCGTCGACGTTCCGGGTGCAGAAGCGCGGGAAGCATCGATGTGTCTGGCGTATGAAAAGAATATGCTTTTAGCTGTAGAATGTGCTTCCAAATCCTTCCCGATATTCGTCATGAATTGGAAGAAAAATGGAAATTGACAAGATAGATAGAAAAATTCTTGCCGAGCTTCAAGCGGATGGCCGACTTTCTGTCACGGAACTGGCGGATCGGGTCGGGCTCAGCCTTTCCCCGTGCCACCGCCGCGTGCGGACGCTCGAACAGGAAGGGGTGATCAAGGGCTATCGCGCGCAGCTGGATTCCGCAGCGCTCGGGCTGAAGTTTTCAGCCATTGTGTTCGTGACGCTGCGGGAGGGAGACCGGACGGCGGTGGAGGCATTTGAGCGCGCTGTCGTCGACATCCCGCAAATCGTCGACGCGAAGCGGCTTTTCGGCGAGCCGGATTATCTGCTTCAGGTGACCACCAGCGATTTGAACGCGTTCCAGAAGCTCTACGACGACCAGCTCTCGTCGCTTCCCAACGTCCGCCGCCTCATTTCCACGCTGGTCATGAAAACGGTCTTCCAGGACCGGATGCTTTGCATGTGATTCCGGATCAGTCCGCTGCCAGTTCGATCCGGTTGCGACCCCGCTCCTTGGCCCGGTAGAGCGCCACATCCGCCTGTCGCAGCAAGTTGTCCGCGACGTAGCGGTCGCTCGGCACGAGACACGCAACGCCGAGGCTGAAAGTGACGATGCCGGGCGCCGTTTCGTCATGCGGCAGCGCCAGCGACCAGACCGCCTCCTGAATGCGCCGGGCGACTTCGAGTGCGGCATCCTGGTCGGTATCGGGCATCAGCACGACGAATTCCTCGCCGCCATAGCGTGCGACAAGTTCCCCCGAACGCCGAACCGAGCTGACCAATACCCGGGCAAGGGAGCGCAGGCAATCATCGCCCGCCAGATGACCGTAGTGGTCGTTGAAGCGCTTGAAATGATCGACATCGAGCAGGATCATGGCGAGCGGTGTGGCGGAACGCTGCGCGCGATTCCATTCCTGCCTGAGGACGAGGTCGAAGCTGCGGCGGTTGGCGATTCCGGTCAGTCCGTCGGTGTTGCTCAGCAGTTCCAGCTTGCGGTTGGCTTCTGCCAGTTCGCGTGTTCGTTCTTCGACCAGCGACTGAAGGGCATCGTTGCGTTCCTGCAATCCATGCAGGGGATAGACTTCTCCGTCCTGGACAAGGTGGTAGGGAATGGAGATGCCGCTATGCACGATCATCCATTGCGCGCCCTCAAGCCGGAAAATCAGTACCAGTCGCGCCGTCTCCCGGGACAGGATATGGTCCGGTATGGGCAGATGAATCCGGAAGAACCCCGTCACCACGACAACGTCATCGCTGAGGTCCTGGGTCGAGATGTCCAGCATTTCAATGCGGATACGGTCTTTCACCTGGGCGAAATCCTGACGCGTGATCCGCACCCACTCTTGCCGGTCCTTGACCAGGAAATTGCCGCCACCGGTGTAGCCGCTGAAGTTCTCGCTGAAGAATTCGGTGAGTCGATCGTCCCGCGACGCATACATCTCGATGTATTGGCCGAACAATGCACGGATCAGCTGATGACGATTGGTCGACATGGCGTTGTGAATGCGTTATCCGGTAGCGTGGAGCCTGTAAAAATCCTGCTGTCCCGGGAGCTTGCGAGGTCTCCCGGATTGGATCGAGGATCATTGTAGCGACCTGGACGGCGAGTCGCCAGCGTCATTTTTTTCGACGTCAGCAGACAAAAGAATGACGCAATGGCCGATTGCGCCAGCAGGACGGGAGTCTATGCTCACAGCATCGCTTCGGCCCGTCACTGTCACTGACGTTGCTGGACGCCTCCCGCAACGCCTAGTCGGTCGGCTGCCGAAAAGCCGACGGGAATGCCCGGGCGCTTCATTGCCGCCGGGTTTGTTCAGGCGATCGCCTCGGCGCCACGTCGCCTGACAGCGGAACCGGCGTCTTACAGCCGGTTCGATTGGTCGATGATGAAGTCACGGAATCGCTTGACAGACGGTTCCAGCTGATGATCCTTCATCCACAAGAGATGGATGTCGCGATGCATCGTCTCGCGCTCCTCTTCACGGAATCGCAGCACCTTCAGTTTTCCGCCTTCGAAGGTCGGCGACAAGGGGGTGATGGCGATGCCGAGATTGGCACGGACCAGCGCCGACATGCCGATGCACTCGGCCACCTCTCCCGCGATAAGCGGTTTGGCGCCGATCTTTTCGAAGCACTTGACGAGATGATTGCGAATATCGCTCGTCTTGCTCAGGCTGATCAGCGGTTCGCCCTTGACGTCATTGAGGCTGACGACCTCCTTGTCGGCCAGGCGATGCCCCTCCGGAACGATCACGAACAGTTCCTGTTTGTACACGGGAACCCCTTCGATGGTCCGATCGTCCGGATTGGCTGACAGCAACAGGTCGACACTTCCCGACTTGAGCTTTTCTATCAGCGTGTAGTGCAGGCCCTGGAAAAATTCGAAAGTGATCTGGCTGTTGCCCTGGTCGGCATAGAACAGCTCCAGCATTCTCGGAACATAATCGAAACTGATGCTGTAGATGTAGCCGAGATTGACCTTGCCTGTCGATGCATCGAGCATTTCGTAGAGATGCGCCTTGGCTTCATTCAATGTCGAGAAGATCTGTTTGACATAGGGAAGGAAGCTCTCGCCGTACTTGGTGATCAAGGTATGGTTGCCCTGCCGCTCGAAGAAGGGAACGCCCAATTCCTTTTCGAGTTCCGAAATGGCGTAGCTGAGACTGGGCTGAGAAATGTAGAGTTGGTTGGCAGCCTTGGTGTAGTGCAGCACTTCCGCCATCGCCAGAAAGCACTTGAGTTGTTGCAGGGTCATCGACGCATTCCTTCCGAATGACAGTTGCTGTTGGGTCTGGCATGTCCGGCGTCCGGGCGGATGCCGTCGATCGGGTGACGCATTCCGGCCTGCGACCCGCATCGACATCCGGCGTTCGGCGGGCGCGCCCCGAGCCAAAAATCTCCAACGTAGTGGTTGAACAAAATCCTGTCTATCGTATAAGTGGAATAGGAACTATTCGTATGGGGAATATCGGCGACGCACTGCCGCGTATCGCCGATAAGCGCGGACGGCGTGCCGGGGAAAGGAATATCCTTCGCGCCGGCGGCGCATAGAAAAATGCCAACCAGGGAAGGGCAGCTCCCATGGTTGGCGATAATGCACCGGCACTGCCGGAGCAATGTCGGCACGGAGGTAAGACCGTATTCGGCGGCGCCGGTAAGGGCATCGCGCGGCAAGTTCACGCACAATTTAATGCTTGCAACAAATTATGTACATGCAATACTCTGAATACGGATCATTCGATAAATAAATAATGAAGAAGCCCATCCGCTCATCGGAACTCCTGGATAGCCAGGCGCTTCAGCTCTTCGAGTCCTTGTACGCAACCCGCAGCGTTACGCGTGCGGCCGAACGTCTCGGCATGGCTCAGCCGACCGTCAGCAACCAGCTCAATCGATTGCGGCGGCACCTCAAGGACCCGCTGTTCGTTCGCACGGCCACCGGGATGGAGCCGACACCGGCTGCCGATGAACTGATCTCCACGGCAAGGGAAGCGCTCGAATGCTTGAGGCATTTTTCGAGCTGGGAGCCGACCTTCGATCCGAACCGCGAGCCGCGCCATTTCCGGATCTGCATGAGCGATGCCAGCCACGTCACGCTGTTGCCGCAGATACTGGCGCGCGTCAGGATCGTCGCGCCGAAGGTGCAGCTCGGGGTCGTCCGGATCGACGCGCAGGTCCCGCGCCTGCTGGAATCCGGCGAAGCCGACATCGCCATCGGCCTCATCCCGGAACTCGGTCAGGGTTTCTATCAGCAGAGCCTGTTCGAACAGGATTGGGTGTGCCTCGCCCGCCATGACCACCCGAGGATCAAGACCCGATTGACGATGAAGAACTACCTCAGGGAAGCGCATGTCGGCATCGTTTCCGGAACCGGGCATCGCCTGTTGAACGCGGCCATCAGCAAGCTGCAGATCGACCGCGAGGTCGCACTCGATTTGCCCGGGTTCCTCGGGCTTCCCGCCGTCATTTCCAGTACAGACCTGCTGGTAACCCTGCCGCGCCATATCGGGGAAACGCTCGCTCATGCCAACGGTCTCCAGGTTTTCGACTGCCCGTTCCCGATCGAAAAATTCACCGTGAAGCAGCACTGGCACGCCAGGTACCATCGCGATGCGGCCAATCGCTGGCTACGCGGGATCTGCAGCGAACTCTTCCTGAGAAAACCGGCGTAAGCGTTTCAGATCGTCGGCGACGACGGTTTTCGCCGCGCCTGCGTATCAATCTCCTCCAGCCGATGGAAATCCGGTATTTCCCCTCCGGGCGATGCTCGCACAGGCTGTCATCCGGCACGTCCGCGTCTATGCCATATGCAATCTATGGTGGTCGTAACAATGGCTCAAGCCATTGAAAAAAAGCGACTTATGGCGCTATAGACTGTCTCTATGAGCGCATAAAAATTGAGTATTTCATTTTGTCGCCGCATGTCTTTACTCTAAAAACGCCACCTGACCGACGATGAGTAGAGCGGAGAAAATTGATGAAATACGAGAAGCGCATCACTGTCCTGCAGACCAGTTTCGCCAAAAGGGAAGACACGATCGCGTATCTTGAGGAGCGTTTGCCGGGAATCACGGTGGACTTCATTACCGACAGTTCCCTCCTGCCTGAAATCCGGAAGGCCGGCAAGCCGACACAGCCGGTCATCCGGCGCATGACATTGTACGCGATGGCGGCCGAGGCGATGGGCGCCGATCTGATTCTGAACTCCTGCTCGACGGTGGGCGAAGTCGCCGACATCTACGCAAAAGTCGTCTCCGTGCCGGTGATCAAGATCGATGACCCGATGGCCCGGCGGGCTGCGGATCTTGGCGACAACATCGCCCTCATCGCGACCCTGCCGACGACGCTCGGCCCCAGCCGTCGCGCCATCCAGCGCTATGGTCAGGAGCGCGGGCGCGACATCCGGTTCACCGAATATCTCGATCAGCCCGCCTGGGAGGCGCTCGCCGCCGGAGACAGCAAACGTCATAACGCCATCCTGATCGAGAGCATTCGCCGCCTCGATGCTGCCGGCTTCGATGCGATCGTGATGGCTCAGGTCAGCATGCGGGCGCTCCTGCCCGACCTCAAGGACGTCAAAACACCAGTGCTGTGCAGCTTCTACAGCGGTCTGGACCTGGTGATCGACACCGTCAAGGACATGTGCAAGGCGTAATCGTCGAAGCGCGCGTATCCCCGCATTCCACGCAATTCTGTGAAGAGAGAAGAAAGATGGTCGACTTCAAGAAACTCGATGTGCCAGAACTGAAGGAGATGGCACGCATCATCCGCCAGGACATCGTCAAGATGGTCCATGCGGCGGGATCAGGTCATCCGGGCGGCAGCCTGTCGGCAGCCGATATCATGACCGCGTTGTATTTCAACGTCTTGAACCTCGATCCCGAAAATCCCAAATGGAAAGGGCGGGACCGTTTCGTCCTGTCGAAAGGCCATTGCTGTCCGGTTCTCTATGCGGTCCTGGCCCGGCGCGGATTCATTGACGTCGAGGATCTCGGCACCTTGCGAAAATTCGGCAGCAAGCTACAGGGGCATCCGGACATGCACAAGTGCCCGGGCGTGGAGATGAGCGCCGGCTCCCTGGGCAATGGCATCGGATGCGCGGTGGGCATGGCGATCGCCGCCAAGGTTCGCGGTGACAGCCACAAAATCTTCGTCCTGCTTGGCGACGGGGAATGCCAGGAGGGTTCGGTGTGGGAAGCGGCCATGTGCGGCGCGCACCATGCGCTCGGAAATCTTGTCGCCATCGTCGACGTCAATCGCCTGCAAATCCTCGATACCACCGACAAGGTCATGAAGATCGAACCGCTCGCCGACAAGTGGCGTTCGTTCGGCTGGAAGGTCCTGGAGATCGACGGCCACGACATGGCGGAAGTGCTCGACACCCTGAACTATGCCAAATCGATTGACGGTCCGGTCGCCATTCTGGCCGCTACCGTCAAGGGCAAGGGCGTTTCGTTCATGGAAGACGTCATCAAATGGCATGGCGCGGCACCGAGCGACAAGGAACTGGGGTTGGCACTGAATGAAATCGAAGGAGCGGCAAGATAATGGAAGCGACACGATTTGTTTTTGGCAAGGAAATGCTCGAGATTGCCAAGGTGCATGACGATTTCGTGGTCTGCAACGCAGATACGAAGGCCTGCGGCATCGAAGCGATGGGCGACCTGTTCCCGACGCGTTCATACTCGATCGGCATTGCCGAGCAGAATCTGATCAACGTCGCTGCGGGACTGGCGGCGGAAGACTTCAAGGTTTTCGCCTGCACCTTCGCCGTCTTCGTGACCATGCGTTGCTGCGAGCAAGTGCGCAACTTCATTTGCTATCCGCATCTCAACGTGACCGTCGTCGGTACGCATACCGGCCTGCAGGTTGGCGAGGACGGCGCAACGCACGCGGCCGTGGAAGACGTGGCGATCATGCGTGCGTTCCCCAACATGACGATCATCCAGCCGGCCGATGCCGTGGCGGCGAAGGCGATTGCCCATGCCGCCCACAAGTTCCACGGTCCGCTCTACGTCCGCCTGCATCGGAATCCCTCGCCGGTCATCTACGACGAGTCCTACCGGTTCGAGCTCGGCAAGGCCACCCGGGTGCTGAATTTCGGTGATGACGTTGCCCTGATCAGTTCGGGGATCATGCTGCAAAAGGCCCTCGATGCCGCCGGCGTCCTCAAGGAGCGTGGGATCAAGGCCCGCGTCATTGACATGAGCACCCTGAAGCCGCTCGACGAAGACGCGGTGCTGGAAGCCGCCCGTGCCACGAATGCGATCGTCACGATCGAGGATCACTCGCTGATCGGCGGGCTGGGGGCGGCGGTGGCCCAGCTCCTTGCCGAGAAGCATCCTTGCCATGTCAAGTGCATCGGCATACCCGATGTGTTTGGCGAGTCCGGGCCGAGCGAGGTTTTGTACGCCAAGCACCACATGGATGTCCCCAGTATCGTCGCCGCCGCCGAGCAGGTGGCGGCGAAGAAGAAATAGGTTCGCCTCAGCAGATTGAACAGCAGGAATATTTTTGGCATTCAGGAGAGATTGCAATGAAGAAGAACATGTCGGAACAGATCGTCAAGTATCTTGAGGATCGTGGCATTGAGTACATTTTCGGGATGTGCGGCCACACGAACATCGCCTTTCTGGCGGAGCTGGCCAAGAGCGACAGGATCAAGTTCGTCAATGTCCGCCACGAACAGATCGCGTCCCATGCCGCCGACGGCTATGCACGGGTGACGAAGAAGGCGTCGGTCGTGCTGAGCACGCTCGGCCCGGGCATCACCAATAACGTGACCGGCGTCGCCACGGCTGCGCTCGACTCGATTCCGATGGTGGTCATCGCCGGCGATGTCCAGTCATATTACTTTGGCAAGCATCCGCACCAGGAGGTCAATCTGCACGCGGACGGCGCGCAGAGCGAGATTTTCCGGCCGTTCGTCAAGCGCGTATGGCGTGTCGATCGCGCCGAACTGTTCCCGGAAATCCTCGAAAAGGCCTTCACCATGGCCGAGTCGGGGCGACCCGGACCGGTACTGATCGACGTGCCGATGGACATGTTCTCGGCCCATGTCGAGGAATCCCTGTTCAGCCGGGTGAAATGCAATACGCGCAAGCTTGAGAAGCCGTCGATCGACGAGGAACTGGCCGAACGCGTCATCAGGGAGATCGCGGCGGCGAAGAATCCGGTCATCCACGTCGGCGGCGGCGTCAAGGGGGCCTGCGCAACCAGGGAATTCGAAGCCTTCGTCAATCACATGGGCATTCCCGTCAGCTGCACGCTGATGGGCAAGGCGACCCTGCCGGATACCAATCCGCTGATGATGGGCATGACCGGTTTCTGGGGAACCAAGTTCATCAACGACAAATGTCGCGGTGCCGACTACATCCTGGCGATGGGGACGAGCTTCAAGGAATGCGACTCCAGTTCCTGGTACCCCGATTTTACCTTTGCCGGCCCGCCGACCAAGCTGATCCACATCGACATCGACCCGGCCGAAATCGGTCGCAATTATCCGGTCGAGATCGGCGTCGTTGCCGACCTGAAGAAGGCGCTGACGGTGCTGAACAAGGTCGCCCGGCGCCTGTATCCGACGCCGCGCAGGAACCCGGCAGCGGAGCAGGAGATCGCGCAGGCCAAGCAGGCGTTCCGCGAGGCCAATCGGGCGGTCGAGGAAACCAACCAGTTCCCGATGAGCCCGCAGCGTATCCTCGCCGATTTGCGTGCGGCCGCGCCCGCCGACGCGCTGATCGTGACTGACGTGGGCTGGAACAAGAACGGTATCGGGCAGCAGTTCTCGTTCTATACCGCCGACACCTTCATCACCCCGGGCGGATTGGCAACGATGGGCTTTGGTGTGCCGGGCGCGATGGGCGTCAAGATCGGCGCGCCGGACAAGACCGTCATTGCCGTCGTCGGTGACGGCGGCTTCGGCCAGAATCCGGCGGTGCTGGCCTCGATCGCTGCGGAGAACGTTCCGGTTGTCGTCGTCATCATGAACAACAACGCCTTCGGTACGATCGCCGGCCTCATCAAGGCGCACTACGACACCACCTTCGGGACCCTGTTCACCCGCAATGGCGAGGAATACGCGCCCGATTACGCCGGCATCGCGCGGAATTACGGGATCGATGGCATCAGCATCGAGCGCGCCGAAGACTTCAAGCCCGAACTGGAGAAGGCGATCAAGGCGAACAAGCCGGTCGTGCTCGACGTACGCATGGTGAATATCCCGACGCCGACCGAAGGCCACTGGGACATCATGACGGTCTTCTCGCCGGGCAAGACGGTGCACCACGTCAGCACCGACTGATGCCGCATCGCGCCACCCCCGGAGACTCCTTTGTTGTCGGAATCGTCCGGGGGCGGATGCTTCCTTGCAACGTCGTCGAGGATCTGTCGCGAAGCGCGCGCCAGGCACAGGAGGCGCTGGCATAAGCGCCGTGGTTTCGCCGAAAGGTGCCCGACGATGGGCCATTCCGGTAGCGGCAAGTCGCCTGCGCGCTGATACGTCGCGATGCCGGATATAAGGACGATGGCATAGTTTCGGCGGCTCCGTCGTGCGCATCAGGGCGATGCCGCCAGCCGGTGCATTTACACAAACGCATGCCCTCTGCGGTTGCCTTGACAGGCGATGCAAGGCCATGTTTTTGCGCATAAAAATTGATGATTGCGACTCATAGAATGCGTCTATAAGCGGATAGAAAATGAGTATTTCATTTTTATTTTTGGCTCTTCTAGTATCCCCATACACCAATTTCAAGGGTCAGGTCCGGTAACTGTCAGCTGTCCTCGCGATGACATCAAATGCCATTGGCGAACGTGATCGATCGTGAATCCGCATCGTCGATCGGCGATGCGATCCGATCCGCCACCGTGGGCCGCCGTGTTCCGATGACCGGTATCCAACGACGTATTCTCCAGGAGGAAATATGGCTTATCAGTATTCACTGGCGCACCTGACGGCGCTTGGCTGTCCGCCGCCGGAGCTGGCCTATGTTGCCGCCCGTGCCGGCTACGACTTCTTCAGTCCCCGCCTCATCTATATGGGATTGCCGGGGGAACCCAATTACGCACTGGCGGATAACCCCGAGATGTTGCGCCAGACGAAGCGTGCGATGGCATCGACCGGCATCAGGGTCCATGACATCGAACTGGCCCGCATCTATGACGACATGCATCCGACGAAGTACCTGCCGGCCATGGAAGTCGCGGCCGAACTTGGTGCCAAGGCGGTGCTGTCGAGCGTGTGGACGACGAATCTCGATTACGCCACGGAGAAATTCGCGGAGGTCTGCGATCTGGCGAAGCCCTTCGGCTTTACGGTTGACCTGGAGTTCGTTCCGATTGCCGGCATCAACAATCTCGCCGGCGCGGCCAAGATGTTGCGCGATGTGAATCGGTCGAATGCGGGATTGATGATCGACATGCACCACTTCCATCGCTCCCATGACAATCCGGAGGATCTCGATCGTTTGCCGCGCGAATGGTTCCACTTCGCCCATCTGTGCGACGCCCAGGCAGAGATTCCCACCGATCGCGACGAATTCATCCGCATCATGCGCGGTGAGCGCCTCTATGTCGGCGAAGGCGGCATCGACATCGCGGATATTCTCAGGCGCATCCCGTCATCGATCATTTCGATCGAATTGCCGCATCTTGCCCGCGCCCAGGAATTCGGCTTTGCCGAACATGCGTTCCGCTGTCTCGAATCGGCGAAGAAATACGTCAGGGAGCATCTTCCCTCGTCGCCGCAATCCAAGCGTCATGGCGCCGCCTGAGGAGAGTCGTAATGCTGAGCGGAAAAACCACCCTGATCGCCCACATCGGTTTCCCGACCCATGCGTTCAAGGCACCGTTGATCTACAACCCGTGGTTCGACAAACACGGCATTGATGCCATGGTCGTACCGATGGGCGTCGAGGCGAAAGACTATCCGGCGTCGTTGGCATCGATCTTCAGGATGAGCAACGTGCATGGCGCCTTGATCACCATGCCGCACAAGGTGAGCACGGTCGGCCTGGTCGATGAAATCTCGACAACGGCCAGGATCGCCGGCGCTTGCAACGCCATTCTCAAACGTCCCGACGGGACCCTGCTCGGCGACATGTTCGACGGTGCCGGGTTCGTCCGCGGCATCCAGCGCAACGGCTTCCGGTGCGAAGGCGCGAAGGTGTTGCTGGTCGGGGCCGGCGGCGTCGGCTCGGCCATCGCCGCGTCGCTGGCTGCCGCGGGTATTCGCGCGATCTCGGTGTACAAGACCCGTAGCGATGCCGCCGTCAATCTGGCAGCCCGTTTGCGGGAACACTATCCGCAGATCGATACGCAGGTCGTGTTCAGCACCGACGTTGCCGGCTACGACCTCATCGTCAACGGGTCGCCGCTTGGCATGAAGGACGATGACCCGCTGCCCTTCGACCTGAGCAATCTCTCGCCGGCGACCTTTGTCGGCGAGGTGGTCATGAAGAAGGAGATCACGCCACTGCTGGAAATCGCCCGCGCCAAGGGCTGTCGCTACGTGCTCGGGACCGAGATGCTGTTCGAGATGATTCCTGCCTATCTCGAATTCTTCGGCTTTGGCACGGCAACGCCCGACGAACTGAAGTCGGTGGCGCGCATTTCGTATTGATCGACGTGAACGGCGACGGCGTGGCTCGAAAAACGGGAAGCCGGACAGCAGCGTCGCCGGCACTTTGTTCAGCAGGAGGGGGTATGGCATATCTCATCGATTTGTACTTCAGGGGACTGAAGTTTCTGGTCGTGTTTTTCATCGGATCGATGGTCGTTCTGGTGCTTGGCAACGTGATCCTGCGTTACGGGTTCAACTCGGGAATCACCGTGTCGGAAGAACTCGCGCGCTGGGGCTTCGTCTGGCTCACCTTCACCGGGGCGGTCATCGCGATGCGCGAACACTCGCATCTTGGCATGGACACCGTTGTCTCGCGTCTGCCGGTGGCGGGCAAGAAGCTCTGCTTCGTGCTGAGCCATCTCATCATGATTTACTGCGTCTATCTCTTCGCCGATGGCAGCTGGAAACAGACCGTCATCAACCTTGGCGTCGAGGCGCCGGCGTCCGGGCTCTCCTCCGGCTTCTACTACGGCGTCGGCCTGTTCTTCAGCGTACCGGCGGCGCTGATCCTGATCTACGACCTGTACCTGATGCTGACCGGCCAACTGCAGGAACACCAGCTCATCGGTGTCAAGGAATCGCAGGAGGATCTCGAGGACGGCAAGCTGGAAGAGCTGCAACGCGAAATGGAGCGCGAAAAGAACGCGCTCGCCGCCAATCATGACCTGAAGCGGGAGACGCCATGACCATAGCCATCTTCACTTTCTCGCTGCTCGGGGCGATGGCCCTCGGGATGCCGATCGCATTCGCCCTGATCGCGTGCGGCGTCGCGCTCATGGCGCACCTGAGCATGTTCGATACCCAGATCATCGCGCAGAACCTGATCAACGGCGCCGACAGCTTTCCGCTGATGGCCATCCCGTTCTTCATGCTCGCCGGAACGACGATGAATGCCGGCGGACTATCGCGGCGAATCATCCACGTGGCGATGACGCTGGTCGGTCACATCCGGGGCGGGCTTGGCTATGTCGTCATCCTGGCGTCGTGCATCCTGGCGTCGCTGTCCGGCTCGGCCGCCGCCGATGCGGCGGCGATGTCCGCGTTGCTGTTTCCGATGATGGTCAAGTCCGGCTACAACCCGGAGAAATCGGCCGGGCTCATCGCGTCCGGCAGCATCATCGGACCGATGGTGCCGCCCTCGCCGAACCTGATCCTGTTCGGGGTCACGGGCGGGCTGTCGATTACCAAGCTGTTCATGGCGGCGATCGTGCCGGGATTGATGATCGCCATCGGAATCACCATCGCCTGGTGGTGGATTGCCCGCAATGCCGATTTCGAGGTGCCGCCGAAAGCCTCGGGCAAGGAAATCGCCAAGGCCATCCGGGAAGGTCTCTGGGCGCTGGTGATGCCGGGCATCCTCGTGTTCGGCCTGAAATTCGGCATCTTCACGCCGACCGAAGCCGGCGTCGTGTGCTCCGCCTATGCGCTGTTCGTGGCCATGTTCATCTACAAGGAATTGAAGTGGTCGCAGCTTTACGGGGTGCTCGCGCAAGCCGGACAGACGGCCGCAATCGTCATGTTCCTGGTCGCCGCCGCGCTGGTCTCGGCGTGGCTGATTGCCATCGCCGAGATTCCGCAGCAGGTCGTCGAAATCCTGCGTCCGTTCATGGGCAGCAAGATCCTGCTGATGATCGCGGTGAACATCCTGGTCGTCATCATCGGCACGGCGCTCGACATGACGCCGACCATCCTGATCCTCACGCCGGTGCTGGTGCCGGTCATCGTTGCCGCCGGCATCGACCCGATCTATTTCGGCGTCGTCTTCATCATCAACAACGCGATCGGTCTTGTGACACCGCCAGTCGGCACGACGCTCAACGTCGTCTGCGGCGTGACCCGGGTCACCATGGACAACGTCATTGTCGGTGTCTTGCCGTTCATGGTCGCGCAACTGGTGGTGATGACGCTGCTGATCGTGTTCCCCGAGCTGGTGCTGGTCCCGATGCGAATGCTGATGGGATGAGGCCGGCGCCGCGACGATTTCTGTACGGAAAGTCTCTCCGATTAGAGGCTAACTTGATTAGGAGGAAGTGAAATGAGAATTGGCAATTTGCTTGGCAAGACGGCAATCGCTCTCTGCGCCCTCGGTCTCTTCTCGACCGTGCAGGCACAGGTCAACGAGCACACCTTCAGGATTTCGATTGCCGGCGCGCCGGGCCACCCGTCTGTCATGGGCGCGGAAAAGTGGGCCGAGCTGGTGAAGCAAAAGAGCGGCGGCAAGATGACGATCAAGGTTTTCCCGAACGGCTTGCTCGGCGGCGACGTGCAGGTGCTGTCGGCGGTCCAGGGCGGAACGATCGATTTCACCTCGATGAATTCCGGCATCCTGCAATCGCAGGTGAAGGAATTCGCAATCTTCGACTTCCCGTTCATGTTCGAGAACGGCAAGGAAGCCGATCCGATTCTTGACGGCGCATTCGGCAAGAAACTGGCAGACCTGCTGCCGGCGAAAAATCTGGTTAACCTCGCCTACTGGGAGCTTGGTTTCCGCAACCTGACCAACAGCAAGCGTCCGATCGCCAAGGCCGACGACATCGCGGGACTGAAGATCCGCGTGATCCAGTCGCCGATCTACATCGAAACCTTCAACGCCCTTGGCGCCAACGCGATCCCGATGCCGATCACGGAAGTGTATACCGCCATGGAACAGAAGATCATCGACGGACACGAGAATCCGTTCTCGGTGATCGAAACCAGCAAATTCAACGAAGTGCAGAAATTCCTGACGGTCAGCAACCACATCTACAATCCGCAGTCGGTGCTGGCGAGCAAGAAGAAATGGGACGCCCTGACCAAGGACGAGCAGGACGTCCTGATGGCCGCGATGCAGGAAGCGACCAAGTGGCAGCGCGAAAACGCCCGCACGCTGGCGGACCAGTCGCTGACCAACCTCAAGAAGAGCATGCAGGTCAGCGTGCTGCCGCCGGAAGAAACCGCCAAGATCCGCGCCAAGATCAAGCCGGTCATTGACAAGTTCGCCGCCAACGTCGGGCCGGAACTGGTTCAGCAACTGCAGTCCGAGCTGGAGAAGGGACGAAAGAAGTAGTCGGGACGTTTGCGCAAAGGACCGCCTGTTTGTCCATGGCACCGCCGGGTGCCATGGTTCCTTCTGGGTCGCCGTCAATAGATCCGCGCAACGGAGGCCCGGGCCGCGTTATCGCGCGTGATTTCCATCTTCGAGGCTTGGTGCAGTGAACACAGTCAGAATCGCCGTCGCCGGGGCCGGGCTCATTGGCCATCGTCATATCGAGGAAATCAACAGGAGCAAGACCTGTCGGCTGGCGTCGATCGTCGATCCTTCTCCGCCGGCCAGGTTTGCGGACATCGTGCGGGGTTCGGGCGTCAGCATCCATGCGTCGATCGCCGCGATGCTGGCGGCTGACCGGCCCGACGGCATCATCCTGGCGACACCGAACCAGCTCCATGCCGATCAGGCGATGGAATGCGTCAGGGCCGGCATCCCGACGCTGGTGGAAAAACCCATTGCGCATACGCTGTCGGCCGGAATTCGGCTTTGCGAGGCCGCCGAGGCGGCCGGGGTCAAGATCCTGGTGGGCCATCACCGGCTCCACAGCCCGATCCTGCAGCACGCGACCAAGGTCATCCAGTCGGGACTCCTCGGCCGGATTGTCGGTGTCATGGGCAGCGCGGTCTTCTACAAGCCCGACAGCGAGGGCTATTACGACGGTCCCAACGCATGGCGCCGCGAGCCAGGCGGCGGACCGATCCTGCTCAATCTCATTCACGAGATCGGCAATCTGCGCGCACTGGTCGGGGAAATCGTCGCCGTCCAGGCATTCAGCTCGAATGCGACGCGCGGCTTCAAGGTTGAAGATACCGTTGCCATCAATCTGAAATTCGAGAATGGCGCGCTGGGGTCGTTTCTGCTGTCCGATACGGCCGGATGTGCCAGGAGCTGGGAGCAGACCTCGCAGGAAAACAAGGATTATCCGACCTATCCCGACGAAGACTGCTACACGGTCGTCGGCGCCTTCGGTTCCATCTCCATCCCGACGATGCGCCTCAAATACTATTCCAGGGCGGAAGACCGCTCATGGTACAAGCCATTCGAGTGCGGTGCGCTGGACGTTCAGCGCAAGGATCCGCTGGCGGAGCAGATCGAACACTTTGCCGCGGTCATCCGCGGGGAGTGCGAGCCGCTGGTCAGTGCGCGCGACGGCCTGCAGAATCTGCGTGTCGTCGATGCGGTGCTGGAAGCGGCTGCCACGGGAAGTACCGTCAGTACGATTGCGTAAGGCGCCATGCCGGTGTGGCCGGGCGCTTCCCGACGAGGGGCTAGTCGTGCTGGAATTCGTCATAAACCGCCGTCGCCACCCGCGCCAGCGCATCCTTCGGCATGCCGGCGGAAATCGCATAGCCGAACTTGCCGTCGATCCAGTAAAACACATTGACCGGGCCTTCCTGCGCGAAGCGGAAGGCGGTGTTACGGTTGTTCGTGTTTTCCGTGCCGACATACAGCGTCAGTCGTTCGCCGCCCGCATCCTGATACATGAATTGCGCCACCGGTCCGTTGTCGCCCGGTAACAGGCGTCCGCCGATCAGTTCGTAACCCAGCCGGCCCAGGCGTGGCGGACGGATCGGCGCGCCAAGCCGCTTGGACAGCCAGGTAATCAGTTGATCTTCGTGCTCGGCGCTGATCTCGACCGGCCGCCGCACGTCGGGACTGAACACGGCGTGGGCGATCGCGGCCTGACGCGGCAGCGGCGAACGTTGCGCCAGTGTCACCGGCGGACGGACCAGATCATGCGCCAGCCAGCCACTCGCGCCGCTCACGAAGGCGATGGCCAGTCCGGCGGCAAGGCGTTGCAGGAACAGGCTCGGGCGCGGCCGGTGCATGGGCCGCGCCGGCGGCGTTGGCTCGCTGGCCAGCGCCGTCAGGCGGTCCGGCAGCGGCTCGTCGAGCACGGGGTCGAACAGTTGCCGCAGCGCATCTTTCTGCTTCCGGTAGGCGTCGGCGCGTGCCTGTTCCTCGGGGTGTTCGTTCAGCCATGCCGCCAGCTCGGCGTGACGCGCCGCCGGAAGCTCGCCGTCGATATAGGCGTGGAGGTCGGAAGTCGGGACAGGGCTGGCAGTCATCGCACTATCTTCAGCTGAACAGGGTGGGCGTGGTGGTCATGGTCGAGGATCTGGCGCAGGCGTTCGCGGCCCCGTGCGAGGCGGGACATCACGGTGCCGATCGGGATGTCCAGCGTCGCGGCGACGTCGGCGTAACGCATGTCCTCGAGCGCGACGAGCAGCACGACCGCGCGTTGCTCGTCCGGCAGCGCAGCGAGCGCCGCTTCGAGGTCAGAGACTTCGATCCGGTCCGACTGGGTGGCGCGCACCGGCAGGTCGATGGCGTCTTCCTCAAGCGACGCCTCCGGCGGCGCCTGCCGCCGCATCTGGTCAATCCGTACGTTATGCATGATCGAAAACAGCCACGCGCGCAGATCGCTTCCCGGTTGCCATTGGGATAGCCGCGACCAGGCGCGTTCCAGGGTGTCCTGGACCAGATCGTCGGCCGCCTCGCGACTGCCGGCCAGCGCGCGCGCATAACGGCGCAGACGCGGCAGCACGGCCAGGATCGCGAGGCTGTCCATGGGGGTCAGGGTTTGGCGACACGCCAGGCGTTGTTGACGCCGTCACCGGTCCTGTCGCCGGGTTTCTGGTCCTTGACCCAGAAATACAGCGGTTTGCCTTTATAGGCCCATTGTTTCATGCCGTCGTCACGGACCACGATGCTGTAGTCGTTGCCGGCCGACGCGCCTTCGGTGACGAACAAGGGCGGCCAGTTTGTCGCGCAGGGGCCGTTGCAGACGCTCTTGCCGCTGCCGGTGGCGTCCTTGTCGAAGGTATAGAGGGCCATGCCGTTCGCGCCGGTGAGTATTCCATCGGCAACCATCGCCGGCCCGGCCGTCTGCGTTCCATAGCCGGCACATGCGGCCAGCAGCGCGGCGGATAACACCAGTGGTGCCGTTGTCCTGATGATGTTCATGTCGTTTCCTCCTGGGTGGGGTTGCGGGGTCTGCGTCTTCATGACCGTTAACGTGCCCACGGGTCGGAATATTCCCGTTCCTTCGACATTTCTTTTGGCCGCAGAGTTGCCGTTGCCACGCGAATCGGCGAACGAAAGCCGGGACAATCGGGGGCGAGTCGGTCGCGATCGGGGACGGGAGAGATTGGTGGAATGAGCGCTGGAATGCGCGCGGGTCGCCGGGCGCTGCATCCGGGGTTATGCTATCGGTTTCTTCAGGAACCCCGGCGCCCCAGCCGACGATCGATGACGCACGATTTTTTCTCGACCGCTCAGATGTTTGGCCATGCCACGCTGATGCTGAGCATGGTGACTTTCTCCCGCAAGCACGACAAGCAATTCAAGCTGTGGCTGACGCTTCAGAACCTCTGTTATGCGACCCATCTGTTCCTGATGGGTAATCCCGCCGGCATGGCGGGAACCCTGCTGTCGGCCCTGCGCAACCTGGTGTCCTTGCGCACGCGCTCGATGTGGGCGGCGCTCATCCTGGTGGCCGCCAACGTGATGCTCGGGTTCTGGCTCGTCAAGGCAGCCTGGAACGTCATCCCCCTGGCGGCGACGGCGATCGCCACGGTCTCGATGTTTCGCCTGAACGGCCTGCGTCTCCGCTATGCAATGTTCGTCTGTACGCTGTTCTGGCTGATCAATAACCTCCTGACCGGGTCGATCAGCGGCACGGTCATGGAAAGTGTCATTGCGGTGATGAGCGCGATCACGATCTATCGCCTGCATCAGGGTGAAAAAAAGAGCCCGGCCGCGATGGATGCAACCTAATGCCGGAGGCGTTGTCTTTTGTCACTTGTTTCCGCATGACTATCGAATCCGAGAGGGAGAATTTCCGATGAGCGTCTTATTTACCCCCGTTCAGGTGGGCGACCTGAACCTGCCGAATCGTGTCCTCATGGCTCCGCTGACCCGTTGCCGGGCCAGCGAGGGGCGCGTCCCCAACGCGCTGATGGCCGAGTATTACGTGCAGCGCGCAAGCGCCGGGCTGATCCTGACCGAGGCGACCTCGGTCACGCCGATGGGCGTCGGTTATCCCGATACCCCCGGCATCTGGTCGGCGGAACAGATCGAAGGCTGGAAGCGGGTGACGCAGGCCGTGCATGCGGCGGGCGGACGAATCTTCCTGCAACTGTGGCATGTCGGCCGGGTTTCGCACCCGGACTTCCTGGACGGGGCCTTGCCCGTCGCGCCCAGCGCCCTGGCGCCGGAAGGGCATGTCAGCCTGCTGCGCCCGAAGCGGCCGTACGTCCTGCCGCGTGCGCTGGAAACCGAAGAGATCCCGGCCATCGTCGAGGCCTATCGCCGAGGGGCCGAGAATGCCAAGCTCGCCGGATTCGACGGCGTCGAGGTGCACGGCGCCAACGGCTATCTGCTCGATCAGTTCCTTCAGGACAGCACCAACCGGCGCACCGACCGTTATGGCGGGTCGATCGAGAACCGGGCGCGTCTGCTCCTCGAAGTTACCGATGCCGCCATCGGCGTCTGGGGTGCCGGCCGCGTCGGCGTCCATCTGGCGCCGCGCTGCGATGCCCACACCATGGGCGACAGCGATCCGCTGGCGACGTTCAGCTACGTTGCGCGTGAGTTGGGTAAGCGCAAGATCGCCTTTATCTTTGCGCGCGAATCGGTCGCTGCGCCGCGCCTGGGGCCGCAACTCAAGGCGGCATTCGGCGGCGTCTATATCGCCAACGAGTCGCTGACCCGCGACGCGGCCGAACAGGTGATCGCCGCCGGCGAGGCCGATGCGGTCGCCTTCGGCAAGGATTTCATCGCCAATCCCGATCTGCCGCTGCGTCTGCTCAAGCAGGCGCCGCTCAATCCGGCGCGACCCGAGAGTTTCCACGGCTATGGGCTGAGCGACCCGGTGACCGGATACACCGATTACCCGACGCTGGAACAGGCCGAACGCGCGTCGCGCTGATCGCTTCAGACGCAGTTCCCGGGACGACGCCTGCCGTGTGCGGGCGTCGTCTTTTTTCATGGCACGATCCGTACGGTCTGCGCCGCCGATGCAATCCGCAGTTCACAGACGGGCTTTCCCGGGCTAGCATCGCAAACCTTGCGGGATCATGGAGTGGCGGGGTGTCTTACCTTGCCGCCGGCAGCGCGCGTTATCGGAGAGGCGGGGAGTGCATGAAAGAGAATACCTGGAAAGCCTGGTTTGACGGTGCAACCAAGGGAACGAACCCGGGGATTCGCGGCATCGGCGGGGTCCTCAAGGGCCCGGATGGGGAATTGATCGAGATCTGCGAAGAGATCGGACACGGCACGAACAACGAGGCCGAATACACCGCGCTCATGGCGGTGCTCGACGCGGCGATCCAGGCGGGGGTCAAAGACCTGATCGTTTATGGCGACAGTCAGCTCGTCATCAATCAGGTCAATGGCGCCTGGCTGATCAAGGCGAAGGAACTGGTGCCGCTGTGCCAGACGGCGGTGTCGCTCAAGGCCCAGATCCCGAACGTCAAACTGTGCTGGGTGGCGAGAACCGAGAATACCGAGGCGGACGTCCTCAGCAAACGGGCGCTCGGCGTGATCGATGCCGATGCCATCGATCGCGCGGTGTGGATGAAGATCTCGGAGATCGCCAAGCCGTTCGGGCTCTCGTCCGTCGCGCTCGGCAAGAAAATGACGAAGGCGAAGTTGCGCGAGAACGGCAAGCCGACGCAACTGGCGATCGAGAAGGGGGTCGTGCTCCGCGTTCCCAACAATTTCGGCCACGACGACTACTGGCATCGCCAGCTATTGCCTGCCGCCCTGAGGGAGGCGCTGTTCCTCGATTGACGGGCGCAAAGCCGGGCCGCTCCCGGCCTTTTTTATGATTTTTGCGTATCGGGTGAAGCGCGGACCGGCGCGTGTCTGCAACCGGCGCTTCCCGGTGGTGAAGAAGCATGACGCCCGGCAACGGTCCGGTTGCGTCTACTCGGCGTTGGCAAGAAGAATCCCGAGGAAGGCGTTGGTGATTTTTTCCGACTCGCTTGCGCGCGTCACCGCCATCACCTTGCTCACCGGCGAAAAGCCCCGGATCGGCGGGAAAGTGACATCGTTGCGGCTATTCGCCGCGGCTTTTATTGACCTGCAGGCAGGATTGAAACTCGCACTCTGGCCGCGCAGGAGCATCGCTCACGACACCGCGATCCCTCTGGGCATCGCAGCGCCAACCGAGTTCACCCTTGGGCATAATGTCAGATCCAGGGCAGAGGTTGATACGGTTATGGAGCAAGCGAAGATTGCCGGAGCCTTGATCGTAAAAACGGCACAAGAGACTTTCCGGGGGGGGGGGCTACGCAGGCTACTTTCAAGACCCCGATGGCCACCTGTGGGAGGTGGTGTGGAACCCGCAGTTGTTACCCGAGGATTAGACGCAAAAAAGTCCGACGAGCCGTTTTGTCAGGCAGCGAATCCTGACCAAGCGACGGTTGCGTGAGTTCACTGAATCGGGAAGCGACGGTACAAGGACGTCAGAGACCAGACGATCGCTTTCCCCTGCATTGCCGCCCGAGTGACGCCATCCGTGATGCGACCGTTTTGGCCGGTTTCCGGCCGCAGCCACCCGCGTTTCGAACCAGGCGAGCCACCGCCCTGCGCCTCCGCAATCTGTGCGTCGTGCGTGTCGTGAGCGTTTTGAAATTCGACTGGCGCGCATCTGACGACTCGGCCAATCCGTGGCGCTCTTGATGAGAATATTCAACTGTCTCGCCATAAGTAGAACACCTACGCGGCATACTGATTCATTTCCAGGCACTTTTGAATACGATTGCTCGTATGCGGAAATTCGTGAGGTCAGGGCAAATCGCTGACCGAAACACGAAGACTCGCGTGACACAAGTTGATGAGTGCGAGGAATACATATGGCTTCACTACAACGGCTATTAGTCGCAACAGACTTTTCTCAAATGGCTGGTTGTGCCATCGAACGCGCGGTCCGGATTGCCAAATTCACGGGCGCACATCTCCATCTCATCCATGTGCTTACGCCGGCTTTACTGGACAAGCTACAGCAGCTCTCAGAAGGCGTTTCACCGGAGACGAATGGAAACCTGCTTGATGCCGCCACGAATAAACTGCAAACGCTAGCCGGAAAAATTCGGGAACAGCACGGTATCCCCGTTGGTAGTCATGTGGCATCTGGCTCCTTGGTCACGAGCATCACAAATTGTGCAAATGCCCTGCGTGCCGATTTGCTCATCATCGGCTTCTGCGGCGCAAGCCTGATGAGGCATTTTCTGCTTGGGTCAACTGCGGAAAGGCTGACGACCAAAGCCCCCTGTCCATTTCTCGTGATTAAGAACCCGGCAACTGATGCATATCGATCCGTACTCGTGCCGGTTGATTTTACGGAAATTTCCCTGCGATCGGTTCTAAGTGCGCGTCTGATCACTCCTGAGAATGAAATATCGCTATTGCACGCGTTTGAGGCTCCGTTTGAAGGCAAACTGCGCTATGCCGGCATAGGAAAGGATACGATCCGGACCTACAGGACCGCCGCGCGACAAGAGGTGATACACAAGCTACGGGGATTGTGCCGGCAAGCAGAGATACCCATTCAACGAGCAAATTTCCTGGCAATTCACGGAAAGCCCTCGTTGCATATTCTTGCCCAGGAAACGCTCAGAAAATGTGACCTGATCGTCATGGGGAAGCATGGCGAAGGCATGTTTGAAAACCTGCTTGTCGGAAGTGTGACTCGTCAGGTTGTGACAAAATCACGATGCGACATCTTGGTTACTGTGTAAGACAAGAAAGCAAACACATCAACCATGACTGTGTTCAGCCCCCAAGTTGGGAGGTGAAAAGCGGTGAAGAATGTGGCCAGTCATACCTTTGGCCAGTTCTTCCTCGCAGGCAAAAACGGTGCATGTCCCTTCCTTACGCAGCAATTGGCACGCATCGTCATTTTGCATTCGCACAACGATCTCAATGTCAGGGTTGAGGGCTCGTGCCGTCTCTATCATGAGTCGGATATCCAGCGGATCGGACATCGCCAGCACTAACATGGCGGCATTGGCAATGTGCGCCTGAATCAGCACGGGAGGGTCTGCCGCATTGCCCGAAACGGCGGCAACTCCGTTCTTGCGCAGGCCTTCAACCAGATCCCGATTCCGTTCCGCAACCACATAGGGAATGCCGCGAGTATCTAATGCCCCGGCGATCTGTTCTCCGATTTTTCCGTAACCGACAAGCACGACCTGCCCGTCAAGATATTTGCGCTCTGTGTCCTCCGGCAGTTCGGCGTAGGGATCATCTCGTCGTTCCAGTTGCCTGGCCAGTTCAGACCGGCTGAGTATCCACGACCGCAAGGGATTGAGCGCGGCAAAAATGAATGGATTAAGAGCAATCGAAATCAGTGCGCCTGCGAGCACCAGATTCATCCCCTCTGCAGGCAGCACCCCGAGCGACACACCAAGCCCCGCCAGAATAAACGAGAACTCGCCGATTTGTGCCAGGCTGACGGCAACAGTCAAAGCGGTGTTGAGCGGGTAGCGAAAAGCAATGACCAAGGCCAGCGCGGCCAATGTTTTTCCGAAAACAATGATCGCAACCACACAAGCGACCTGCATAGGCGCGTCTATCAGGACACTCGGTTCAAACAACATGCCAACGGAAACGAAAAATAGAACCGAAAATGCGTCGCGTAGCGGCAACGATTCCTGGGCAGCGCGATGACTGAACTTCGATTCCCGCATCACCATTCCCGCAAAAAATGCGCCTAATGCGAATGACGCGCTAAACAGTTCAGAGGCTCCATAGGCGATGCCGATCGCCGTCGCAACGATGGACAAGGTGAACAGTTCGCGCGATCCGGTTCTGGCAACCTGCCATAACAGCCACGGCAATACGCGACGACCAACGATCAGCATCAGCGCGATGAAGGCGGAAACCTGCAGCAGAGTTTTTCCGATGGCTATCCACAGCGGCTTGCCTTCGCTGACAACTGCGCTTGTGCCACCAAGAAAGCCAACGAGTGGGGGCAGCAACACCAGGACTAGCACGCAGGCCAGATCTTCGACGACCAGCCAGCCGACGGCTATCCGCCCATTCATCGTCTCGACCTCGTTTCTCGATTCAAGAGCCTTGAGCAGAACGACGGTACTTGCGCACGACAGGGATATTCCGAAAACCAGACCACTACCCCAATGCCATCCCCATGACCATGCCAGAAGCATTCCTAGAACCGTGGCCATCGCCATCTGTACCACCGCGCCAGGGAGCGCAATACGCTTGACGGCCAGCAGATCGTTGAGGGAGAAATGCAGTCCAACACCGAACATCAGTAACATCACGCCGATTTCCGATAGTTGAGAAGCGAGATGCACATCGGCGACGAATCCTGGTGTTGCCGGACCGATGATAATGCCGGCAACCAGATAGCCAACCAGCGCAGGAATCTTGATCCGCTCAAAGGCAATGCCGAGAACAAGAGCAACCCCGAAGCCGGCAGAAATGGTCGTGATCAATGAAATATTATGATCCATTGCGTGCTCGTTTCCTAATCAGTAATCGGCTATTTCGTTGCTCTCCCATCGCGCAGCATGTTTCTGTTCTATCCCTCGCTTGTTTACTGCCACCACGCGTATTGAACGCTGTCGATCCAGCAGTGCAGAAACAATATTCCGGGACAAGCAGCGAAAATGCAATCGCCCAGGTGCCGGCACGACAATTTCGTGACACGCCAATTGCTCTGCACTATCAAGAATTGAAAAGACGACTGAACCCGAACGACAGTAAGTTAAGTACTGGATGTCGAGACCTTCCAGCATCTGAATTCCATTTCCAAATATCTCGATGGAATTGCGCTCCTCTGAGTTCTGGCTTCGCGAACGATCGCCATGGGGCAATGGCACTATCGGTGATTCGTCGACGTGCAGGAAGGCAACGACAACGCGCATTCCTTCGGCGCGACGACGTATGGCATAGGTAATGACCTGGCTCAAGTCGCCCTTGTTTTTGACCGGAACCAGCAAGCGCTGCGTTATGGGGTCTTCGTGGCCGGGTAGCAGGCTTCCTGTCTGGCGCAAAGAGGAGTTACTCATAGCGAGTTATCTTAAATGCATCAGGCGGCATTGAAAATTCGGGCACCCCCGTACGTGATAGCAACATTTCCTGATGGTCTGCGGGGAAATATTCGATTCAGCTGAATTTCACGGAGCCAATCACGTAAACCCAGTTAGAGAAACGAAAGGGAACTGTTAGCATAGTCTTCAAATTATTGTGATTGCGTCCAAAGCTCATGACGAATCGGATTGGTTTTCGGCCTGTTGCGGAGAAGCTGACGGCGGTGGGAGCGTCTTTTCTCTTTGTCGTGCTCTATGTACTGCTCGACTGGGCAAGCTACGTATCGCCGCTACTCGATTTGAATGTAACCCCATGGAATCCAGCTCCGGCCCTCGGCCTGTTGTTTATCGTGCGTCACGGATATGGGTCGATCTACGCACTCTTCGCCAGTCTGGTTGCCAGCGAAATCCTTGTCCGTCACATCCCTGGCGGGCTGTCGGTCACTCTCTGGCTCGGATGTGTACTCAGTTTTGGCTATCTGGCAATAGCTTTCTGCCTTAAGCGATATTTCCCCGAGGGTGGTCTCTTCAATGACCGGAAAAGCCTGCTGTTATGGACGAGCATCATTGTGTTCGGGTCGCTCGCCAACAGTCTTCTCTTCATTTCCCAATTGCTGATCACAGATATGCTCCCGAGATCTGAATGGGGCGACGCTGTCATGCGTTTCTGGATTGGCGATAGCGTTGGAATTTTCGTTACCATGCCCTTGTTCTGGTGGCTTCAAAGCGAGCAGCATCGCAGAGTTTTTTTTGATGCGATTTTCCGGGGGGAAACAGCGGCTTATTCGGTGCTGACCGTACTCGTTTTATGGATTGCCTTTGTACCAGGTGCAACAGCGAACTTCCGTTACTTCTACATGCTCTTTTTGCCGCTGGTCTGGGCCGCATCGCGTCAAGGGCTCGCTGGCGCAATCTTCTGCGTATCCACACTCCAAATAGGGATGGTGATTGGTGGGCTGGCTCAAGATTCGGCAGACATATCCCTGTTCGAACTGCAAATGCGAGCGTTCCTGCTCGCACTTATTGGCTTCCTGATTGGGCTTGCCGTTGACGAGCACCGCCGCTTGACCAGCGAGTTACGCCATTCCCTGCGCCTCGCGGCCGCTAGCGAAATGGCCGGTGCGTTGGCCCACGAACTCAATCAGCCACTCACTGCGCTTGTCGCCTACGGTTCCGCATGTGAGCAATTACTGGCGCGTGGCACTACCGATCAACAATTTCGCGATGTGATTCGGAAAATCATCGGAGAAGCCGGACGCGCCGCAGGCATTGTCGCGCGCTTACGCGATTTTTTCAGGACGGGGACAACGCAATTGGAACTCATCTCCTTGCCAGAGCTCATTACTTCGGTTGCCGACAGTTTTCGTGACCAGGCGGCGGCGGCAAGGGTGGTTTTTTCTGTTGGCGAGATTCCTTCGATTACACTCAGCGCTGACCGTTTGCAAATTGAGGTGGTGCTACGTAACCTTTTGGCGAATGCATTCGATGCCGTTATTGAAACCAAATCGGGGGAAAAAATCATTTCGCTCAAGGTACTCGTCGATGAAGGAAGCCGCGTCACGATTGAGATATCCGACAATGGGCCCGGATTGCCACCGTCGCTGGAAAAACAGGTATTCGAAGCGTTCAGCTCGACAAAGTCAAACGGCCTTGGACTTGGACTTGCAATCAGCAGGGCCATCGTTGAAACGCACGGCGGAACGCTCACGGCGGACCTGGATGGTCATGGAATTTTTTGGTTGACGCTCCCAATCGAAGCTAGGAAAGGACTGCGTGGAAAGAACTATGAGTAACGCTGTTTACATCGTGGATGATGATGCATCCGTCAGAGATTCCCTTGGCCTTATGCTCGGTTTAAGAGGCTATCAAACAGTGGTTTTTGCAGATGCAGCCAGCTTTTTGACGGCTGTGCGTCCAGATTGGCTAGGCTGCCTGATTCTTGACATTCGCATGCCTGGAATGAACGGTCTCGAATTACAAAGAGAACTTCGAGAACGTGGATGTTCTCTGCCCGTGGTCATTATTACTGGACATGGTGATGTCAATTCGGCACGTGAGGCATTTCGCTCGAACGCCATCGATTTCCTTGAAAAGCCCCTTAATGAAAGCAGGTTGCTCGAGGCTATCGACGAATCCTTTGCGCAGCAGAGCGTTATTGCTCAGTCAAAGCAGGAGCGGGATCGCTTCACACATCGACTGGCTCAACTCACCCCGCGTGAATACGAAGTCATGGAACTGATCATTACCGGTCGTCATAACCGGGAGATCGCTGAAGATCTCGGTATAAGCCCTCGTACAGTCGAGGTCCACAAGGCCAGAATAATGGACAAGCTGGAAGCTGACAATATTCCGCAATTGGTGCGTTTCTGCCTGGAAGCCGGCACAAAAAGGTGATGGCTCACCTTCTATACCAGTACGATATCGCATGGAGAAACGGCAAGGCGGAGACCGTTGCCATAGCAGATTAGCTTATTTACTCCTCGCGCTATTGCAGCGACCACGAATAGATTCTCCGCCGCTTTCGAACAGTCGGCTTTTTTCATGACTTTTCGAAATGCTGCCGCTTTCAACCGGACGTAGCGTCCGACGATCTGTTTGGGGTGACTGTCCATTTTGCGATCCGTATATGTTAAAAAACGCTGTTGGTCTATTGTTCCCTTGGCATGGGAGGGAACAATATTCCGTCATCAAATACATGGAAAACCGCCTGCTTTACGCAGCAACGGGAATCACGCTTCATTTGCTCGACACGGACCCTCCTGAGTTCTTGCGTTGAATTCTGCCTCTGCTTCGAGCCAATCATCCAGTTCCTGGCCTGCATCAAATTGGCGTGAGCTGGCCTTGAAATAGGCGGCGGTTCTTATGTGTTCAAGTCGTTCTTCATCGCTTAAAGAAGAATTCTCCGGCCCGTTATGGGCTACGAACCGTTTTCCTTGTTTTCCTTTGCTTTCCAAAGATTTCACGTGAGTCTCCAGTCCTGTCTGAGTTGCCAACATCGTACGAATGGGCCGTCGCCAAGCCTTCAGGCTCAATTTGCCGACGGAGAATCGTGCAAATCATCGCGGCCACGTGCCCCACGATACGCGCATGGTCAGTCAATACAATTCGGCCGACCTCGTAAGTGTTTCCCCAATATGAGAAATCACGGACGGCAGAACAGGCATTGAGCCCCATGGTCAAGCAGAGACAGTACGAAGAGAATTCGTCGGCAGGAAATATGGCAATAGCGTCATTGACGTCAGGCAAGCGATGAGATGCAGCCCGAAGCGTTGGTTCGGGACAACGACTGGTATGGCTCACCTCCCGCCCCCGGCTGCCGAAACCCGCGGTTCCGCTGCCCATAAGCCACTGCGACGGACCGCATGCCAACCCGGCATGGTCGACTGGCATCCGTTTTCCGTTCTAACGCCTTCGCAATATCAGCGTCATCTGCTCGTCTTAACGCCGTAACATTCGACGCGCAATCTGTGCGTCATGCGTGTCGTACGATCCATCTTCATCTCCGATATCCATTTGGGCACCCGTGCCTGTCAGGCGGATGCGCTGCTGGGGTTTCTGCGCGAGACGGAGGCGGAAAACCTGTTCCTGATCGGCGATATCATCGATTTTTGGGCCATGCGCCGCCATGTTGTCTGGACCGAGGCGCAGAACACGGTGGTGCAGAAGATCCTGCGCCGGGCGCGCCATGGCGAACGCGTCGTCTTCATCCCCGGCAATCATGACGAGGCCCTGCGCGATTACTTTGGCATCGCCTTTGGCGACATAAGCATCGTCCGGGAAGTCGTGCATGAGCTTGCCGACGGACGCCGTTTCCTCCTCCTGCATGGCGACGAATTCGATCAGATCACGCGCCATCACCGCTGGGTAGCAGTTCTCGGCGACGTCATGTACAACGCGCTGGTCCGCGTCAATGCCGTGATTTCCTTCTTCCGGCGGCGATTCGGATGGCATTGCTACTGGTCGCTGGCCGGTTACGCCAAGCGCCGGATCAAGAAGGCGATGCAGTTCATCTTCGATTTCGAGGACGCAGCGATCCACTCGGCGCGCCAGCGCGGCCTCGACGGCATCATCTGCGGTCATATCCATTGGGCACAGATCCGTGAAATCGACGGTCTTTGCTATGTCAATTGCGGCGACTGGGTCGATAGCTGCACCGCGATCGTCGAACACCTCGACGGGCGCCTCGAACTCCTCAACTGGGGCGCAGCCATGCCCGGAGCATTGCCAGAACGAAAGGAAGAAGCATGCGTGTCCTGATGGTTTCGGACGTCTATTTTCCCCGCATCAACGGTGTCTCGACGGCCATCCAGACGTACCGCCACTCATTGCAGAAGAACGGTATCGAGGTCAGCCTGATCGCGCCGGACTACGGCAGCGTCGATCGCGACGCCTGGATCGAGCGCGTCGCCGCCCGTGTCCTGCCGTTCGATCCGGAAGACCGGCTGGTCCGGTGGCACGCCATGCACACTGCCGTCGATCGCGCCGTCAGCAGGGGCTGCGACCTGATCCACATCCAGACGCCCTTCGTTGCCCATTACGCTGGCATTGCTGCGGCGCGGCGTCATGGCACGCCGGTCATTGCCACCTACCACACGTTGTTCGAGGAATACCTCAAGCATTACGCGCCCTTCGTTCCTTCCGGACTGTTGAGGGGCGCCACACGGCGCTTCTCGCGCTGGCAATGCAATTCCCTCGATGCCGTCATCGTTCCGTCGCAGGCCATTCACGCCCGCTTGCTCACGTATGGTGTGAGGAAGCCGATGCATATCCTGCCGACGGGAATTCCCGTGCAGGCGAGCGCGCATGACAGCGCCCGTGCCGATTTCCGGGCGCGCCACGGCATCGCGCCGACCCGGCCGGTGGCCTTGTTCGTCGGACGCGTCGCCCATGAGAAAAACATACATTACCTGCTGGAAGTGGCCGCGCTGGCGCGTGCGTCGGTGCCCGATCTCCTCTTGCTGATCGCTGGCGAGGGGCCGGCTTTGGGCTATCTGCAGCAGAAGGTCACGGCACAAGGACTTGAGCGCAATGTGCAGTTCATCGGCTATCTCGATCGCCAGACCGAATTGCCGGCGTGTTATGCCGCCGCCGATGTCTTTGTATTTGCCTCGCGTACGGAAACGCAAGGCCTGGTCCTGCTCGAAGCGATGGCGGCCGGCTTGCCGGTCCTGGCGCTGGCGGAGATGGGAACCCGCGACATCCTCGGCGCCAAACGGGGCGCAGTGGTGCCTGAGGATTCGCCGGCGGCCTTCGCCCGGATGCTGTCGCTCCTGCTGCTGAGCGGAGACTGGCGCAAGCGTCTGGCGGTCGAGGGCCGGGAATACGCGGCCGAGTGGTCGGACGAGCGGCTGGCAGGTCGCATGGCGGCGCTCTATCGCCAGATCGTTGCCGCTCACGCGCGTGCGCAATCGTCCGGCTTCGGCCTGATGCCGATGTGAACGCCGGTGGAATTCAATTGTCCTGGATGCGATTTCCATCAACCGATGCACCCGTGAGAGGACGATCCCGGTCATGGCGACGCAACGATTCTGTTATCACTGTCGGCGCAGTCATCCCATCGAGGAGATGCGCCAGATCGTCACCGGCGGCCGTGTCCGCTGGCGTTGCCGGCGAAGTGTCATGGCGGCGCGGGCGAGCCGCGAGGAACGCGACAGTTTCGGTCGATCCGTCGCGGCGATGAATCGCACGGCCGCCGGAAAACCCCTGCCGCGTTGTGTGAGTGAACTGTTGGTCATATTACGGGACGATAAGGAATGGCACTGAGAATACTGATCGTTAGCGATGCCTGGGAACCACAGGTGAATGGCGTCGTTCGCACGCTGAAAATGACGCGCCGGGAACTCGAAGCCATGGGGCATGCGGTCGAACTCGTTTCCCCGCTCGAATTCAGGTCGATTCCGTGTCCGACCTACCCGGAAATCTCGTTGGCATTGACGACGCGGCGCAAGCTCGAACGGCGGATCGACGCCTTCGCGCCCGATTGCCTGCACATCGCCACCGAAGGGCCACTCGGATGGATGGCGCGAAACATCGCGCGCCGCCGCGGGTGGCCGTTCACCACCGCCTACCACAGCCGCTTTCCGGAATATGTGCAGCTGCGGTTCGGCGTGCCGCTCGCCTGGACGTACGCCCTGCTGCGCAGCTTCCATAACGCCGCATGCGCAACGCTGGCGCCGACGCCGATCATCGTCGCCGATTTGCACGCGCGCGGCTTCCGCCATCCCCGCTTGTGGTCGCGTGGCGTCGATTTCTCCATCTTCAACGATACCGGCGAGTGCGAGGTCGTCGACCGGCGACCGGTCTTCCTCTATGTCGGTCGCATCGCCGTCGAGAAGCAGGTTGACGCTTTTCTGGAACTCGACCTCCCCGGCGAAAAATGGGTTGCCGGGGAGGGGCCCGAGCGCGCACGCCTGCAAGCGAGCTTCCCCGAAGCGCGCTGGTTCGGTGTCCTCAACGGCGAGGCCTTGGCACGCCTCTATCGCTCGGCGGATGTGATGGTCTTTCCCAGCGTCACGGACACCTTCGGGCTGGTCATGGTCGAATCGATGGCCTGCGGCACCCCGGTCGCCGCGTTTCCTGCCCCCGGACCGATCGATGTGATCGGCGACTCGGCGGGTGGGGTCATGCATCGTGATCTGCACGAAGCCTGTCTGGGCGCACTCAAACTGTCGCGCAGCGCCGTGCGCCGGCATGCCGAGAAATTCTCCTGGCATGGCGCGACGACGCAGTTGCTGGCGGCGCTCCAGGTGATTCCCGAGACACTGCGGCAGCCAAAGGCCGGCAACGCCGGACTATCGACGGCAACCGGAAAGCTCTCCTGAGCGGATGCCGGGGCGATCGGTCCATCGGCTGATCGGGCGTGCCGTTGGGCAGGAGGGGGGATTGCGCCGATTTCGGGAGGGGGCGGAACACGAGGTGTTGAACGCCCGATGCCGTCATATTTTCTTAACCTGATCTTTCTATGCTTTGGGTCGTTCCCACCACGACGGATGAATCGCATGCGCCCGCTCTTCTCTCTCCCCGCTTTGGCCTGTGTCGCGGCAATGACATTCCCCGCTCAGGCGCAGACCGTATTTCCGATCAACCGGGCGGATATCGTCACCGGTGCGCGCTTCGACTTCAAGGTCGAGTTTCCGGGCGTCACCGAGTCCCGGGATGTGTCGGTCACCATCAATGGCGAGGACTATGCCAAAGTCCTGGGCAGGGCCGGCGAGCTGATCGCGCGGGAAGACGGCAAGGAGTATTCCAGTCTGCTGCTGCGCGACGCCTCGATCAGCAAGCCCGGACAATATACAGTCACGGCGATGGACGGAACACATACCCGGTCGGTAACGTGGAACGTCTATGCCACCCCGGCGAAACGGACGGCAAAGAACGTCATCCTGTTCATCGGCGATGGCTTCTCGATCGGGCACCGCACGGCGGCGCGCATTCTTTCCAAAGGCATCGAGGACGGCAAGTACAAGGGCAAGCTTGCCATGGACGACATGCCGTACATGGCGCTTCTGACGACCGAAGGCACCGATTCGATCATCACCGATTCGGCGAACGCGGCGCATGCATACACGACCGGGCACAAATCCTGCGTCAATGCGCTCGGCGTCTATTGTTCGCGTGCCGTGAAGACACTCGATCATCCCCGCGTCGACACCCTGACTGCGCTGGCCAAGCGCAAGGGCATGGCGGTGGGCGCGGTGACCAATTCGGAAATCGAGGATGCCACCCCGGCGGCGATGGTGGCGCACACGCGCCGTCGCTCCGACTACAACGACATCGTCAAGATGTTCTACGACAGTGGAATCGACGTGATGATGGGCGGCGGTTCTCCCAACTTCCTGCCGAAGTCGACGCCGGGGTCGAAGCGAAGTGACGATGTCGATTACATCGATCTGTTCAAGCAGGCGAATTACCGCCTGGCGACCTCGAAGACCGAAATGCTGGCGGCAGCGGCGGATGCCCGCACGACGCGATTGCTCGGTCTGTACAACACCGGCAACGTCGACGGTGCGCTCGATCTCAAGTTCCTCGGCAAGGGTTCGGTTGCGAAATTCCCCGACCAACCGGATATCGTCGAGGAAATGCTGGCGGCGCTGAAAGTGCTGTCGCGGAACCGGGAAGGATTCGTCCTGCTCGTCGAATCGGCGCGGATTGACAAGTATTCGCATTCGATGGACCCGGAGCGCGCGATATACGACACCATCATGCTCGACAATGCGGTCGCCCGGGCGAAGGAATGGGCTGGGCAAAACGGTAACAACACCCTGATCCTCGTGACGGCGGATCATTCCCATCCGGTCAGCGTGATCGGCACGGTCAACGACGAACTGCCCGGCGGCGAGATGCGCAACAAGGTTGGCATTTACGAGGACGCGGGCTTCCCGAATTACCCGCATCCCGACGCCGACGGCTATCCGTCCCGCGTCGATGTGTCGCGCCGCATCCGCCTCGTGTTTGGCGCAACCCCCGATTACTACGATACTTTCCAGCCCTTCATGGACGGCGAGTTCGTCCCGGCGATCAAGAACGCCAGCGGCATCATGGTCGCCAATGACAAATACAAGGAGGTGCCAGGGGCCGTGTTGCGCGAAGGCAATCTGCCGAACAAAGGCGCGCGGGCGGCTAATCAGGGCGTGCATTCGGGCGATGACGTCATCCTGACGGCAATGGGGCCGGGCGCCGAGAAAGTGCATGGGCAGATGGAGAACACCGATCTCTTCCGTGTCATTGCCGAGTCACTGTCGCTGGGCCTTCCGAACCGTGCCGGCGCCAGCGGCAGAACGGCAAAACGTGGTCCGCAGCAATGATGGCGTCGTGTTCATGCGCCCGGGAGGACCGGCCGACGATCTCGCGGCGGCACTTCCTGATGCTTCCCCTGGTTACGCTGGGAGCATTCGTGGTCTTGCGCGCGCATGCTGCCGAGGCGCTGACCTTCGATACGCTGTACAAGTCGATCGGCGTGCTTGGCATCCAGTATTCGGACAAGGCGCTTGCACTCCGGGGGCTGACGGTGCGCATGCGCGGTTACATGGCGCCGCCCCTGAAACCCGAGAGCAGTTTCTTCGTCCTCACCCGCGAACCGGTGTCGGTGTGTCCCTTCTGCGCGTCGGATGCCGAATGGCCGAGTGACACTGTCGTGATATATCTCAAGGGCATCCTGGCACCGGTCAATTTTGCGCATCGCATTGAAGTCGAAGGACGGCTGGAAATCGGTTCGTGGGTCGATCCCGTCACCGGCTTTGTCAGCCAGGTCCGTCTCGTCGATGCCAGGGTCCATGGCTAGGGAAGACGGCGCCGGCCTGCAAGTACGCGATCTGTCCGTCCTGTTTGCCGGGCAGCATCATCCCTTGTTCCACATCGGTGAACTCGACATTCAGGCCGGCAGCAGCGTCGGCGTCTGCGGCCCGTCCGGGGCGGGCAAGACCACGCTCTTCCATTGCCTGAGCGGTATCGCCTCGCCGGCGCGGGGAACGGTTGCCTGGGATGGCGTCGATGTCAGCCGCCTGTCGGGCGATGAGCGCGATCGCTGGCGTCGCCGCAACCTCGGGCTGATATTTCAGGACTTCCACCTGATCGACGGCCTGTCGGCGTTTGACAATGTCCTGTTACCGGCACACTTTTCGTCCTGGCGCCCATCGCCGCATCTCAGGCAACGGGCGCACGCCTTGCTCGAGGCCGCGGGACTCGGGGCGTCGATCGCGCAACGCAATGTTTCGTTGCTCTCGCGCGGCGAACGGCAGCGGGTGGCCTGCGCGCGCGCCCTGTTGTGCCAGCCCAAGGTCATCATGGCCGACGAACCGACGGCCAGCCTGGACCCCGATCATCGCGACCAGGTCGGCGATGTGCTGCTCGACCTCGCGCGTTCGCAGGGGGCGACGCTGATCGTCATCTCGCACGAACCGGCGTTGCTGGCACGCATGGATCGGCGCCTGACGCTGCGGAACGGCATGCTCTTGTCCTCTTCCGCAACGGCATTTCGTACCGGGGAGGGCGCTTGTTGAACGTCATATTCAATCCGTGGCCGGTAATGCGCGCTGACTTTCGCCGAAACCGCCTTCTCGCCGCGGTGACGGTCATGCTCGTGGCGATCTCCGCCGCGACCGGGATCGCGGTCATCTCGCAGGAGCGTGCCTTGCGCCAGGGCAGCGCGCGCGCAGCGGACGATTTTGATCTGCTGCTGGGCGCGCCCGGCAGCCCGACACAGTTGTTGCTGACATCGGTCTATCTGCGGTCGCAGGCGATCCCGTTGCTGGACGGCGACGTTCTTCAGGCGGTGACGACGGCGCCGGGAGTGCGTTATGCGGCGCCCATCGCGTTCGGCGATCACTGGCAAGGACATCCGATCATCGGCACCGTCTCTGAATTCGCGAGTCGTGGCGGCACGCTGAGTCCGGTCGAAGGGCGCCTGTTTTCCGCGTCCGGTGAAGCCGTTGTCGGTGCCTCGGTGAAGATCGCGCTCGGCGCGAGGATCAGTCCGCAACATGGCCGGCACCACGCGCCGGGGGAAGATGACGAGCGCGGGGACGCAGGACACGCGCATGCGCATTCCGGCGTGCAGTATCGTGTGGTCGGCCGCTTGCCGCCGCGCGGGAATATCTGGGATACCGCCATTCTCGTTCCAGTCGAAGACGTCTGGAGCGTACATGGTTTGCCGAACGGCCACGCCGAACTTGGCGCGCTTCGTCCGGCGCGGTTGGGGCCGCCCTGGACACCGGAGTGGCTGCCCGGTGTTCCCGCCATCGCGGTAAAGCCGGCCTCGGTCAGCGCCGCGTATTCGCTTCGGGAGAAATTTCGCACGCCGCGAAGTATCGCCCTGTTCCCGGCAGAAATCCTCAACGATCTCTATCTGGCCCTGGGCAATGTACGCGATCTGATGTCGCTCCTCGCGCTGGTCACGCAGATCCTGGTGATCGCGGCAGTGCTCGCGGCATTGCTTGTCGGATTCCTGGCGCAAGGGCGCCAGTTCGCCGTATTGCGGGCGATCGGTGCCAGTCGGATGTACGTCTTTTGCGTGGTGTGGTGCGAGGTTGCCATATTGATCGGCGGCGGCGCGCTGATCGGGATGGTAATGGGATATGGTGCGTCGATGATGCTTGCGGCCTCGCTGCAAACTCGAACGGGATTTACAATGCCGGTTGCGTTGGGCGTGCAGGAAGCTTTGCTCGTCGGAAGCTTGTTGCTGGCCGGGGGCGTGATCGCGCTAGTCCCAGCCTGGGTGGCGTTTCGTCGGCCAATCGCGCAGGGACTGTCGGTGTGACGCGCGTCCGGCACTACCGCGAGGCGGCCGGGCGTCAAGGCGCTACTTCTTTCCGCCTGCAGACTTCCTGAGGAGCTTGCCCAGCAGAATGACGATCTCGCCGTCGGTCTTCTCCCTGAGCAGTTGCAGCCCCAGTCTGACGAGATCCCGCTTCCTGACCTCGACGCCTTGTGCAAGCAGTTGTTCCTTCAGGGCGACCAGGGCGTCATAGTCGCGCTTTGGCAGGGAAATCCTTTCGCGGCCGGTTTCGTTCTTGTTCCGGAGCACCTCGTCGAGGGGGTAGGAAAAGGCGCGAGCCAGACGGCGTCGCTTTCCCGCCTTCGCCGGTTCCGAATTCGGGGGCGTCGTCTTGTCCGCGACATCATCGGGTTCGACGGGTTCGACGGATTCGACGGTTTTGCCGGTCTTGCGCGGCTTCCTGGGGGCGGATGGAGAGGTCTTGGGTGGTGTCATTTCAGGACGTTGTAATGCATCGACAGCAATGCGATAGCGGGGCTGGGATGGCGCACCGGGATCGGTGAGGGTCATCAACGCTTCTTGCCGGACCCGATCAATGCGGTCGCAATCCGGTGTCGACGGCCATTCCTTTCAATTGCACGAGCATATCAGCCCAATGTTACAAATTGATGAAGGGCTGTCATGGATCGCGCCGCCGGCATGCGTCGCGCATGCAACATGTTTGTCATCGTACTTAAATCGTCGGGTGCAACAATTCGCGGACATTTCAACGACGAGGGCTTTTACATGAGAACACAAGCGTATCAGATGCATGCCGTCGCCAAAGGCGTCCTTCCTTTCGACGAGCATTGCAGCGAACTCGTCCGGCTGCTCAAGTTGCTCGATCTCAGCCCCTTGCACACGATCGCCAGCCAGACGTTCATCGAGCGATTCCGGCGTCTGGTGAGTGCCGCCGAGGCCTTTTTCCTTCATGAGGAGGAACTGCTCGGCGTCTGTTCGATTCCGGGTGCGGTGAAGCGGCGGCTTTTGGCGAGCCACCGGCGGATCCGCGATCTTCTCGACAGCGTGCATCTCGACGCCATCAGGGGAAAGAACCAGACGGCCATCGAAGTCTATGAGCGGATCGGCGCCGAATTTGAACGGCATCTTTCGGAGTTCAGCACTGACTTCCGGGACTATGTCGGATCGGTGCGTCATTGACGGCGATGTTGGAGGAGAGGCAGCGCGCGGCGAAATTTTCCCGGAGACAGGCGCGATCGTTTCCGGTTGGGCTGGGGCCCTCAGCAGTCTTTCGCGCTGTCTGCGGCGCTCGGACGAGGGGCTGAGGGACAGGTCATTCGTTGCGGATTCCGACAAAAATCGGCTGCAGCGTCCGCTATTTCCCGCTCATCACTTCTGCCCTTGATTGCCGGACTGAGCTTCCCATTCTTCCAGCAGGCTTTTGACGATCGGCTTGGCCTCTTCAATGATGGCCTGAGGACCGGAGCGGGAAGCAAGTTTGTTCAAACCGTGAGCAAGCGAGGGGGCAAGCATCACGGTTGCCTGGTGAAGAGTAACGCCCATCTGCTCAATGCTATCGAGTACCATCAGCGACGGTCCGTTCACTCCGTTGTCGAGCACAGAGTGAAAGAAATCCTTCTCCCAGCCCAGGTGCTCGGCCAGTATGTTGCCATATGCCCGACTCTTGCCAAGCCCCATCCTCTTCGAAACAAAACGCCAGAGAACAAGGATGGCAACGGCCCAACCAACAAGTACCCAAGTGCCAGTAGAGAACATGTTAACGCGCTAGCAGAGATAGAATGCCGGCAGTATAACTGATCTCGAATAGCGCTCGCCCGGCGCACACTACCGTTCCATGAACCTCAAGCAACTCGAATATTTCGTCCGGGTCGCCGAACTCGGCAGCTTCAGCAAGGCGGCGATGGTGCTCAACATCGCGCAGCCGGCCTTGTCGCGCCATGTGCGGCTGCTCGAGACCGACCTGCGCACGACGCTGCTCATCCGCAACGGGCGCGGCGTCATGATGACCGAGGCCGGCAAGCGGCTCTACGACCATGCGGTGGGCATCCTTCAGCTGATGTCGAGCGTGCGCGAGGACATCGAGGCCAACCGCGACGTGCCGAGCGGACGCATCGTCGTCGGCCTGCCCCCGAGTTTCGGCCGCTGGTGCACGCTGCCGCTCGTCGAGGAATTCCGCGAGAACCTGCCGCAGGCGCAGCTCTCGATCGTCGAGGGGCTGTCGGCGCACCTGGCCGAATGGATCGCCAGCGGCCGCGCCGATCTCGCCATCCTGCTCAACCCCGATCCGAATCCGGCGCTCGACATCCAGCCGGTCATCGATGAGTCGATCTGCCTCGTCGGCACGCGCGACAACATGAAGGCCATCGGCGCCGGAGCCAGCGGCGTCGCCTTCGCCGAACTTGCCCATCTGCCGCTGATCGTGCCGGGGCGCACCCATGCCATCCGCAAGCTGATCGAAACGCAATCGGCATTGCTCGGCATGCCGCTCGAGGTCGCCTGGGAGATTTCGAGCATCGCCTCGATCCTCAATCTCGTGCAGGCCGGCTACGGCTATGCGCTGCTGCCGCGCTCGGCCGTCGCCGTCAGCGGTTTGTCATCGCATTTCGTGCTAGCGCCAATCGTCGCGCCGACGCTGATCAGCCGTCTCTGCCTCGTCTGCTCCTCGCATAAACAGCCGACGCCGCTTATCCGGCATGTGCAGCGCGTGCTTCGCCAGCTGATCATCAGCGGCGCCGAGGCGATGGAGTCGCCCCATAACAAAACGTTATAGCTAGTAGTCGGGCGGGTGCCTAGGCGCTGTCCCGCAATGCCGCCACAATACCGTCATCGAGTGATCCCAAACCTTCGGAGACCGGGATGCAGACGGCAATTCCCTGCTTGTTCATGCGCGGCGGCACGTCGCGCGGCCCTTTTTTCCGCGCGGCCGACCTGCCGGCGGACATCGCCTCGCGTGACCGCGTGCTGCTCGCCGCGATCGGCTCGCCCGACGTGCGCCAGATCGACGGACTCGGCGGCGCCCATCCGCTGACCAGCAAGGTCGGCATCGTCGGCCCGAGCGCCGTGCCCGGCGTCGATCTCGATTTCCTCTTCGCGCAACTGCAACCCGGCAAGGATGTCGTCGATACGACACCCAATTGCGGCAACATGCTGGCCGCCGTCGTTCCCTTCGCGCTCGAAACCGGCCTCGCGGCCGCGCAGGGCGAGACGACGACGCTGCGTGTGCGCACGATCAACACCGATATGGCCTGCGACATCACCGTCGCTACCCCCGGCGGGCGCGTCGCTTACGAAGGCGATGCGCGCATCGACGGTGTGCCGGGGACTTCGTCGCCGGTCACCATCAATTTCCTCGATACCGCCGGCTCGGTCTGCTCCGGCCTGCTGCCGACCGGCCGTGTCCGCGACGTCATCGACGGCCTTGAAGTCACCTGCATCGACAACGGCATGCCGATGGTCTTGCTGCGCGCCGCCGACGTCGGCCGGCGCGGCGACGAGAGTGTCGCGGCGATGAATGCCGACAGCGAACTCAAGGCGCGGCTCGAACGCCTGCGCCTTGCCGCCGGCGAGGCGATGGGCCTCGGCGATGTCGGGTCGAAGAGCTATCCGAAGATGTGTCTGGTGGCGCCGCCGGTGCAGGGCGGGGCGATCGGCACGCGCTGCTTCATCCCGCACGTCTGTCACGATGCCATCGGCGTGTTGGCGGCGGTGACCGTCGCCACCGCCTGCGTGCTCGAAGGCTCGATTACGCAGGGCATTGCCGTGGTGCCGGCCGGCCGCGTGCGGCGGCTGTCGGTCGAGCATCCGACCGGCGAGTTCTCGGTCGAACTCGAAACCGACCAAAACGATCCCCAACGCGTCACCCGCGCCGCCCTGCTGCGCACCGCGCGCCTGATCATGCGCGGCGAGGTGATGATCCCGTCATCGATCTGGACCCCAGGAGAATCCGCATGATCATCGATATTCACGGCCACTACACGACGGCGCCGAAAGCACTCGAAGACTGGCGCAACCGGCAGATCGCCGGTCTCAAGGACAAGAGCGTCGCGCCGAAGGCGGCCGAGCTGAAAATCAGCGACGACGAGTTGCGCGAGAGCATCGAGACCAACCAGCTCGCCAAGATGAAGGAGCGCGGTTCGGACCTGACGATCTTCTCGCCGCGCGCGAGTTTCATGGCGCATCACATCGGCGACTTCAACACGAGTTCGACCTGGGCGGCGATCTGCAACGAACTGTGCCATCGCGTCGCGCAGTTGTTCCCGGACAACTTCATTGGCGCGGCGATGCTGCCGCAATCGCCGGGCGTCGATCCGAAGACCTGCATTCCGGAACTGGAGAAGTGCGTCAAGGAATACGGCTTCGTCGGCATCAACCTCAACCCCGACCCCTCGGGCGGGCACTGGAAGGAGCCGCCGCTCTCCGACCGCCACTGGTATCCGCTCTACGAGAAGATGGTCGAGCTGGAAATCCCGGCGATGATCCACGTGTCGACGAGCTGCAATGCCTGTTTCCACACGACCGGCGCGCATTACCTCAACGCCGATACGACGGCCTTCATGCAGTGCCTGACCTCGGATCTCTTCAAGGATTTCCCGACGCTGAAATTTGTCATCCCGCACGGCGGCGGCGCCGCACCGTATCACTGGGGGCGTTTCCGCGGTCTGGCGCAGGAGCTCAAGAAGCCGTTACTCAGTGAGCATCTGCTCAACAACATCTTCTTCGACACCTGCGTCTATCACCAGCCGGGCATCGACCTGCTGACCAAGGTGATTCCGGTCGATAACGTGCTCTTCGCCTCGGAGATGATCGGCGCCGTGCGCGGCATCGATCCCGAGACCGGCCACTACTATGACGACACCAAGCGTTACATCGAAGCGACGCCGAGCCTGACGGCGGAGGAGCGTTACAAGATCTACGAGGGCAACGCCCGTCGTGTCTATCCGCGTCTGGATGCGGCGCTCAAGGCCCGGGGGCAATGACATGAGCCTGAACAATCTCGGTATCGTCAAGCGCAACATCGTCCGCGCCGACAAGGCCGCTGTCGAACGTCTCGGCCGTCTCGGCGTCGCCACCATCCACGAGGCCATGGGCCGCGTCGGGCTGATGAAGCCGTATATGCGCCCGGTCTATCCCGGTGCAGCGGTCTGCGGCACGGCCGTGACGGTCCTGCTGCAGCCCGGCGACAACTGGATGATGCACGTCGCCGCCGGCGAGTTCCAGGCCGGCGATGTCGCCGTCGCAGCCTGCACGACCGACAGCGACGACGGTTTCTTCGGCGAGCTGCTCGCCACCTCGTTCCGCGCCCGTGGTTGCAAGGGGCTGGTCATCGACGGCGGCGTGCGCGACGTGAAGGAACTGGCGGCGATGGATTTCCCGGTCTTCTCGAAGGCGATTCATGCCAAAGGCACGGTCAAGGCGACGCTCGGTTCGGTGAACGTGCCGGTCGTCTGCGCCGGCGCGCTGGTCAATCCGGGTGACGTCGTTGTCGCCGATGCTGATGGCGTCGTCATTGTGCCGGCGGCGATTGCCGCGCAGGTGGCCGATGCCGGCGAGGCGCGCGAAGCGGCCGAGGCGGGCAAGCGCGCGCGCTTTGCCGCCGGCGAGCTGGGCCTCGACATCTACAAGATGCGCGAGCCGCTCGAAAAGGCCGGACTGAAGTACATCGATTGATCGACGGCTGCGCCGCCGTGGCGGCGCGGCCAATGCGGTTTCACTATCAACAGGGAAAGGCTCGGAATCATGAACATCATGCGGTGGTGTCTTTCCGTAGCAGCGGCGCTGTGTCTGGCTTCGGCCGCGCAGGCGCAGAATTATCCGGGCAAGCCGATCCGCGTCTATGTCGGCTACACGCCGGGCGGCGCCGTCGACGTCGTCGCGCGCACGGTCGGTCAGAAGATCTCGGCGGCGCTCGGCCAACCGGTCGTCGTCGAAAACAAGCCCGGCGCCGGTACCAACATCGCCGTGCGGGCGATGATCGACAGTCCGCCCGACGGCTATACGCTAATGGTGACGGCCAACGCACTCGCCGCCAATCCGACGCTGTTCCAGCCGTCGCCCTTCGATCCTGAGCGCGAAGTGGCGCCGATCTCGCTGATCGGCCGCGTGCCCGTGGTGATCGCCGCCAATGCCAACGCCGGCCTGGCGTCGCTCAAGGACCTGCTGGCCGCCGCCAAGACCAAGCCGGGCGCGCTCAGCTACGCGACGCCGGGCAACGGCTCGACGCCGCATCTCGCCGTCGAACTCTTCATGCGCGCGGCGGGCATATCGATGCTGCATATTCCGTATCGCGGCGGGTCGCAGGCGATCATCGACGTGCTCGGCGGGCAGTTGCCGCTGGTCGCCGTCAATGCGCTGGAAGTGCTGCCGCACGTCAAGGCCGGCAAGCTGCGCGTGCTGGCGGTGATGAGCGAGAAACGCACGACGATCTTCCCGGAGGCGCCGACCATCGCCGAGTCAGGCTTCCCCGGCTTCGAGGCTTCGGTCTGGTACGGTTTCATCGCGCCCGCGGCGACACCGAAGCCGATCATCGAGAAGTTGCACGGCGAGATCCAGAAGGCGCTGAAGTCGCCGGAAGTACTGGAACGCATGGCGGCGGTCGGCGGTGAAGTGACGCCGGGCTCGACGCAGCAGTTCAAGGAACTGATCCACAACGAGCGTGTGCGTTACGAGAAGCTGATCCGCGAGGCGCAGATCAAGGCTGAGTAGTTTTCGTTTCATGATCCGGTCGCCGACGCCCGCAGGACGCGGGCGGTGGCCGGGGTTTTTCCTGATTTTCGAGAGAAGGTGAGTTGATGAGTTTCGAGAAAACGCCGGGCTGGCTCGATTGGTACGCCAATCCGTCGATCCCGCAGTTCCGCCTGCCGGCGGGGGCCGTCGATGCCCATTGTCATGTCTTCGGTCCCGGCGAGCGCTTTCCGTTCGCGCCCGAGCGCAAATACACGCCGTGCGACGCCTCGCGCGAGCAGCTGTTCGCGCTGCGCGACCGCCTCGGCTTCGCCCGCAACGTCGTCGTCCAGGCGACCTGCCACGGTGCCGACAACCGTGCCCTCGTCGATGCGCTCGTTCATTCAAATGGCATGGCGCGCGGCGTCGCCACGGTGCGCCGCGGCATCAGCGATGCCGACCTGCAGGCGCTGCACCTGGCCGGTGTGCGCGGTGTGCGCTTCAACTTCGTCAAGCGTCTCGTCGACTTTACGCCGAAGGACGAACTGCTTGAGATCGCCGGCCGTATCGCGCCACTCGGCTGGCATGTCGTTGTCTATTTCGAAGCGGCCGATCTGCCGGAATTGCGCGACTTCTTTACCGCGCTGCCGACGACGGTGGTCGTCGATCACATGGGCCGTCCGAACGTGACGAAACCCGTCGACGGTCCCGAGTTCGAGGGCTTCGTCCGCCTGATGCGCGAACACACCAACATCTGGTCGAAGGTGACCTGCCCGGAGCGGCTCAGCGTCAGCGGTCCGCGTGCGCTTGACGGCGAGCGCGCCGCCTATCGCGATGTCGTACCCTTTGCCCGCCGGCTCGTCGAGGAATTCCCGGAGCGCGTGCTCTGGGGCACCGACTGGCCGCATCCGAATCTCAAGGACCACATGCCGGACGACGGCCTGCTGGTCGACTTCATTCCGCAGATCGCGCCGACGCCGGACCTGCAGCAGCAACTGCTGGTCGAAAATCCGATGCGTTTGTACTGGCCGGAAGAAGTCTGAATCGTCGATCTTCATACCATTTCAATACAGGGGAGCAAGCAATGAGCAGCGATGGCATTGTCGTGGAAAGTCAGGGAGCGCCGGCGGTCGTCAGGCGTTCGGGTGGGGCCGGCGCCGGCAAGGTGAAGAAGCCGTGGTATCGGCAACTGTGGTTCTATGTCATCGTCGCAATGGTCGTCGGTGTCGTCGTCGGCCACTGGTTCCCCGAATTCGGCACGAAGATGCAGCCTTTCGGCGATGCTTTCATCAAGGGCATCCGCATGCTGATCGCGCCGATCATCTTCTGCACCGTCATTCTCGGCATCGCCGGCATGGGCGACATGGCCAAGGTCGGACGCGTCGCGATCAAGGCGCTGATCTATTTCGAAGTCATGACGACGGTGGCGCTGATCCTCGGCATGGTCGCCGTCAATTACTGGCAACCGGGCGTCGGCATGAACGTCGATATGGCCTCGGTCGATACCGGATCGGTGAAGCATTTCGTCTCGCAGGCCAAGGACCAGGGTACCGTCCAGTTCCTCATGGCGATCATCCCGAACACCGTGTTCGGCGCGCTCTCGGAAGGGCATGTGCTGCAGGTGCTGTTCCTCGCCTGCATGTTCGGCTTCTCGCTCTCGGCGCTTGGCGATGCCGGCAAGCCGGTGATCCATCTGCTCGAACTGCTGGCCAAGACCCTGTTCGGCGCTGTCAACATCGTCATGATCGCTGCGCCGATCGGCGCTTTCGGCGCGATCGCCTTCACCGTCGGCAAGTACGGCGCCGGCTCGCTGCTGACACTCGGCAAGCTGCTTGGCTATTTCTACATCGTCTGCTTCATCTTCGTCTTCGTTGTCCTCGGCGCCGTGTCGAAGTACTGCGGCTTCAGCATCTTCAAGATCGTCCGTTACTTCCGCGAGGAGGTGCTGATCTGCCTGGCGACGACCTCGTCCGAAGTGGTCTTGCCGCGCATGCTGGAGAAGCTCGAAAAGCTCGGCTGCAAGAAGAGCGTCGTCGGCCTCGTCATTCCGACCGGGTATTCGTTCAACCTCGACGGCACCTGTCTCTACCTGGCGTTTGCCGCGATTTTCCTGGCACAGGCGACCAACACGCCGCTCGATGTCATGCAGCAACTGGGCCTGCTCGCCGTCCTGCTGCTGACCTCGAAGGGTGCCGCCGGCGTTTCGGGTGCCGCCTTCGTCGTCCTTGCCGCGACCTTGTCGACGGTCAGCACGATCCCGGTGACCAGCGTCGCGCTGATCCTCGGCATCCACCGTCTGATGGCTGAAGGCCTGGTGCCGACCAACCTGATCGGCAACGCCGTCGCCACGCTTGTCGTCGCGCAGTGGGAGAACTCGCTCGACCGCGAGCAGTTCGCCGCCGAGATCGAACGCACGCCCGACTGAAGCCGGTGCCACCGCCACGTTGCGGCGGTGGCGCACTTGCATGTCATCGACATCGCCGTCCTGCGCCTGCATGACGGCGATGTTCTTTTCCGGCGCCGGCGGCGCGCCAATGCCATAAGCATGAACTTGTATGGCAGGATGGCGAGCGTGTAGGATGTCGGTATCAAAGGGAGAAAATCATGACCGAGAAAACGCTGCCGTGTGCGGATCACGGCGAATATTCCATGCTTGAACACCTCGAACGCCAGGGCGTGTCGCGGCGCGAGTTCATGACCGCCTGTTCGGTGATGACGGCGACGATGACGCTGCCGGCGCTCTTGCGCAGCGGCGGTGCCGAAGCGGCTGAAAACGCCGCCGGCAAGGCGGCAGCCGCGGCGGCCGGTGCCGGCGAAACGACGGCCTGGAGTTCCTGCGTGGTGAACTGCGGCAGCCGCTGCCCGCTCAAGGTCGTCGTCAAGGACGGCCAGGTGATTCGCATCGAACCAGAGAACACCGGCACCGACAGCTGCGGGACGCCGCATGTGCGCGCCTGCGTGCGCGGCCGTTCGATGCGCCTGCGGCTCTACAGCGAGGAGCGCCTGAAGTACCCGATGAAGCGGGTCGGCGCGCGCGGCGAAGGCAAGTTCGAGCGCATCAGCTGGGACGATGCCTTCGACACGATCGCCGCGGCGCTCAAGAAGACGATTGACCAATACGGCAACGACGCGGTCTATTACCAGTACGGATCGGGTACCTACCAGCTCGTTGCCGGTCGCGCCCCGAATTTCCGTCTGCTCAACCTGCTCGGCGGCTATCTTGACCAGTACGGCACCTATTCGAGCGCGCAGATCCGCGAGGCGATGCCCTACACCTACGGCAGCGGCGGCAACGGCAGCTACATGACCGAAGTGGCCAACGCCAAGCTCTATCTTTCCTTCGGCAACAGCCCGCTCAACACCCGTCAGTCGGGCGGCGGCAAGGGCTACGAGTGGCAGTGCGCCAAGGATGCCGGCGGCGTACGCACGATCCTCGTCGATCCGATGTATACCGATTCGATGCTCGGCAAGGAAGACGAATGGGTACCGATCCGTCCGGGCACCGACGCGGCGCTCTGCGAAGGCATCGCCTATGTGCTGATCACCGAGAACAAGGTCGACCAGGCCTTCCTCGACACCTACTGCGTCGGTTATGACGAGAAGACGCTGCCGGCCGGCGCGCCGCCGAAGAGCGACTACAAGAACTACATCCTCGGCAACGGCGCCGACAAGCTGGCCAAGACGCCGGCATGGGCGTCGCAGATCACCGGCGTGCCGGTGTCGACGATCGTGCGGCTGGCGCGTCTCATCGGTGACACCAAGCCGCTGTTTGTCTCGCAGGGCTACGGCGTGCAGCGCCAGGCCAACGGCGAGCAGTCGGTGCGCGCCATCGCCATGCTGCCGATCCTGACCGGCAACATCGGCCTGCCGGGCACCAACACCGGCGCGCGCGAAGGCGACGTCGAACTCGGCGCCGTCGGGCTGCCGGTCGGCAAGAATTCGGTCAAGGCAGTGCTGCCGTTCTTCCTGTGGACCGACGCGATCGCGCGCGGCACCGAGATGACCGCCAAGCGCGACGGCATCCGCGGCGTCGATAAACTCAAGGCGCCGATCAAGTTCATGTGGAACTATGCCGGCAACGTGCTGGCCAACCAGCATTCGGACCTGAACCGAACCGACGCGATCCTGCGCGACGAGAAGAAGTGCGAATTCGTGCTCGTCATCGAGAATCAGATGACGCCGTCGGCGCGTTATGCCGACATCCTGTTGCCCGACCTGATGGCGCAGGAAAACTTCGACTATGCCGCCGACGGTTATGCCTCCGGCACCGGCAGCTTCCTGGTCGCGCTGCAGCAGGCGGTCAAGCCGCGCTACGAGGAAAAGAGCTCGTACGAGATCTGTCGCGGCATCGCCAGGCGCTTCGGGCTGGAGGAGAAATTCACCGAAGGCCGCACGCAGGAGCAGTGGGTTGAGTGGTGCTACAACGAGACGCGCAAGAAGAACCCGGAATTGCCCGATTTCGCCCAGTTCCAGAAGCAGGGCATCGCCAAGATGTACGGCAAGGGCAAGGCCAATGTCGCGCTCGCAGGCTTCCGCAAGGATCCGGTCAAGAACAAGCTCGGCACGCCCTCGGGCAAGATCGAGATCTATTCGGCGCGGCTGGCCAAGATCGCCGCCGAGTGGGAGTTGCCGCCCGGCGACGTGATCTCTCCGCTGCCGCAGTACGTGACGACCTGGGAGAGCCACCTCGACGCCAAGGCCGCCAAGTATCCGCTGCAGCTCTACGGCCTGCACGGCCACGGCCGCACGCATTCGACCTATCACAATGTCGCCTGGCTACGCGAATTGCATCCCGACGCAGTACTGATCAACCCGGTCGACGCCGGCAAGCGCAAGCTCAAGACCGGCGACGCGGTGCGCGTGTTCAACGACCGTGGCACCGTGCTGCTGCCGGCCAAGGTGACGCCGCGCATCATGCCCGGCGTCGTCGCCATCCCGCAGGGCGCCTGGTACAAGCCGAACGGCAAGGGCGTGGACGAGGGCGGCTGCATCAACACGCTGACCAGCCACCGGCCGTCGCCGCTGGCCAAGGCCAACCCGCAGCACACGAACCTCGTCGAAGTGGCCAAGGCCTGACACGCGAATACGGGAGAATATGCAAATGACACAGTTGGGATTTTTCGTCGACCTGTCCAAGTGCACGGGTTGCAAGACCTGCCAGGTCGCCTGCAAGGACAAGAACAACCTCGAAGTCGGGCGCAACTTCCGGCGCGTCAGCGAATACGCGGGCGGCGACTGGAAGGAAGTCCACGGCGCCTGGCAGCAGGACGTCTTCGCCTATTACGTTTCGATCGCGTGCAACCACTGCGCCAAGCCGGCCTGCGTCGAGGTCTGTCCGAAGGGCGCGCTGGCCAAGCGCGCGGACAACGGCTTGGTGCTGATCGACCAGCAGAAATGCATCGGCTGCCGCGACTGCGAGGACGCCTGTCCTTACGACGCGCCGCAGTACAACCGGGCAATCCGCCGCATGACGAAGTGCGACGGCTGCATCGACCGGATCAGCGCCGGCGCGCAGCCGAGTTGCGTCGATGCCTGCCCGCAGCGGGCGATCGAGTTCGGCGACGTCGCCGAACTGCGCCGCCAGCACGGCAGCCTGGCCGCCGTGGCGCCGCTCGCCGATGCCGCGACGACGCTGCCTTCGCTCGTTCTCAAGCCTTCGCGCAACAGCCGTCCGGTCGGCGATACGCGCGGCACGGTGTATCCGCCGAAGGCCGAATAGGGCAGAAGAACCAAGGCCCCGGCATCGCGGCGAGCCGCGATGCCGGTTGCGGTTCAGAGCCTATTTCGGTAGGGATCGTGGGCCGCGCCGTTTCGTTGCGGGATGTAGCGCAAGGCGTGGACGATGAAGTGGAGTTATTCTCCACGAATCGGCCACAACGTAGCGATACGCCCGCAACGAAACGGCCCTCCGGGTTGCCGATACGGGCGGCGTCTGCGGCGTTGCTCCGCTTGCGCATGGAACAACCATGCGCTGCGCCTCGCGCCTTGCATCCTTCCGCCCGTATCGACAACGCGACCCGCGAGCCCAGCCGAAATAGGCTCTTATGCCGCTGGCACCGCCGCCGCGCCGGTGCGTGTGTCGCCGGGTACTTCGGCCGGCGGCTTCGGTTTCCGCTTCTTCGGTGGCATGACGACGCCATCGCCTTCAAGCACTTTCACGCCGTTCTGATTGACGCCCTCGCAGCTGAACGTCATGCGATTGCGGGCGCGGTCGAGCTCGACGGCGGCGACGACCATTTCGATCGTGTCGCCGATGAAGACCGGCGCGAGAAAGCGCACGTTCTGCGACACGAAAATCGTCCCCGGCCCCGGAAACTGCGTGCCGAGGATGTTCGAGACGAGACTCAGCGTCAGCATGCCGTGCGCGATGCGGTGCTTGAAGAAGGTGTCGGCGGCATAGGCCTCGTTGATGTGGGCCGGATTGAAGTCGCAGGTTACCGACGCAAACTGATAGACGTCATATTCGGAGATCGTCTTGGCGAAATAGGCCTTGTCGCCGACCTCGATCTCGTCGATGCCCTTACCGAGAATATTCTGGAATGTCATGGCGCCTCCCTATGCCGGATTCAGTGCGGTCGGCGGCGCGACGACGCAGCTGCCCTGCATCACCGTCTCGCCGCGTTGATTGACCGCCCAGGTGTCGAAGCTCGCGGTATTGCGGGCGATATCGGTTCCGGTCACGCGGATGCCGATTTCGACGGTGTCGTCGAGAAACACCGGCGCCGTGAAGCGCACCTTGAAGGAACGCATGACGGTGCCGAATCCCGGCAGCTTCATGCCAAGGATATTGGTGACGAAACTTGCCGTCAGCATGCCGTGGGCGACGCGCTGGCCGTAGCGGCTGCCGCGCGCGAATTCGCCGTTGATCGGCAACTGGTTGAGGTCGCCGGTGACGCCGGCGAACAGCATCATGTCGGTTTCGGTCATGGTCTTGGCGAAATAGGCTTCTTCGCCGACCCGGATCTCGCCGACGGTCTTTCCGATGTGGGCTTCCATCAGTGCCTCCCTTGTCCGATGTGCGGCGGAATCGCCTCGGTTTCGCCGCGGGCGACGATGTCGCCGTTCTGGTTCGTGCAGGCGATGTCGAGCCGGACACGTTGCGTCTTGCCGTCGACGCCGTTGACTTCGACATGACAGGTGACGGTATCGCCGATGAATACCGGCTGCAGGAATTCCATCTCCTGCGAGACGTGCACCGTGCCGTTGCCGGGCAGTTGGGTGCCGAGGATTTTCGAGACCATGCTGGCGACCAGCATGGAGGGGACGATGCGTTTTCCGAGTCCGGTCGTCGAACAGAATTCCTTGTTGACGTGGATCGGGTTGAAATTGCCGATGATGCCCGAGAACTGATAGGCATCGGCCTCGGTCAGGGTCTTGCCGAATGAGGCGGTATCGCCGACCTTGATCTCCGTGATCGACAGGCCGAGCTGCGTGTCGCCGCAGTGTGTGGCGGGATCAAACATGATTTCCTCCGACGTGGATGCTCCATGCCAGCGGGTTACCGGTGCGAAAGCGCGAAGGCGCGAGGAAGCGCCGGCGCGAGGGCGCGCTGGAGGAGACCGTGGTCGGTCTCCTCCTGCCGGTGGCCCGCAGCGGGAATGTCTGGAATCGCCCGGCCGGTCAGATGCCGACCTGGCTCAGCCCGTTATCGACGTAATAGGTGTAGCCGGACAGGAAGCGCGCCGCGTCGCTGACGAGGAAAGCGCACAAGTTGCCGACGTCATCCTGATTGACCTCGTCGTAGTGCGGGATCTTGGCGCTGGCGGCCTCGACCAGATCGTCGAAACTCTTGATGCCGCTGGCGGCGCGGGTGCGCAGCGGTCCCGGCGATATGCAGACGGCACGGATGCGCTTTTCCGCGAGTTCGTGACCGAGGTAGCGGGTGACGCTCTCCAGCGCGGCTTTTACCGGCCCCATCATGTTGTAGTTCGGGATGACCTTCTCGGCGCCATAGTATGACAGCGTCACCAAGGCGCCGCCGTCCTTCATCAGCGGTTCGGCGAGCTTCGCCATGCGGATGAAGGAATGGCACGAGACGTCCATGGCCATCTTGAAGCCTTCGGCCGAGCAGTCGACGATGCGGCCGTGCAGGTCCGCCAGCGGCGAGAAGGCGATGGAATGGATGAGGAAATCGAGTTTTCCCCACTTGGCCGTGACCGCCTCGAACACCTTTTCGAGTTCGCCGTCGACCATGACGTTGCAGGGCAGGATCAGTTCGGCGCCCAGACCTTCGGCGAGCGGGCGAACGAAAGGCTCGGCCTTTTCGTTGAGATAGGTCGCGGCGATCGTGGCGCCGGCGCCGACGACCTTGCGTGCGATGCCATAGGCGATGCTGTCCTGATTGGCGATGCCGACGATCAACCCTTTTTTGCCGGCGAGATTGGCGAGTGCGTTCATACGAGTAACCCCTTGCGGTAATGAAAAAAACCTGTGTCCGGCGAACGGGTCGGCCATTACCAGGCGACTGGCCGTCCGCGGAGAAATTCTTTCCTGCGCCTTGCTGTCCTGCGTAGTCACTATGCGGCAACGCACTCGTTTGGCATCGGCATGCCGGCGTCGGCGGGGAATCCGCGCCTGCCGGCGGCATCTCGACCCGACGTTCGGGAGGGGCTTTGCCGCGATTGCCATAGGTGCACAAAAACAAGTATGCTCGAAGAAAAATGCCCTGAAAATCCGGAATTTTGCAGTGTTATTGTGCAAATTTGCACAAGGAGAGGCGCAATGAGCGACAGTCCCGAGTGGGGCGACCTGCGGTATTTCCTGGAACTCGCGCGTACGGGCAAGCTCTCGGCGACAGCGAAAAAGCTCGGTGTCGAGCATACGACGGTGTCACGGAGGATCGCCCGCCTAGAACATGAGTTGGATACTTCGCTCTTTCAGCGAACGCGCAAGGGCTATGCATTGAGCAAAGCCGGAGAGGCGCTCGTTCCGCATGCCGAAGCGATGGAAAGCTCCATGCTTACGGCATTGTCCGAAGCGTCGGGCGGGGATGTCGGGGCGAGCGGAACGGTTCGCATTGGCACGCCGGAAGCCTATGGTCTTTGCGTCCTGCCGCGCTTTCTCGACCGCTTGTACGCGGCGTATCCGCGCCTGATCGTCGAGCTTCTTCCCTTGCCGCATTTCCCGAGCCTGGCGGCGCGGGAGGTCGATATCCTGGTGACGCTGGCGCCGCCCCGGACCGGGCGTTACGTCGTCTCTCGCCTCACCGATCTCGAATACCAATTGCATGCCTCGGCCGAGTACCTAGCGGCGCATCCGCCGATCCGAGGGCTTGGCGACCTTGCCGGGCATGACTTCGTCGATTACGTTCAGGATCAATTGATGAACGAAGGGCTGCGCTATCTGGAGCAACTGACGCCGCGTCCGCGGCGGCGTTTCACCAGCACCAGCATGCTGGCCCAGCGCGATGCCATTGCCGCGGGGCTGGGCCTGGGTATGCTCATTCCCTATGTCGTCGACAACCGGCCGAACCTGATTCCGGTCCTCCCCGGCGAGGCCAAGGTGACGCTGACCTTGTCGATCGCGGCGCCGACCGAACTCTTCAAGCTGCGACGCGTACGGGCCGCCTGGGATTTCATCCGGGAAATGACGGAAAGCGATCCGACGCAATTCCATTACCCGTTCTGAATCGGCGGCAGGCCTGACAGGCCGCCGCGTCAGCGCCTGATGCAGTGCCTCAGAACTGTCCCGTGCGCAGCAGCACCAGCGTGCAGGTTTCGATCGGCTCGATACCGGCGGCGCGCAGGCGCTCGTATGCGTCGGGATTCTCGGTGCCGGGATTGAAGATGACGCGACGCGCTCCCTTGCCGATGATCTGCTCGAACAGACCGTCCTGCCGCTGCGGACCGACGTAGAGGGTGACCGTATCGACCGGGCCGGGTACCGCTGTGACCGAGGCGTAGACGGTGCGGCCGAGGATTTCCGCATCCTTGGGCGCGACCGGGATCGGCGTATGCCCGTAATCGCTCAGCATCTTCATGGCCTTGTTGGAATAGCGCTCCTCGTTGCTGCTGGCGCCGACGACGATGACATTTTCCATGACGTGTTCCTCGCGTTGCGCGGGCGCCGTCGGCGTCCGCCGGGGCCTTTCGCCGGGTTGCCGGGAAAGGCGATGAATTTGAATATTAGCATAAGCTACTAATGGCGTGAGGTGTCTGGGGCGGGCAGAGGTGCCGGGTTGCCGTTACGGACATGGCCTCGACGAGCGTATGTGATAGGGAGGCCATGGCATTGAATCAGGTGCGTTGTTGGCTTCTGTCGACCTGCTGACACCGCCGTTATGTGTGCTGAATCGCGTTGAATGAGTCTGGACGAATAGCCATTGATATGTCCAATCCGTCGCGATGATCTATGCCCGTTAGACAAGTCTATAAGTGACCTGATCGCGCTTTCATGTGACGACAAATGCGCCGTCTGATGACCGACGCCAGCAAATAAATGTGCTGACTAACTGTCATATTTGCCAGGGCCTAAAGAGCGCTTGTGTGATTTTTATCACATCTTTATAAGCGGGTCTGTCCAACAATGATCGGCTTTATGCGATGAGGCATCGAGCTCTTGTCTTCACCCTGTTTCGCCGCCGTGTTCGTGTGCCAGATGTGTTTTCAAAATGTCCAATGAGAGGAGAGCTGACGATGAAATCTTTCCTGGCGATGGAGGCAATTCTTTTGGTGTCAGCATTGATCTATCTCCTCTTGTGCCAGGCACTCAAAGCCGTGCTCAAAGACAGGGCTATTTCACTCGGGCGCGTGGCGGAGGGGCTGGGCATGGCGGTAGTGACGTGCTGCGTCGTGGTGGGGATTGCCCTGGTGAATAGGTATCTCTAACTCGACGCCACAACAGGCAGAGAAATGTTCGATCGTCGGCTTCGCCACAAGGCATGTCTCAGCGGCGTAAAGCCTGTGTCCGATGTGGATAACGTCATTGTTTCAAATAACGAGCTATGGAGGATCGCTGTATGAATATTTCATTTCCACAATATTTCTTGTCGAAGACCCATGAACGGCGTCAGCGGCTACTAGTACTTTTCTGCCTGGTTTTCAGCATTACGTGTGTCAGCGAGTTGGCATTGAGTGAAACACGATATCCGACTGGCCTACAGGCCGAGCGTGGTCGATTGGCCGCGTCGCCTGACGGCAAGCGAGTCGTGTTCACAACCAATCGCCTCGCGCACGGGATGCGTCTGCTCGATACGGAAAGCGGCGTGGTCACGCAGATTCCCACTCAACCGGGACGCAATATCGGTTTTCCCAGTTGGTCGCCTGACGGAAAGGCGCTCGTCGCGATCTCTGCAGATACGCATACGGGATATTACAACTTGGATGACATGCGGATCGTCCTGCTGGATACGCGGACATGGCAGGAACGGATTCTTCTTTCCGGAGATGGTGTGAAGTTCGATCCGTTTTTCTCGGCTGACGGAAAGACGATTTACTACTTCAAGGGGCAACGCCGCAAGGAAGGAAAGACAGCGGCCAGTCGCTTCGATTTGTTCGCTATCGACATTGAAAGCGGGAGCGAGCGCCAACTGACGCATGAGGAGTATTACGGCATCAGCGCCGGTGATGATGCCGGCCGCAACATTGTATTTAAGGGAGAGGCTGGGAAGTCTTTGCCAAAAGAACGTGACGCAAGCGGCTTACTCGGGCGTTGGCCAACATTGCTCAAATTCGATAAGGCTACGAGCGCTATAACATCGATTCGGATTGACGGAAATAGTGGTCTGTTTGAATTTTCCACTCCAAAACGTGACAGGTTTGGAAATCTCTATTTCATTGCAGCTAAGACACGTCGCGGTGGAGGCGATTTTCTGTGGTACCTCGCCCGCTCTACTCCTGACGGCAGTGTCTCAGAAATACTAACTGAATTGCCGATCTCAATGAGATTCGGAATCGCCCGCAATACCGACGCCATCTTCGTCATGGACCGCGATGGCACAGAAATCATTCTTCGTAAGCTCGATGGTACAGCAGCAGTTCATTGATCCTCAACCTCAAAGGAGAACACCATGGATGTCGTTTCTGGAAGCACGCTTACCGAGTTCGGTATCAAAGGTACTAACTATTGTGGGCCTGGTTATTCGGATGGGAAGTTTGGAGGGGAAGCAAGAGGAGAAAGCGAAGGAACAAACCGAGTGGATAAAGTGTGTAAAACTCACGACATCGCCTACGAAGATGCCGCGAAATCCTCAACTCCCGCTGCCGACCGTTTGGCCGCCGACTCAAAACTCCTGAACGATATCCGTGATCTTGTGCGCGGCGGCACCTTGTCGCCGTCCGAATCGGAAATCGCCGCGGCAATAGCGGCGGGGTTCATGTACAAACGCCGGTATTACGATGTGCCGACCGCGCTGTATGAAGACGCGAAGCGACTGCTTAAGGATGCTCTCGACTCGCTCGGCATCAATGATAAGAATCCGCTATTGGTTGGCTTCAGCCCGTCATCGTCGATCCGCTATCGCGACATCGCCCCGGGCGCCAATACCAGCTACGGCCCTTCTCGCACCGCCATCCCCACGCCCCCGCGCCGCGACCCGCTGGTCCTCGACCTCGATGGCGACGGCATCGAAACCCTGGGCATCGACACAACCAACCCGATCCTCTTCGACCACGCCGCCAACGGTGTGCGCATCGCCACCGGCTGGCTCAAGAGCGACGATGCCTTTCTCGTCGCCGACCGCGATCATGACGGCACGATCGACTCGGGCGCCGAACTCTTCAGCGACGCAACGCCGCTCGATGCCGGCGGAATCGCCACCGACGGCTTTGCTGCCCTCGCGCAGGAAGACACCAACCATGACAGCGTCGTCGATGCGAACGATGCGGATTGGGCGAACCTCCGCCTGTGGCGCGATCTCAATCAGGACGGCATCGCGCAAGCCGATGAACTTTTCACATTAGCGAGCCAGCATATCGACGCTCTGCGGCTCGCCCGCACTGTGCAGAACACGACGCAGCCGAACGGCAACCGCATCGCCGACACCGGCGTCTATGTGCGCGACGACGCGAGCATCGGCACGATGGGCGATATCGACCTCGTCACCAATCCCTTCGTCAGCCGCTTCGCCAATCCCGTCGTCCTGACCGACGCCGCCCGCGATATCGCCGACATGCAGGGCGCCGGCATGGTTCGTTCGCTGCGCGAAGCGGCCTCGCTCGATAACGCGCTGGTCGCCGACATCCAGTCGCTCGACGGAACCACACGCTCGGAAATGCTCGGTCGCCTCGACACGCTGCTTGCCGATTGGGCCGGCACCTCGACGCAGCAGACCTCGACAGACGCCGCACAAGTCAAAGGCTATCGCCTCGTCTATCTGCCACCCGGCATGAGCGTCGCCGATTACTGGGCGACCCGCCGGCTCGATGACAACGCGATCGCGACAGCGCTGGCGGCGACCAACCCGACCGAGTTCGCCCGCCTGCAAGCGCTCAAGGCGCAACAGGAAACGCTCTCAGCCCGCATCGGCATCCTGGAACGCTTCAACGCCCAGGCCTTCGTGACGGTCAGCGAGGCCGGTATAACAACCGGTCAAGGCACCGTCGTCGCGGCGTCGATAGTAGCGCAGACGCTGCTGCTGGAGCGGATGTGCTCAGCTTCGAACGATGACTCTATGAGGACGACAGCATGAAAAATTTGATAGGCGCATATGTCTTTGGAGTCGCGGCACTCGCATCGACGGGATTGCTAGCGGCTGAAGGCTGCTATGAGCGAGCTGTCAGGCTGCAAAGGATAGCCGATAAGGAGACACGGGAGTCCAAGGAGCTATATGAAAAATCCCTTGACTCTTATCTTTGCGCCGCACGAAAGGGAAATCCACGTGCTGCCTATCTTGCGGCGATTATGTCCAAATCCGGACAAACCAGAAGCCTGCCGGAAGAAACGTATGACACGCTCTTGAATCAGGCTGCGACAGCGGGAGATCGCGACGCTCTGGCCGCCGTTGCGATCCGTAACTGCGAAGAAGGTGAGACAGAGGCGGATAGAGTTATGTCCAGAGCCAAATGTCGAAACCCGGAGATGGTCGTGCGCAACTTGACTTTAGCCCACGATCGCGGCGCGGCTTATGCGGCTAATTATCTTGGCCTATATCTTGAGCGAGGGCAACTCGGCCGGAAAGATATTGCTCGCGCATATAAGTGCTTCGAGCTTGGAGCAAGCAGGGGCTTTGAGTTGGCAAAGCGAAATCAAAAGAGATTGCAGGCGGCATATTCAGAAGCAGAGTTGACGTCAACGACGACATGTTTCGAAGGGAGAGACAAATGAGTGAACGCGGTAAAACCTCCTTCTCTGAGAAAAAGCGACCTGTTCTTGTTTGGGTTATTTGTGTGTTCTATACGATCTCTATCGTATCCAGTATTTCGTTGTTGATATTTGCCTATTTCGGATTGTTCTCCGTATCCAACGAGCAACGAATCGCATTGGTTTCGTTGCCCCCTGTAGAAATTGCAATTGGCTTCGTTGTCATGCTTCTAAATGCTGCGGGAGTTGTTGCGCTAATTAACTTAAACAAGTGGGCATTCTCATTTTTCGTATCTGCGCTTTCGCTAAGTGCAGCCGATATTTTTTTGGGGATCATCGGGTTAAAGGAACTGAATGCATCTCTAAATTTCGGTTTCTACTTTGGCAAAGCTCTGTCGATTGCCGTATGTGCATACGTATATGACATTAAGACTCGTGGTGTTTTGAAGTAACTATATCAATTCATTTGAAGGAGATTGCTATGGCAAAGGTTCCAGCAAACGTTGAACAAATCGCGGACATGGCATGGAGAAACAGAGAAAGATTCGCTGAAGGATATGAACAGGGAAAAAATGTATCTGATGCCATAGGAATTCTTGAAAAGATATCGAGCCGTGACAGTGATTGGGTCTGTGAAGCACTGGGTGCGCAGGCTGTTGGAGCTCTTGCTGCGTCGATTGCGGCGACAGGCTTAGGGGGTGTAATCCTATCTACCGGGGCTGAGTTTCTAAACGACAGAGCGAAGTTTACTAAAGCAATATGCGACGCAATGGCGGAGTTTGAACGACGCTTTCCCGGAAAGCTCGATGACATATTTCCCGGCCCAGACCTGCTCATCCCCCGTAACCGTCGTCCCGATCCTGCAACTGGATTTACCTACCAAGCCTCCCGCACCGCCATCCCCACGCCCCCACGCCGCGACCCGCTTGTCCTCGACCTCGATGGCGACGGCATCGAAACCGTAGGCATCGACGCGACCAACCCGATCCTCTTCGACCACGCCGCCAACGGCGTGCGCATCGCCACCGGGTGGCTCAAGAGCGACGACGCCTTTCTAGTCGCCGACCGCGACCACGACGGCACGATCGACTCCGGCGCCGAACTCTTCAGCGACGCAACGCCGCTCGATGCCGGCGGAATCGCCGCCGACGGCTTTTCCGCACTCGCGCAGGAAGATGCCAACCATGACGGCGTCGTCGATGCCAACGATGCCGATTGGGCGAACCTCCGTCTGTGGCGCGACCTCAATCAGGACGGCATCGCGCAAGCCGATGAACTTTTCACATTAGCGAGCCAGCATATCGACGCTCTGCGGCTCGCCCGCACTGCGCAGAACACGACGCAGGCGAACGGCAACCGCATCGCCGACACCGGCGTCTATGTGCGCGACGACGCGAGCACCGGCACGATGGGCGATATCGACCTCGTCACCAATCCCTTCGTCAGCCGCTTCGCCGATCCCGTCGTCCTGACCGACGCCGCCCGCGACCTCGCCGATATGCAAGGCGCCGGCATGGTTCGTTCCCTGCGCGAAGCGACGGCCTCCAATTGCAGTGATTGGAGAATTGCGTCATGACAAAGAAACCAGTCTTGATATGGGTTATATCGATTTTTTTCTTAATCACAGCGCTATTTTCCATAGTTGCAACGACCTGCATTTACTTCGACGTAATACCGATCGTTCCGCAATCACAAGACAAAGTCAAACAGATCCCTCTGATAGCTTTGGTGCTATCGATTGCTGTTTCTTTTGTGGAAATTATTGGGTCAATTTCGTTGCTACACCTTCGCAAGAGCGCATTTTCATACTTTGTAGCGGGTCTAATTCTATGCATTGCAGACGCTTTGTTTGCGTTCTTGGTTGATGGTGAATGGAAACATGGGATTGGCATTTTTGCCAGATTACTTATCCCGGCTTCAGTTTGTATCTATATCCGAGTTTTGATTCTTCGTGGATTATTAATTTAGACATCTAATCAAATGGAGCGATTCTCATGGACACTAAGGCTATCTCCTCATTGGCAGAAACAGCATGGAAAAATCGAGAGCAGTTTGTTGACTACTATGAGGCCGGAGCTAATGTAGCTAACGCGGCAGAATACGTCGAAAAGATGCAAAATAATGGACAAGGATGGCTTTGCGAAAAAATAGCTTCGGATGAATTGGCATTCCTCGCCGGGATCGCGATGAGAACCAACGCGGGGGCAGCCGCAGCCTCCCTGTTTGCTAGCACTATCGATGATAAGGTCAAGTTTACAGAAGCCATATGCGACGCAATGGCGGAGTTTGAACGACGCTTTCCGGGAAAGCTTGATGACATATTCCCCGGCCCAGACCTGCTCATTCCCCGCAACCGTCGCCCCGATCCTGCAACTGGTTTTACCTACCAAGCCTCCCGCACCGCCATCCCCATCCCTCCGCGCCGCGATCCGCTTGTCCTCGACCTCGATGGCGACGGCATCGAAACCCTGGGTATCGATACAACCAACCCGATCCTTTTCGACCATGCCGCTAACGGTGTGCGCATCGCCACCGGCTGGCTCAAGAGCGACGACGCCTTTCTCGTCGCCGACCGCGACCATGACGGTACGATCGACTCCGGCGCCGAACTCTTCAGCGACGCAACGCCGCTCGATGCCGGCGGAATCGCCGCCGACGGCTTTGCTGCCCTTGCGCAGGAAGATACAACCTATGACGGCGTCGTCGATGTCAACGATGCGGATTGGGCGAACCTCCGCCTGTGGCGCGATCTCAATCAGGACGGCATCGCGCAAGCCGATGAACTTTTCACGTTAGCGAGCCAGCATATCGACGCCCTGCGCCTCGCCCGCACCGCGCAGAACACGACGCAGGCGAACGGCAACCGCATCGCCGACACCGGCGTCTATGTGCGCGACGACGCGAGCACCGGCACGATGGGCGATATCGACCTCGTCACCAATCCCTTCGTCAGCCGCTTCACCGATCCCGTCGTCCTGACCGACGCCGCCCGCGATATCGCCGATATGCAGGGCGCTGGCATGGTTCGTTCGCTGCGCGAAGCGGCCTCGCTCGATAACGCGCTGGTCGCCGACATCCAGTCGCTCGACGGAACCACACGCTCGGAAATGCTCGGTCGCCTCGACACGCTGCTTGCCGATTGGGCCGGCACCTCGACGCAGCAGACCTCGACAGACGCCGCACAAGTCAAAGGCTATCGCCTCGTCTATCTGCCACCCGGCATGAGCGTCGCCGATTACTGGGCGACCCGCCGGCTCGATGACAACGCGATCGCGACAGCGCTGGCGGCGACCAACCCGACCGAGTTCGCCCGCCTGCAAGCGCTCAAGGCGCAACAGGAAACGCTCTCAGCCCGCATCGGCATCCTGGAACGCTTCAACGCCCAGGCCTTCGTGACGGTCAGCGAGGCCGGTATAACAACCGGTCAAGGCACCGTCGTCGCGGCGTTGTCGGCGGCACAGACGGGCGGCCCGGCGACGAATGAACGCGACGCCTTCGTCAGCCTCAACACGGCGCAGACGCCATTGCTCGACCAGGCCTATGCCGCTCTCAAGCAATCCGCATACGACGCGCTGGCGCCACAGACCCGCCTCAGTCCGTATTTCGATGGCATCGGATTGACGATCGGCGAGAACGGCTTCCGGCTCGACTATTCGGACATGGAGGCGGCGCTGGATGCGGTCTATGCCGAAGACAATGCAAAAGCGCTGACAGATTTTTTTGACCTGAAAAATTATGCCAAAGACGTTTCCACTGACTTCAGTGCCTACATGGAGAATCAGCTTTCCTTTTGGGGCGCGCGCGCTGTGAACGAAGGGGTTATGAGTGTTTTCATCGCAGCATTTTCGGAAGTGTGTACGGCGCGTGGCGGCAGTGCGCCGATGATCGTTGGCGGGACGAGTGGGAATGACGTGATCAATTCTGTGGGGAGCAACGTGGTTGTCTATGGGGGCAACGGGGATGACACGATTACGTCTGGCGGGACTGGCGACACGGTTGATGGAGGTGCTGGCGATGATGTGATCATCCAACAAGGGGGTGGAGCGAACGTGCTGCGTGGAGGGGATGGGAACGACGCGATCACTTACCATTACGGTGGCAGAAATGTGATCGAGGGTGGTGCAGGGGATGATGTGATCAAACCCAACGGCAACCGTTATGCCAGTAATTCGACTGCAAACACGTTCGCAGGCAATGCGGGTAACGACCGGATCGAGAGCGGCGGTAGCGCCGACACCTACCTGTTCAATCGCGGAGACGGGCAGGATACGATCAACGATTACGGCTATTACTACTACAACCAATCGATAGTTGGCATGGACAGGATCGTGTTCGGAGCGGGGATTACGACGGACGATGTCACGGCGAGCCGCTTGGGCGACAGCTTGGTGATCAAGGTGAGTGATCCGGCGAATCCGTCGGCTACGGATCGGATCACCATAGAGAACTGGCTCTCCAGCGAGTATCGGATTGAACAGGTTCTATTTGCCGATGGGATGGTATGGACGGCGGCGGACTTATGCAACTTGTCGGGGGTTGGAACCGATGCGTCAGAAACGCTGACGGCATGGAGAGAAACGACGTTTATCGACGGCAAGGGAGGGAATGATGTGATCAACTCTGAGGCCTGCAATGCAGAGGTGTTTGGGGGCGACGGAAACGACACGATCACGTCTGGCGGTACTAGCGACACGGTTGATGGAGGCGCGGGCGATGACGTGATCATCCAGAGAGGAGGCGGCGCGAACGTACTACGCGGCGGAGAAGGGAATGATACGGTTACCTACAATTATTGCGGCAACAATGTGATCCAAGGTGGGGCGGGAGATGACTTGATCAAACCAACCGGTAACCGATATGCATATAATTCGACTGCTAACACGTTCGCAGGCAATGCGGGCAACGACCGGATCGAGAGCGGCGGTAGCACCGACACCTACCTGTTCAATCGCGGAGACGGGCAGGATACGATCAACGATTACGGCTATTACTACTACAACCAATCGATAGTTGGCATGGACAGGATCGTGTTCGGAGCGGGGATTACGACGGACGATGTCACGGCGAGCCGCTTGGGCGACAACTTGGTGATCAAGGTGAGTGATCCGGCGAATCCCACGGCTACAGATCGGATTACCGTGGAGAACTGGCTCTCCAGCGAGTATCGGATTGAACAGGTTCTATTTGCCGATGGGATGGTATGGACGGCGGCGGACTTATGCAACTTGTCGGGGGTTGGAACCGATGCGTCAGAAACGCTGACGGCATGGAGAGAGGCGACGTTTGTCTACGGCAAGGGCGGAGACGACGTGATCAACTCTGTGGGGAGCAACGCGGTGGTGTATGGGGGCGACGGGAACGACACGATCACGTCTGGCGGTACTGGCAACACGGTTGATGGTGGCGCGGGCGATGATGTGATCATCCAACAGGGATACGGCGCGAACGTACTACGCGGCGGAGAAGGGAATGACACGGTTGTTTACAGTTATTACGCCAGCACTGTGATCGAAGGCGGGGCGGGAGATGACGTGATCAAACCGACCGGCAACCGGTATGCATATAATTCGACCGCAAACACGTTCGCAGGCAATGCGGGCAACGACCGGATCGAGAGCGGCGGTAGCACCGACACCTACCTGTTCAATCGCGGAGACGGGCAGGATACGATCAACGATTACGGTTATTGCTACTACAACAATTCCGTGGTTGGCATGGACAGGGTCGTGTTCGGAGCGGGGATCACGACGGCCGATGTCACGGCGACCCGATCGGGCGACAATCTGGTGATCAAGGTAAGTGATCCGGCGAATCCCACGGCTACAGATCGGATTACCGTGGAGAACTGGCTCTCCAGCGAGTATCGGATTGAACAGGTTCTATTTGCCGATGGGACAGTATGGACGGCGGCGGACTTGTGCAGCTTGTCGGGGGGTGGAACAGATGCGTCTGAAACGCTAACGACATGGAGAGAAACGACGTTTATCGACGGCAAGGGCGGAGATGATGTGATCAATGCATGTGATGGCAACGCGGTGGTGTATGGGGGAGACGGGAACGACACGATCACGGATAGCTATGGTAGCGACACGATTGAAGGAGGTGCGGGCGATGATGTGATCAATGATCATGGCGCCGGTTCGAATGTGTTACGCGGTGGAGAAGGGAGTGACACGGTTGTTTACAGTTATTACGCCAGCAATGTGATCGAAGGGGGGGCGGGGGATGACGTGATCAAACCAACCGGTAACCGGTATGCATGTAATTCGACCGCTAACACGTTCGCAGGCAATGCGGGCAACGACCGGATCGAGAGCGGCGGTAGCACCGACACTTACCTGTTCAATCGCGGAGACGGGCAGGATACGATCAATGATTATGGTTATTATTACTACAACAATTACCAGATTGGCATGGACAAGATCATCTTCGGTCCCGACATCACCCCTGACCAACTCTGGTTCCGTCACGTCGGCAACAATCTCGAAGTCGATGTTATCGGTACTGCCGACAGCGTCACGATCGAGAATTGGTACGCCAGCAGCACCTATCATATCGAGCAATTCAAGACCGCCGACGGCAAGGTCCTGGTCGATGCCCAGGTCGGTCTTCTCGTCCAGGCTATGGCGAGTTTCAGTCCGCCGCCCTCGGGGCAGACGGTGTTGCCGCAGAATTGCCAGGAGGCGTTGACGCCGGTGATCGTCGCCAACTGGCGCTAGGAGCAAATGCCCCGGACGCCCTTGTCCTACAGCCGGGGCGTTTTGCTTTGTTGCGATCGGCCGCAACCTGATTTTCGCCAATCGCGATTCCCGTGGCCGTTTCGACACCCCGCCCAAAAAAACATTTACAATCAAAACAATTAATTCCTTTTTGGAGTCGCCAGTCGTGAGGTGTTCAGCGTGAAAAAGCCATCGGTCGCGCCGGAGCGGACGCTGGAAGTGTTGCAGCAGTTCCGCCTGATCTTCGGTGCGATGCGGCAGCATTTTCGCGAAGTCGAGGCGCGCTGCGGGCTCTCCGGTGCGCAGATGTGGGTGCTGCAGGAAGTGCAGCGCCAGCCCGGCATCGGCGTCACCGAACTCGCCGGGTTGATGGGGATTCACCAGTCCACCTGCAGCCTGATGGTCGATCGCCTCGTGGCGATCGGCTGCCTGGAGCGCAAGGCCATGCACCGCGATCGGCGGCGCGTCGGCCTGTGCCTCGCCGCGCAGGGCGAAACGGCGATCGACGCGCTGCCGGGGCCGGCCGAGGGGGTACTGCCGGCCGCCTTGTCATCGCTGCCCGAGGTGGCGCTGAAAACATTGCAAATCAATCTTGATGAATTGATCCGTCATATTCCCGGCAAGAACGAGGCCTTTGCCCGCACGCCGTTGGCCGAGATCGTTCAGGCCGAGATGAAAGGATGAAGCTTTTGCGCAGGGTGTTCGTTCGCTGTTGTCTGGGTGTGGGGCTGGTCATGTCGTGGCCGCTGGCGGGATCGGCGCTGGGGGCTGTGCAGGGGGCGGTCGAGCCACAGGCGGTGTATGCCGACGCGTCCGCCAATGCGCCGGGCGTTTCGGCGTCGGCACCGGTCAAGCTGATCCCGTCCTTGCAACTGTCGCCGCCGTCCGGCGACGATGCGGCGCACAGCATTTTCTTTCCGCCCGATGTGGCGATGGTCGGTGACGAGGAAGTCGACAAGCTGCGCAGCTGCGTCGAGACGCTCAAGCAGTCGCCGCGCCGGAGCATCCTGCTGGTCGCCTATTCCGACGATCTCGGTAGCCGCAGCTACAACATCGCCATCGCCGAACAGCGGCTCGCGGCGGTCAGCGCGGCGCTGCGTTCGCTCGGCGTCGAGCGCGGCCAGATTCGCCGCTATCGCAGCAACAGCGTCAAGGTCGCCAGCTTCGTCTGCCGCAATGAGGCCTGTCGCCAGCGACTGCGCCGCGTGGATTTCTCATGCAAGGCCTGAAGGATATGCCGAACGGCTACAAAGGCGAGCCGGTCGGGATCGTCGTCCTGATCATCCTCGTCTGCGCGCTGCCGTTCATCATCAGCGCCTGGCATCAGGAGAACGGACATGGGGTGCTGGTGGCCGCCTTCGGCAACGGTGCGCGCGTCGTGCGTTTCGTCGCCAAGGTCGCCTTGCCCGAGCGCGAAGACGCTTTCCGCTTCGCCTACGATCTCAAGCGCGGCGAGCAGGCCTGCACGCTGACCGGCGAACTCGACATCAAGGAATTGCCCGATCCGAAAGCGTGCGCCGGCACGCGCGGCCACGGCAGCATCGTCTGCGCCGGGGGCCGCCCGATGAAGCTGCAATGGTCGATGGACAGTTGCCAGAGCGCGTCGGGCCGGTCGATGGGAAAAGGGAGTGCCAAGTTCTATTTCGCCTATGCACGCAATCAGGAGAGCGCGTTCGACGCGCTCGACCGGGTCATGGCGCGAGAGCGCTGAAACCGGGGGCAGGGCGGTCTTTTTTCGCGAGGTAATCCATGATCAAGAGCATGTTCGAACACACACCGGTCCTGATCGGACTGGTCGCCGTCGTTGGCTCGCTGTACGCCTGCGCCTTTCGGCGCGTCCGGCGCGAGCGTCGGGAGAAACGCGTGGAAGCGGCCCGGATGCAGGGCTCGCCGGCAGATCGTGACGGCGATCACGTCGAATCATCGGCAGGGACGAGGTGATGCGCAACACCCGCGTCGGCCTGCTCTGGAACGCGCTTGGCATCGGCGTCGGTATCGCCGCCGCGCTGTATGCGGTGGCGCCACCGGTGACTCCGTTCCTGCTTGCTTCGCTGGGCGGCTCGGCGGTCTTTCTCTTCGGACTGCCGACGGCGCAGGCGGCGCAGCCGCGCGCGCTTTTCCTCGGACATCTCGGCACGGCGCTGATCGGCATCGTCTGCTACCAGACCTTCGGCGACGCGCTCTGGGTCTATGCACTGGCGCAGGCACTGGCGCTGGTGTTCATGCTGGCGACAGGGTCAGTGCATCCGCCCGCCGGCGCCAATCCGCTCATCATGATTCACAGCCACGCCGGCTATGCGGCGTTATGGCAGCCGGTGCTCGTCGGCATCACGATGCTGGCGGCGGTCGCTGCCGTCTGGAGCCGTCTGCAGCCTGGCGCGCAGCACTATCCGGTGGCCTGGCGGGTGCGCTCGGAAGTACGTCCGTCCTGATTTTCCGCAGCGGCTGACGCAGGCGCCGCTGACGAGGCTTTTTCTTTTTCCGCCGGTGCGGCGTCCCTGGCGTCCGTCGCCGGGACGCGTTCCCAGCCGCCGCCGAGCGCCTTGATCAGGAAGACCGTGGTGACGAGGCGCTGGCCGTTGATCTGCGCGACCTGGCGCTCGCTTGTCAGCAGCGCCTGCTGCGCGGCAATGACTTCGAAGTATGACGAGGCGCCGCCTTCGTAGCGTGCCGTCGTCATGTCGAGCACGTGCGCGGCGGTGCGGGCCGAGGCGTCGGCATGGTCGGCGGCGCGTTCGAGCGCGCTCAGTCCGGTGATGCCGTCCTCGACTTCCTGCATCGCCGTCAGCACGACCTTGCGGTAGTTGGCGACGGTCGCCTGGTAGCCGGCGAGCGCGGCCTTGGCGTTGGCTTTGATGCGTCCGCCGTCGAAGACCGTCTTGGCGATGGCAACGCCGAAGGACCAGATCAGGCTCGGTTCGTCGAAGAGCTTCGACATCTGGTTGGCTTCGTAGCCGCCCGTGGCGTTCAGGATGATGCTCGGGAAGAAGGCGGCGTTGGCGACGCCGATCTGCGCGTTGGCCGCGGCCATGGCGCGTTCGGCAACCGAGACGTCGGGCCGGCGTTCGAGGATGTCGGACGGAATGCCGAGCGGCACCGTCGGCAGGCCGATGTCGCGGCGTTCGGGCGGCAGCGAGAATTGCGGTGCCGGTACGCCGATCAGCGTGGCGATGACGTGTTCGAACTGGCCGCGCTGGCGGCGCAGCAATTCCTGCTGGACGCGTGTCGCCGAGAGCAGCGCCTTCTGCTGCGCGACGTCGAGGCCGGTGGCGGCGCCGAGGTCGTGACGTGCCGTGATGAGTTCGAGCGCACGCTCCTGAAGACCGATGGCGCGGCGCAGCACGTCGATCTCGGTGTCGATTTCGCGCAGGTTGAAGTAGGCGCTGGCGAGGTCGGCGGCGAGCAGCAGGCGCAGGTTCTCGAGGTCGGCCGCGGTTTGTTCGGCGGTGGCGCGCGCGCCGTCGATCGTTGCCTGCACGCGTCCGGCGAAGTCCACTTCGTAGCTCGCGCTCATCGACAGGATGTGGTCGTTCTGGATCGTCGCGAAGTTGGGCGACTTGTAGTTGGTGAGCGGTCGGTTGGCCGAGATTTCCTGTCGAGCCGGCCGCGCCAGCAGGCCGATCTGCGGGAACAGGCCGGCTTCGGCCGCCGCCTGCAGCGAGCGTGCCTGTGCCAGGCGTGCGTTGGCCTGTTCCAGCGTCGGGCTGTTGCGGCTGGCGCGTTCCTGCAGGTCGTTCAGGATATCGTCATTGAAACGATGCCACCACGGGCCCTTGGCCAGCGCGTCGCTGGGCGTCGCCTGCCGCCAGGGCGAATCAAGCGTCCAGGCGACCGGCAGGTCGAGCGTCGGCTTGGCCTGCTCGGGAATCGTGCCGCAGCCGGCGAGTGCCGTGACGCCGGCGACGCCTGCCACGAAGAGCCAGGCGCGCGCGCGCGGCGACGGTCTCACGGCTGCTCCTTGTCGGCGACGAGCGTGACCACCTGGCCGTCGGCCAGCCAGTCGGGCGGGTTGAGGATCAGGCGGTCCTTCGCGCTGATGCCGTCGAGCACTTCGAAATCGGCGCCGTAGTTGCGCCCGACCGTGACGCGGCGCAGGCTGACGACGCCTTTGTCATCGACGGTGGCGACCAGCGTGCCTTCGCCGCGGATCAGCAGCGTGTTGGTCGGCGCCGTCAGCGCGCGCTTGTCGGAAAGCGGCAGACCGACCTGGACGTAGGCGCCGGGCAGCAGGAGACCGTCGGGATTGGGCAGCGAGACTTCAACCTGCATCGTCCGCGTCGCCGCGTCGATCGATGCCGCGGTGCGCGCGACCTTGCCGGTAAAGCGCTGGTCGGCGAGTTCGGACTGCGTCACGCTGACCTGGAGGCCGGCCTTGACGAGGTGGGCGTAGGCCTGCGGCACGCTGACATAGACGCGCAGCGGGTCGGTCTGCGAGAGGGCGAAGAGGACGCGCGAGCTGTCGATCAGGTCGCCGACGTCGACGTTCCGGCGCGTGATGACGCCGGCAAACGGCGCGACGACGCGCTTGAATTCTTCGAGTTGGCGCAGCCGTTGCATGTTGGCCTCGGCAGCGGCCAGGTTGGCTTGCGACTGGGCGGCGGCGCTGCGCTTTTCCTCGAGGTCCTGCTGTGAGACGACGTCCTTGCGGCGCAGTCCTTCCCAGCGGTCGGCGGTGCTTCTGGCAAGCGCCAGATTGGCCGCGGCCTGGTCGCGCGCGGCGATTGCCTGGCTCAGTTGCTGGTCGATTTCCGGGGCGGCGATCTCGGCCAGGAGTTCGCCTTTTTCGACGCGGCTGCCGATGTCCTTGGTCCAGCGCTTGAGGTAGCCGGCGGCGCGCGCCGCGACCGGCGATTGCACGTAGCCCTGCAGCGTCGCCGGCAGCGTCAGGACGCGCTCGGCGCCGCCCATGCGGGCCTGCGTCGCGCGCAGGTAGATCTTCGACTGCTCGGCCGTACGCTTTTCGAGCACCTGCGCGTTGGCGACGCGGCTGAATACCGTGCGGCCGGCGCCGAGCGCCAGCACGACCATCAGCACGATGCCGGCGCGCTGGGTGTAGCGCATCACCTGCTGGCGTTTGACGAGGTTCGCGTGGTCTTCGTCGCTGCCGGTATCGATCGGGTGCAGATCAAGTTCCGAATGGCGTTGCTCGGTCATGGTTCAGTGCTCCTGCGGCGCCGGGGTGGCCGGGGATGGTGTTCTGGCGGCGCGGCGCAGCGCCAGGCGTTGGTGGATGCCCGCGAAGACGGCGGGAACGAAGAAGAGGGTCGAGACGGTGGCGAAGATCAGGCCGCCGATGACGGCGCGGCCGAGCGGGGCGTTCTGTTCGCCGCCTTCGCCGAGGCCGAGCGCCATCGGGATCATGCCGATGATCATCGCCAGCGCCGTCATCAGCACTGGCCGGATGCGCGTCGCGCCGGCCTCAAGCGCGGCAGCGAGCGGCGGCACGCCGACTTCGCGGCGCTGGCGGGCGAAGGAGATGAGCAGGATGCTGTTGGCCGTCGCCACGCCCATGGTCATGATCGCGCCGGTCAGCGCCGGCACGCTCAGCGTCGTGCCGGTGATGAAGAGCATCCAGGCGATGCCGGCGAGCGCCGCCGGCAGCGCGGCGATGACGACGAGCGCGTCGATCCAGGACTGGAAGTTCACAACGATGAGCAGATAGACGAGGACGATCGCCATGGCCAGGCCGACGCCGAGGCCGATGAAGGACGATTGCATCGTTTCGACCTGGCCGCGCAGCACGATCTGGCTGCCGCGCGGCAGCTTCGGCCGGATCTCCTCGACGAGCTCGCGGACGCGGGAGGCGACTGAGGCGAGGTCGGTGCCCTGGACGCCGACGAAGATGTCGACGGCCGGCATGATGTTGTAGCGCGAGACGACCGACATCATGCGCGCCGGTACCGCATCGACGAGGTTGCCGAGCAGCTGGTTGCCGCCGGCCGCCGGCGTCAGCGCCGAACCGGTCCCGACCGGCATGTTGAGCAGCGCGTTGAGCGAGTCGACCGAGTACTGCGGCGCCTGCACGGCGACGCTATAGACGACGCCGTTCTTCGGATTGAGCCAGAAGGCCGGCGCGGTCTGCGAACTGCCGGAGAGCGAGATCAGCACGTTCTGGCCGACGTTGGCGGCCGACAGGCCGACCTGCTGCAGGCGGGTGCGGTCCATCTTGAGGGCCACCGCCGGGGCGTCGAGACGCTGGTGGATGTGGGCGTCGACGGCGCCGGGGATTTTCTTGATCGCCTCGGTCAGTTCGGCCGCGAGAAGGGCGTTGCCGGCCATGTCGGGGCCGGAGAACTGGACGTCGATCGCCGCCGGCAGGCCGAAGTTGAGGATCTGCGTGACGATGTCGGCCGGCTGGAAGAAGAATTCGACGCCGGGGAAGCGGCGCGGCAGTTCGGCGCGCAGCGTCGTGACGAAGTCCTCGGTCGGCGCATGGTCCTCATGCAGCGAGAGCAGGATCTCGCCATCGAGCGTGCCGATCGTGCCGGCATTGCTGTAGGAGAGGTTGATGCCGCTGTTGGGAACGCCGAGGTTGTCGAGGATCGTTTCGAGCTGGTCGGGCGGGATGACTTCGCGGATGACGCCTTCAATGGCGTCGGCAAGACGCGCGGTTTCCTCGATGCGCGTGCCGGTCGGGGCGCGGAAGTGCAGGCGGATCTGGCCGGCATCGACGCTCGGGAAGAAGTCGCGGCCAAGCACCGGGTAGAGCAGGCAGGAGAGCAGGCAGAAGCCCATGAAGGCGAAGGAGAAGTTGCGCCGGTGCGCCAGCATCACCGACAGGACGAGCGCATAGGCGCGGCGGACGCGCTCGAAACCGCTGTCGAAGGCGCGGTAGAGGCGTTGCAGCGGGCTCGTGCCGGCATTCGGCTGCATGTTCCCCATCATCAGCATGACCAGCGTCGGCACCAGCGTGCGCGACAGGATGTAGGACGCGATCATCGCCAGCGCGACGGCTTCGGCGAGCGGCACGAAGAGGAAGCGCGAGACGCCGGTGAGGAAGAACATCGGCACGAAGACGATGCAGATGCATAGCGTCGACACGAAGTTGGCGACGCCGATCTCGCCGGCGCCGGCCTCAATCGCCTCGATGATCGGCTTGTTCATGTGGATATGGCGCTCGACGTTCTCGATGGTGACGATGGCTTGGTCGACGAGGATGCCGACCGAGAGCGCGAGGCCCCCCAGCGTCATCAGGTTGAGCGTCTCGCCGAGCATCTTGAGGACGAGGATCGAAGCCAGGATCGAGAGCGGGATGGTGATGGCGATGATCAGCGTGCTGCGCCAGTTGCCGAGGAAGAGCAGGACCATGGCCGCGGTCAGCGCGGCGGCGATGAGCGCCTCGATGACGACGCCCTTGATCGCCGCCTTGACGAAGACCGACTGGTCGAAGAGCGGCGAGACTTTGACGTCCTGCGGCAGGATCTGGGTGACGCGCGGCAGCAGCGCCTTCAGGTTGCCGACGATGTCGAGCGTCGAGGCACCGCCGTTCTTGAGGATCGAGAGCAGGACGCCCCGGTTGCCGTCCTGGCGGACGATGTTGGTCTGCGGTGCGAAGCCCTGGCGGACCTGGGCGACGTCGCGCAGGTAGGTGGTCGTCGCGCCTGCGGTACGGATCGGCAGGTCGTTGAGTTCGTTGGCGACTTCGGGCGAGCCGTTCATGCGCACGACGTATTCGGTGCTGCCGAACTTGGCCGTGCCCGACGGCAGGATCAGGTTCTGCAGGTTGACGGCGTTGACCACGTCGGTCGGCGACAGGCCGCGGGCCTGCAGCGCCGTCAGGTCGAGGTCGACCGAGATGAGCGGGTTCTTGCCGCCGTACGGAAAGGGAATGGCGGCGCCGGGAATGGTGATCAGCTGCGGCCGCAACTGGTTGATCGCCGCGTCGAAGACCGCCTGCTCGGGCAGCGTCGGGCTGGAAAGGCCGAGCTGGAGCACCGGGATGCTTGAGGCCGAATACTTGATGACGAGCGGCGGCGTGATGCCGGGTGGCAGTTGCCGCACCTGCGTCTGCATGGCCGCGACGACCTGGGCGATCGCCGTCTGGATGTTGGCGTTCGGCTGGAAGAAGACCTTGATGACGGTGATGCTGGCGAGCGACTGCGATTCGATGTGCTCGATGTCGCTGACCGTCGTCGTCAGTCCGCGTTCGCTTTGCCCGGCAATGCGCTGGCCCATCTCCTGCGCCGGCAGACCGTTGTAGTTCCAGATGATGCTGACGACCGGGATGTTGATTTCGGGAAAGATGTCGGTCGCCATGTTGAGCAGGGCGAATGGCGTCGCGAGAATGATCAGCATCGCCATGACAATGAAGGTATAGGGGCGACGCAGCGCGATCTGAACCAGTGACACGGTGAAGCTCCGAACGAAGAAGCCGTTTCAATATTTACTGCGCTTGCCCTTGGGCGTTGCGCGGTGCCAGTTCCCTGCCGTAGTGCGGTTGCGGTTTCGCCCTCTGCGCCGTTTGCTGCCCACGGCACTGTTTCGAGACAGCTTTTGAGGACCCCGCATCATAACGCTGCTGGCGCCGCGAAGTTGTTTCAGAGCGCCTCATCATCGGTCAGGGTATGGCTGAAATGCAACAGTATCTGGCGGGCGGATACCCGAAATGCCGGTGAAACCGCCGGATATCTGCGCCGCAACTCGTCCGGACGGCGGCTTGCAATTTTTTAGCATATTATGACTGGAAGATTATGACGTCCGGTGTATGTGCCTCGGGTATGGCGCCCGAATGGATTCGATGACAGCAGGTTCTGCGCCGGGAACGCCCTCGATGGGTCCGGTGCTTGCGTGACGTGCAGTGGTGTGGCGCGGATGCCCATGGTGTTGGGGCCGCGTTGGCCGGTCCAGATTCGACGTTGTTGTCTCCTCGCGTTGTTCGAATGCCCGCAAATGAAAGGTGCCGTCTTTGCGCAAATTATTCGACACGGTCCTTCTGCTGGTTTTCCTGTGCCTGATGCCATCGGCGGCGCAGGCGGCGGTGACTTGGGGCGCCAGTGGCGGGACCGGGGCGACGACGGGTACGACTTCGTTATCGATTCCTTACCCTTCCGGCATCGTCGCGGGGAATCTGCTGGTACTGGTTGTCGGTAACAAATACCCGACCGCCGGCCCGACTACGCCGGCGGGATGGACGCTGATGGCGCAGGCCACGGGCGGGCTCGGCGCTCAGGCTGCCGATAGCGGGCCGGTATTCATGACGACTTTCGTCAAGGTGGCGAGCGGCACCGAAGCCGGTAACCTGTCCTTGACCGTGACCGGCGCGAACTCCTCGATGGCCCGGATCTTCCGCTACGCCAAGACAGGCGCGAGTTGGGATTACGCGGCGACGACCGGCGCCGACACCGTGGGTAACCTGACCTGGTCGGTCACCGGGGCGGCCGATCCCGGACTGACCGCGGGCGACGTGCTGCTGATGGCGTCGGCGCTCAACTGTGACCGTGTGAACGGCTGGACTGAGAGTGTCGCGGCCACGGGCGCGACCTTCGGCACCCCCGTCGAGCGCAATGACACGACCACGACGTCGGGAAATGACCAGGGCCTCGTCGTTTCCGAGCATCCGGTGGCGAGCGGCACGGCGACCGCTGCCCCGGTCTACGCGATGACGGGGAGCGGCGGCGCGGGCGCCACGACGGTTTGCCCGACCGGCGCGGCCGTATTCCTGCGCATGCGCGAGTCGATCACGACGATCACCACCGGCAGCGACCCCTCTGCCACGACCATCGCGCCGGGTACCGGAGCGACCGATGTCAATACGTTCACGCTGCAAACGAATTTCGGTACTGAAGCGGTGAGCTCGGTGACGGTGAATCTGTCGACGAATATCGGCGTGGGCACGCTGGCGATCACCGATGCGACGAACACGGTGCTTGGCTCGACGAGTACGCCGGTGACCGGTTCGAACACGATCAGCGTGACCGGCATGAGCGCGTCGACGACGCTGACGAGCTTCAAGCTGCGCGTCACGCCGCTCTCTCACGCGGCGATGCCGGCAGTGCCGGGTGCCGCCTATTCGATCACCGCGCCGGTGACGGCCTGGGCAGGGGCAAATGCGCATACCGGTACCGACACCAATGCCAACGCGCTGACGATCGACAATCTGTCGCCGGCGAGCGCCACCGCAACCAGCGGCAGTCTCGGGTATCTCGCGAATTCGCTGAACTGGACCAGTTCGTCGTCATCGGATTTCAATACGACCGGGGGGGCGGTGGTGTATCGCTGGGCGGCGACTTCGGCGGGTGGCGAGGTGCCGGCCGAAGGTTCGTCTCCGGCACCGGGGGCGACCAACGGTACCGCCACGGTTGCCTGCCTCGTGTCCTCCGGCATTTCGCAAATGGTTTCCGTCGTCGATGGCAGCGGCGGGTCGGGGGGCTGCCTGACGACGGCGCTGACCGCCGGCCAGAACTACAGCTACAAGGTGTTCCAGCGGGATATCTACGGTAACTATGACGCCGGTGTGCTGATCGGCACATTCAAGCCGTATGGCGCCGTGAGCGCGGCGACGTCGACGGTAGTTGCCAGTCCGACGTCGGTTGCAGCCGACAACTACACCGCGGCGACGATCACGGTGACGCTCAAGGACAGCGCCGGCACGGCGGTCCCGGGCAAGGCGGTTGCGCTTGCCGCCGGGTCCGGCAGTTCGGTGATTACGACGCTGAGCGGCACCTCGAATGCCAATGGTGTGGCGAGTTTCTCGGTGGTGAATGGCACCGTCGAGGGGCCGATCACCTACACGGCGACCGACACGACCGATCCGGTCGTCATCACGCAGACGGCGCAGGTGAGCTTTGTCGCCCCTTCGTTGTGCTTCACCGACGATTTCAATCGTGCGAGCCTGTTGTCGACGGGCCTCTGGACCCGGACCCGCGGTGCGACGACCGCCTACGACGCCGACATCGTGAACAACCGCCTGCGCCTGACCGATGCGAGCGGCAACCGGGCGACCGCGGTGCATCTTTTCCGCCTGTTCCCCGGTGCCGGAAACAAGGTCACCGCGCAATTCGATTACTACTCCTATAACGGCACCGGCGGCGACGGCCTCGCATTCTCCTTGTCCGACTCGTCGATCGCGCCGGTGGCCGGTGCCTTCGGCGGGTCGCTCGGTTATGCGCAAAAGAATGCAACTGCCTGTCCGCCGACCGGCTGCCCGGGATTCGCCGGCGGCTGGATCGGCGTCGGGCTGGACGAATACGGCAATTTCTCGAATCCGACCGAAGGCCGCGTGGACGGCCCGGGCTTTTTTCCCAACGCCGTGGCGGTTCGCGGCTCCGGTTCGTCGTTTGCCGGGTACAACTGGCACAAGACCGTCACGACCTCCGGCATGACGACGTCGTCGGCGACGCCGCATCGCTACCGGGTGATCGTCGATCACTCCGATGGCGTGCACGCCTGGGTGTCGGTCGAACGCGATACTTCAGGCGGTACCAACTACACGACGGTCGTACCGGCCTACGACGCCAAGACCTATGCGACGCAGGCGGCGGTGCCGAACTATTGGTACTTCTCGTTCAGCGCGTCGTCGGGCGCGTCCACCAACTATCACGAGATCGACAATCTCAATATCTGCACGGCGGCGCCGATGATCGTGCCGGTGCTCAATCATGTCCGCGTCATTCACGACGGGAGCGCATTGACCTGCAAGGCTGAGACGATCACGATCAAGGCCTGCGCCAACAGCGATTGTTCGGCCCTGTACACCGGTAGCGTGACGGTGAGCTTGCCGACAATTTCCGGGGCGACCTGGTCGGCAAGCTCACCCGTTACCTTCACCGGCGGGCAGACGACGCTGACCTTGAGCAAGACGACGACCGGCACGGTCAGCCTTTCCGGCGTCGCGGTCACCTCGCCGACCATCACCAATTCCGCCGGCATCTGTTACAACGGCGCGACCGCTGGCGATTGTTCCCTGGCCTACTCGTCGAATGCCTGCGCTTTCGATGCCGTTGAAAGCACCAAGGATCCTGCGACGCCGATCTACACCAAGATTGCCGGTACGCAGTTTTCTCTCGACGTGCTGGCGCTCAGCGCCGGCAGCATCAACACCTTGTATGCCGGCAGCGCCACCGCCACCCTTGTCGACCAGACCGGTGTTGCCGCGGGGACTTGCAGCAGCACGACGCTCACCTCCTGTTCGGTGACGCCGGCCACTTCATTCACCTTCTCAAGCGGCCGGCGGAGCGTGAGCTTTACCTGCACGGATGCCGCGCCGGACGTGCGGGTGCGCATCACGAGCGGCGCGACCACCGCCTGCTCGTCGGACAATTTCGCCATTCGGCCGGCCAGCTTGACCGCCGGTTCAAGCGCCACCAATACCGCCAACAGCGGAACGCCGGCAATCAAGGCGGGTAGCGCCTTCACCCTGTCGGCCACGCCGATGAACAATGCCTCGACGGTGGCCCAGACGCCGGGCTATCGTGGCAAGGCGACAATCAACACCAGCAAGGTGGTCGCGCATGATGGCGCGGTGCAGTCCGGAACCTTGAGCGTGATAACGCCTTTTCTTGCTGCGACGGCGGCGACGAATGGTGTCTCCGCCGGAACGGTGGCCTACTCGGAGGTCGGGAATTTCAAAGTGAAGGCATGGGGGCTTTACGATGACGGCAGCTTCGCCAGCGTCGATCGCGCCAAGGCCACGCCCGAATGTTTCAGCGACGGCAAGCTGGGGACGTCGGTCGATCCGGCCGCGCCGAATACGGTTGATGGCAACGGCATGTTCGGCTGCTATTTCGGCGGAGCGGACAGCGCCTATTTCGGGCGCTTCATTCCCGATCACTTCGCGTTGACTGCGCCGGTGCTGACCGAGGCCTGCACCGTGGGGGGGTCGCCCTTCACCTATCTCGGACAGGACGGATTCACGACCGTATTCACCTTGACGGCACAGAATACGAGCAACCAGACGACCAGCAACTACGAGGGCAACGGCACGACCGGCTGGGCGAAACTGCCGCTGACGGCGTGGGGGCTCGCGCCGGCGTCGGCATCGAGTCCGGGATTCGGATTCGCGGTGGGAAGCTGGTCGCCGTCGCAACCGGCGGGAACCCCGGCGTCGACGCTGATGGCGAGTGTGACGGTGCCCAGTGCGACCAACAGCAGCACCTGGAAAAACGGCACGACGACGGTCACCGCCAGACATCAGATCGTCCGCCCGACGACGGTGCCGGCAGTGGCGACGACAGCCACGATCACGGCGCTGCCTGTCGATTCGGATGGCGTGACCGTGGCCAGTGCGGCGATCCTTGGCACGTCCGTCCAGCGTTATGGAAAGCTTGGCGTCGATAATGCGTTCGGTTCCGAGCGCAATAACCTGCCGGTCAAGCTCACGGCCTGGTACTACGCGGGGGCGCCGACCGGATGGGTCGTCAATACCGCTGATGCCTGCACAGCGACACTGCCCCTGACGCAGTACAACACGACCGGCACCACTGCCGACTGTTATGGCACCTGCGCCAGTGCCACGAGCGGCGCGGTCGGCAGCGTCCTGTTGCAACGTCCTTCGGGCAATACCGGTGCCGGACTCGCCGTCGCCGCGGCGCCGACGCCGACGTCCGCCGTTTCCTTGTCGTCCGGCGTTGGCTATGTGGTGCTGCGGGCGCCGGTGATTTCGGGAACGCCGACCGCCGGCGCCCTCGATTTCATTTTCGTTGCGCCGTCATGGCTGAAAACGAAGAGTACTGCCGGCTACGATGCCGACCCGGTCGGACGCATCACCTTCGGGGTCTATGGGCCGACAACGAACAGGACGAGATTCATCTACTTCCGGGAAAACTACTGATGATCCGTGACGCGCATCATCGTGGATTCACGCTGATCGAGCTGGTGACAACGATCGTGCTGCTCGGGATCCTGGCGGTGTATGCCTTGCCGAAGATGGATATCGCCATTTATGGTCAGCGGGGCTTCCACGATGTGTTGAAAGGCGCGCTGCAGTTCGCCCGCAAGGCGGCCATCGGCAAACGGCGGCAGGTTTGCGTCGATGTCGTCGGCAGTACGGTTTCGTTCTCGGTCGCGACCACTTCGCCGGACAGTGGCGTCGTCGCCTGCCCGGCGGCAACGGCGCTGACGCTTCCGGCGCGCGATGCCAATTGCGGCTCGGCCAACCAGGTGTGCGCGCCGGGCGGTGTCGTCCTCACCGGCAGTTCCTTTTACTTCGACGCCCAGGGACGCGCCTCGACTGGCGTGGTCTTCGGCTCCACCGGTCAGCCCAACGTCACGGTGGCGCAGGAAACCGGTTATGTGTACTGAGGCGCGGCGCTCCGGGCGACGGTCGGCGGGGTTCACCCTGGTCGAGCTGATCGTCTTCATTGTGGTGGTCAGCATCGGCGTGTACGGCATTCTCTCGGTCTTCAACGTCACCGTCAGGGGGGGCGGCAATCCCTTGCTGGTCAAGCAGTCGCTGACGATTGCCGAATCCGTGATGGAGGAAGTCCAGGGCAAGGACTTCGACAACTCGTCGCATGGCAGCAGCGACTTCGTGCCATCGAGTCCGCCGGCGGTGAGCGAGCGGCAAAATTTCGACAACGTCGATGACTTCAACAACTATGGCGCCGCATCGCTGTTGCCCACGGTTCTGCGTACCGGTATCTACGACATTTCCGGCAACGCCGTTCCCTTGCTGGCAAGTTTTCGTCTGCTGGTGACCGTCGCGCACCCGGCAAGCGCATTCGGCGGCATCACCGTCGACAAGATCTGGGTCATCAGCGTCCAGGTCACCGATCCGGGCAATCAGACGTATATCCTGACCGGATATCGCATCAATTATGACTAGCGGCCATTTTCGCGAGCGTGGCTTCACCCTGGTCGAACTGGTGGTGACGATGGTGGTGCTCGCCATTATCAGTGTCGGTATCGCCATCTTCATCAAGGCGCCGGTCGATGGTTATGTCGACACGGTGCAGCGGGCCGAAATGGCCGATCTGGCCGACGGCGCCTTGCGTCGCATGCGCCGCGACATACGACGTGCGGTGCCGAACTCGGTGCGCGTCAACTGTGCGACCGCCAATTGCTATCTGGAATTCCTGCCGGCGACGGGCGGCGGACGCTATCGCGCGGCCGGTGAGGGGACGAGCTATTGCGCCGCAAGCGCTCCGTCGCTCTACGACGCGCTGAATTTCGCCCCGGACCTCGACGTCTGCTTCGAAATTCTCGGGCCGCCGGTGACGTTCACCGCTGGCGATCAGATCGTGGTCGGGAACTGGGGAAATCCGGGCAGCAATGCATACGAGGGCAACACGGCGGCGACGCATGTCCGCCGTTCCTATGCCGGCAGCATCGGAATGCAACAATACGTCGTGATGGCGAATACGGCGGCGTTGCCGCTCGGATCTCCGTCAAGACGCTTCCAGGTGATCGGCGCCGGCGAACTTGCCGTGACCTTCGCCTGCGAGGGGGTCGGCACCGCCAACGGCTATGGCACCGGCACGCTCCGGCGTTATTGGGGGTATGGGATCGCGAGTACGCAGCCGACCTCCTTCTCCTTGGGCAGCAACGCCTTGCTGGCCGATTCGGTCAGCAGTTGCACGATGACCAGCGGCAATGTCGCGACGAGCAATCCCTATACGCGCAACGGTCTCATCTCCATCGTGATTGGCATAACCCGGAACAACGAGACGGTCAATTTCTATCATGAAATCCATATCGACAATCTCCCTTGACCGGCTCAGGGGAATGGCCATCGTGTCGGCCCTGTTCCTGCTGATCGTCCTGGCTGTCCTGGGGGCGGCGATTGCCAAGGTGTCTTCGATGGCGAGCGTCGGCGAAAGTTACGATGCCGACGGTGCGAAGGCCTACCAGGCGGCGCGCGCCGGTGTCGAGTGGGCCGCGTATCAGTTGCTCAAGGGCGCCTGCAGCGGCGGCGATTACTGCGCGCTGTGCCGAAGCGCGAGCTATGCCTCGCCCACAACCCGAACGCTGGGCGGCCTGTCGGGCGATCTGTCGCCATTCTCGGTGACCGTGAGCTGCGCCAGTGGCGGATCCTCGTTCAGCGAAGCCGGGAGCGCCGTGTGGGTGTACAGGATCACGGTGAATGCCTGCAATCAGCCGACCGCGGAACCGGCCTGTCCCAATACGACGGGTGCCGCGATTGCGAGCCTCGGATATTCCGAGCGGCAGATTTCCCTGACCGTCAGCAATTAGACCGTTAGCATGGGCTTTGCCGTTTCCGGCGAAGCGGTCGCGCCTGCCGGCCATTTCGGCGAATACGCGGCGTGTTTCCCGAGCGTCATGTCAGCGTGTGGCGGTGTTACGTCCAGTCCCGCCAGCGGGCCTTGTCTTCGTGAAAGTGATCGGTGGAGAGCGCCTCGGTCAACGCGTCGAAAACGAGGCGGATCCGGGCTGGCGTTGGCGTGCGCTGGGGACGGTAGATATAGAGATCCCAGGGCTCGGGCGCGAAGCGCTGCAGGATTTCCACCAGGCGGCCCGAGGCAATGTGGGGCGCGGCCATGAAACCCGGGACCTGACCGATGGCGATGCCCGCCAGCAGCGCCGAACACTCGGCTTCCGCATCGTCGCAGACGAATGCCGGACGTTGCGGCGTCATTTGCTGTCCATCCCTGAAGAACCACGGCCACAAGCGGCCGGTCGTGCGGTCGTGCATGGTCGATAAGGGAAAGCGATCCAGATCCTCGATGCTTTTCGGCGCCCCGCAACGGGCCAGCAATTCCGGTGCCGCGACGAAACAGAACGGCATTTTCGCGACCGGCCGGACAACGAAGCGGTTGTCGCGGATAAACCCCATGCGCAGGCCGATGTCGATTTTCTCGTCGACCACATCCAGGCGCTGGTCGTTGAAACGCAGGTTGAAGCTGATCTGCGGATGGGTTTTGGCGATCCCGGTCAGAATCGGCATCAGGTGATGGCGACCGAAAGCGTTCGGGGCCGTCAGGCTGACGACGCCTTGCAGATCGGCATCGCTCGGCGCGTTGTCCCGTGCGAAGAGCGCATCGATGTGCTGAACGCCCGCGCGGGCGCGACTCGCGAGTTGTTCGCCGAACGCCGTGATGCGGATGCCGCGGGTGTTGCGATGAAACAGCAACTCGCCTTGCAAGGCTTCCAGTTCCTGAATCGCCCGTGTGACCGCCTGCGGCGAGGTCCCGAGCTTCGCGGCGGCACCTTTGAAACTTCCGGTTTCCGCCGCCGTGCAGAAGATCCTGAGCATTTCGAGTCGGTTCAGCATTATTCCTCTGTAATTCCGGAAAATGGAATTGTGAAAGCATACTACTTCCATTTATTTCGGCCAGTGCCGTCCCCATACTCCTGCCTGTAAGGCCGTTCGGCCTGCGCCATTCACAGGAGAAATGCATGAGCAGGAACATTGAAGGAAAAGTCGTCGTCATTACCGGCGCCAGCAGCGGACTGGGTGAAGCCACCGCACGTCATCTGGCGTCGCTGGGCGCTTCGGTGGTACTCGGCGCGCGTCGCCTCGAGCGCCTGGAAACCATTGCCAGCGACATTCGCGCCGCCGGCGGAAAAGCCGAAATCGCCCAGACCGACGTCACCCATCCGGCCGAGGTGGCGGCGCTGGTTGATAAAGCCATTCGCGTATTCGGTCGCGTCGATGTGCTGGTGAATAATGCCGGTCTGATGGCCATTGCGCCGCTGTCCGAAACGCGGGTCGAGGAATGGGACCGCATGATCGACATCAATATCAAGGGCGTTCTCTACGGCATCGCCGCGGCGCTGCCGGTTTTCCAGAAGCAGGGGAGCGGCCATTTCATCAATATCGCCTCGGTTGCCGGCCTCAAGGTCTTCAGTCCGGGCGGCACCGTCTATAGCGGCACGAAGTTCGCCGTGCGGGCGATCTCGGAAGGGCTGCGTCATGAAGTCGGCGGTGCGGTCCGGACAACCACGATCGAGCCGGGTGCCATCGATTCCGAACTCAAGCACGGCAGCGCGCACGCGCAGAGCGCAGCGTTCGTGAAGGATTTCTACAAGATCGCCATTCCGGCGGATGCCATCGCCCGCGCCATTGCCTATGCCATCGAGCAACCGGCCGACGTCGATATCAACGAGATCGTGCTGCGCCCGACGGTGCAGGAGTTCTAGAGGATATCCGTCTGGTCTATCCTGTCGTTGTGGTTCGCGCTGGTCGCAGGAATGCCTTGCGCCCGGGGCGAGCCCTGATGCTGACATGCCGTTTCGATGTGTTTCACTGACATAAGTAGAGTTTCAGGGCGTTCACGTTTTCGAATAAAAAGGAGAAATCCATGCAATTCAGTTATTACATGCCGACGCGCGTCTTTTTCGGCGCCGGATCGTTGAAAAAAATCGGCGAGGTGAAACTCCCCGGCAAGAAGGCGTTGATCGTCATCTCGGCCGGCCCCTCGATGAGGAAGCAGGGCTACCTGAAGCAGGTCGTCGATCTGCTCGGGCAGCAGGGGGTGGAGAGCGTCGTGTTCGACAAGATCCAGCCCAATCCGATCAAGTCGCATGTCATGAAAGCCGCGGCCATTGCGCGCGCCGAGGGCTGCGATTTCGTCGTCGGTCTGGGCGGTGGCAGCAGTCTCGATTCAGCGAAAGCGATCGCCGTCATGGCGGCCAATCCCGGTGATCTTTGGGATTACATCGGCGGCGGCAGCGGCAAGGCGCAGCCGATTCCCAGCCGCGCCCTGCCGATCGTTGCCATCACGACGACGGCCGGCACCGGCACCGAGGCCGATCCGTGGTCGGTCATCACCAAGGAAGAGAGTAACGAGAAGATCGGTTTCGGCTTTGACGATACCTTCCCGACGCTTTCGATCGTCGATCCCGAGCTGATGCTGTCGGTGCCGCCAACGCTGACGGCATACCAGGGCATGGATGCCTTCTTCCACGCTGCCGAGGGTTATATCGCCGCCTGTGCCTCGCCGATCAGCGATCTTTATGCGCTCAAGAGCATCGAGTTGCTGGCCAGATGGCTGCCGGTCGCCGTGAAGGACGGCAGCAATGTCGAGGCGCGCGCACAGGTGGCGTTCGCCAACACGCTCTCCGGACTGGTCGAGACGACCTCGTGCTGCACCTCGGAGCATTCGATCGAGCACGCGATGAGTGCCTATCACCCCGAATTGCCGCACGGTGCCGGTCTGACCATGCTGTCGAAGGCGTATTTCGGCTTCTTCCTCGGCAAGATTCCCGGCCATCTGTACGAGAACATGGCACGGGCGATGGGTCAGAATGTCGATGTGCTGCCCGAAAACGAGCGGCCGCAGGCCTTTCTCGTGGCGCTCGGGAAACTCATCGCCGAGTGTGGGCTGGAGAATCTGAAGATGTCGGCGTTCGGTATTCGTCGCGAAGAGTTGCCGACGCTTGCGCGCAATGCGCGGGAAACGATGGGCGGGCTGTTCGATCTCGACCGGTACCGTTTGTCGTTCGACGAAACGGTCGACATCCTGAGTGCGGCGTATTCCTGATCGATCGCCACGGCAAGGGGGAATGGCACGCCGATTAATCACGATGGCATCGGCTCGTTCCCCTCTTGTCCATCCCCGTTCTCCGCCGTTGGCGTCCGGACCGGAATCAGACGGATGCCAGTGACGGCAGCGCCGCCTGGTATGCAGCCGGCAAGTCCGAGTCGATTACCTCGAAGATTTCCCGGTCGATGGCGCCTCTCCCGCACAGGTCGGCCATGAACAGGCGCACATCCTCCTGCGGCAGTCCGCGACGGTACGGGCGATTCTGCACCATCGCCTGGAAGATGTCGGCGACGCGCAGAATTCTCGCTTCGAGTTCCAGCGTCCGTGCGTCGATGTGGAACGGATAGCCGTTGCCGTTCGGTTCTTCGTGGTGGCAGGACGCCCAGTGGGAGATGTCTTCCAGCCTGGGGATGCAGCGCAGGATCTGATAGGTCTCGAAACTGTGGGAGTTCATGATCTTGCGCTCTCGCTCGTCCAGCTTTCCGGGCTTGTCGAGCACCTCGTCCGGCACCCGTAGCTTGCCGATGTCATGCAGCAGTCCGGCGATTTCGAGTTTGGCGCAGTTCTCCGGCGATACTCCCGTCCTTCGGCCGATATGCCTGGCCAATGATGCGACACCATGCGAGTGCTCGGCGGTAAATGGGCTCTTGGCATCGACGATGCGCGAGAAAATTTCCGCCACCTGCTTCAATTCGGGCAGCGCCATCGAACAATAGTCGCCCTGGGCAAGCATCTCCGACAGGTAGGCCTGTATCGAACGCGGTTCGAGCGACAGCCAGAATGCTTCCGATCGCGATGCTTCGAGGAACAGATCGACCAATTCCGGCGAAAAATAGGTACCCGCGCATTTCTCGATGAACTGCCGGATCGATTGCGTGCTCATCAACAAACTGCCATCCGCATAATGCGCAGCGGCCAGGCCGTCCACCCGGTCGGTCAGGTAGATGAGGTTCGCCCAGTTGGCCGCCGATTTCCCCAGAAGATCGATCGGCAGGCAATCCCAGCGGGTGTGGTGGTATCTGACCGGCAGGGCTGCCCACGCCAGGCGCGGGTAGGCATCGAGAAGCTCGTAGCCGATCTCGCAATGATTCTGCGCGCCGTTCCAGTCGAATTCCTGGACGAGATGTCCGTGCGTTACCGAAGAGGATACGCCGATATCATGGAGCAGGCCGAGGTCGAAAAGCGCCGAAACATCGGCGGGGGAATCGCCTGCCTTTCTCGCGCATTCGGCCGCCATGATTCCCACCCGCTTTCCATGCGCGACGTCGTCTATGCCGACGAGATCGAGGGCGTCGGAAAGGGCAAACAATATATGCCGGAAATTGATACGCAGTTCGTCGCCATGTCCATGCGAGGTCGTTTCGTGCTTCATCTGGAAGTCCCTTGTCATGATGTGACATACGTCGAAAGTACATCCTAGACCATCCTTTCGCACGCTGCCGGAAAATCGATCCGGTAATTACGTTCGGATAAGATGAGCGGCGCTTCGATACGTTGTCGGCGGGTTGGCCGTGGTTTTGCTTCGTCCTTGCTTCGTAAATGCCGTCTTCCGGGAGCGCATCGGTCGCTACTTGAGGCGGCGTGGGCCTCCGTATGGCGCCTGTGTCAAACATGCCCCGGCTGATGAAAACGACATTTCTCCGCGCCGGTCATCGGGCTGGGCGTGTTAGGGGCGGGATGCGTTGGATTGGACAATATCGAGATTATTCTCCTCCCTCGTTCCGGTTGTCGATCGCGACGGGCGTTCAGTGGAGCGTGGCGCACACACATCCATGACATGCGGGAAGGCGCGAATCGGGTCGGGCGTGTTGGGGAGACTACGCGGAGCGCCTCCGAAATATTACAGATGGGATGTTGGCGCAAAAGCAGCTAGACTGAAAGCCATGGGGAAACGGCTGGAAGCAGCGACCTTCCAGTGCGTTGCGATCAATGCCAATATCACGGAGGCGAAATGACTCAAGCACTCCGGCATGAGTGTTCCAGATACTCGACGCGATCTTTCTGAAGGAGGGAATGATGATCAATTTCGACAAGATGCGGGTTAGCGGTCGTCTGCTGGTGGCCGGGGTCGCGGTTCTGGCGGGCCTGGCGCTGCTGGCGACCAATACCGTGATCAATACGCGCGATCAGGCGCTGGAGGCGCACAAGGTCAGGCTGCGCGATCTCGTCGAATCGACGAAGGGCGTGGTCATCCAGTATCAGAAGCTAGAGGCCGACAAGAAGCTGAGCCGCGACGAGGCGCAGCAGCAGGCCAAGGAGGCGCTGCGGCCCTTGCGCTTCGGCAATGACGATTACTTCTTCGTCTATGACTTCGAGGGGCGCGCCGTGATGGTTGCCGGCAGCCCGAAACTCGAGGGCCAGGTCATGCTCGGCAAGACCGACAAGAAGGGCTTCAAGCTCTGGGACGCCTTCGTCGCGACCGCCAAGGGGGCGGGTAAGGGCTATGTCGAGTACTGGTTCCCGCGCGCCGGGCAGGACGAGCCCAAACCGAAACTCGCCTATCTCGCGGCGGTGCCGGAGTGGCAGTGGATCGTCGGCACCGGCGTCTATGTCGATGACGTTGACGAAACCGTGCGTAAGGCGGTGATCGCCGATATGCTGTTGTCAGCGCTGATCTTCGCGGTCGTGTCGGTGGTGGCGTACTTCGTGTCGCGCAGCATCGTCCGCCAGCTCGGCGGTGAGCCGGCTACCGCGATCGACCTGATGTCGCGCGTCGCGACCGGCGACCTGACGGTGAACTTCCCGGCCTCCACGCCGGGCAGCATTCTCGCCTCGGCCGACCAGATGGTGCGCGCGATCCGCTCGATGGTCACCGATATCATGGGCAGCGCGCAGCGGTTGGCGCAAGGCGCCGAGCGGATCAACACGGCGGCGCACGAGGTCGCGGTCGCCGGGCAGCGGCAGGCCGATGCGACACAGTCGATGGCGGCGGCGATCGAGGAAATGACCGTCAGCGTCAATCACATCTCCGACAGCGCCGGGACAACGCAGGAGCATTCGCGCGCGTCGGCCGAGTTGTCCGAGGACGGTGTCGCCCGCATTCAGGTGGCCAGCGAGGAAATCAACCAGATTTCGGCGACGGTCAGCGGCGCCTCGGCGCGGATTGCCAAGCTCGAGGAGCGTGCCAACCAGATCTCGTCGATTGCCGCCGTCATCAAGGAAATTGCCGGCCAGACCAATCTGTTGGCGCTCAACGCGGCGATCGAGGCGGCGCGGGCCGGCGAGCAGGGCCGTGGCTTCGCCGTGGTGGCGGACGAGGTGCGCAAACTGGCCGAACGGACTTCCGTGGCGACGGTCGAGATCGAGGAGATGATCTCGGGCATCCAGTCGGACACCGTCCAGGTTGTCGGCGTGATGGGCGCGGCCTTGCCGCAGATCGAGGCCGGGGTCAGGGCGGCGGGTGAGGCGGCCGATACCTTGCGGCGGATTCGCGAGGGCGCGGAGTCGACGCTGATGAGCATCGAAGACGTCGCCGGTGCGACGAAGGAACAGAGCATGGCCAGCAATGCCATCGCCCAGCGTGTCGAACAGATTGCCCAGATGGTCGAGGAGACCAGCACGGCGATGCAATCGACGGCCGAGACCGCCGACGAAATGAACCAGATCGCTGCCGAACTCGGCAGTCTGGTCAGTCGCTTCCGCTGCTGAGTGCGCGTGTTCGTGCCGGCTGCCGTCAGGCGGCCGGCAGGTCCCGCGAACCGGTCTCGAACAATCCCGCCAGTTCGGAGAGGGCGTCGTCGAGCATGCCCGGTACCGCCTTGGCGAAGCAGTCCAGAATGATCATGGCATTGGGGACGGCGTCGGCGTGGACGGCCCGGCGCAGACGCTGGCAGAACGCCTGGTTGATGTCGTTGATCCGCCGGTAGCGGGCGCGCAGGCCGTCGATTGTTTCGTCCTCGGGGTGGCCGCGCTGCGCGGCCAGGTACTGCGCCATCAGATAGGTCGAGACCGCGCGGAAAGCGGTTTCGAGTTCGTCGGCGACAGGCTGGTGAAAACGCGCCATCGGGCGGAGAAACTCGGTGTCGGGACAGCCCGAGGTGGCGATCAGGAGGCCCATCAGCGAACTGACGGCGCGCTGCGCCGTGGTGTCGATCGTCGTCGTCCGTCCGCCGGCGCGGACTTCCAGACGCAACGGCCGCCACGAATCGAGATGTTGCGACCAGGCCAGGACATCGGCAATGCGCAGGGCGGCAGGGCAGAGCGGCGTGTCGTCGGGCAGGCGGCAGCCAGCACAGCGTTCGCAGTCGAGCCGGCACCAGTCGGGCACCTCGGTGGGCGGCGGCATCAGCGGACGCATCGTCATCGCGTCGAAGACGAGCGGAAACGTGGCGACCGGTGCGTTGTCGAGGATGAAGCGGTATTCGATCTGCCGGGTTTCCATGTGCCGTCCGTTTCCATGCCCGCTGCGTTGAATTGCGTCAAGGATAGGCGTGAAAGCCGCCGGCTTCAAGCCAATGGCATTGAGAGGGGGCTGGGGAAGCCCGGCGGGTCAGAGCGGCGGATGCACGTCCGCGAGTTCGACGCCGGTGCCGGCCAGCGCCTCGGTCGCCGCCTGTCGCGCGTCCGGCGCGAGGCGCAGGCAGACGCCGCAGTCGGAACTCAGGTGGCGCGGTACCGGCACGAGCTTGACGGCGAGGCCGTGCGCGGCCAGTAGCTTTTCGGCGCGGAAGGCGTGGTTGCTGGTGTGGAACAGCAGGTAGGCCGGCGTCGGCTCAGGCATGCGCGCTACTCGCCAGTCGGGCGGCGGCGTCGATCGCCGCATCCAGCGCGTCGGTGGCGGTGAACAGCCCGGGGGCGAAGCGGATCGAGCCCTCGGGGAAGGTGCCGAACGTGCGGTGTGCCGCCGGCGCGCAGTGCAGGCCGATGCGGCATTCGACGCCGAATTCCTCGTCGAGGCGGAAACCCGCTTCGGAGCAGGACATCCCGGCCAACGTGAAGGATACGATGTCGACCTGGCGGGCCGGATCGCGTGGGCCGAACAGCGTCACGCCGGGAATGGCGCCGAGGCCGTCGAGCAGACGGCGCGTGTTGGCCGCATGCTGCTGGCGTAGCGCCGCACGATCCTGGGCGAGCAGCCAGCGCAGGCCGGCGTCGAGACCGGCGAGGCCGGCGACGTTGAGCGTGCCGCTCTCGAAGGCGTCGGGCAGGAAACGCGGTTGCTCTTCCTGTTCCGACAGACTACCGGTGCCGCCGCGCTTGAGCGGCCGGATCCGCGCCGGATCGACGCGGCGGCCGAGGATCAGGCCGCCGGTGCCGGTCGGGCCGAGCAGCGATTTGTGGCCGGTGAAGGCCAGCAGGTCGATGGCGTCGCGTTCGATATCGATCGGCACGATGCCGGCCGAAGCGGCGCTATCGACGAGCAGCAGCGGTTGCGCCAGCGTGCAGGCGCGCAGGCGGCGCCCGATCTCGGCGACCGGCAGCAGCGTACCGGCGACGTTCGACGCCTGGCAGAGCGCCACCAGCCGGGTTTCCGGTCGGAGCGCCGCCAGCACCTGCGCCGGGTCGAGCGTTCCGTCCGGCGCGCAGGCGACGACGGTGAGCGCCACGCCCTCGCTTTCGAGCTGGCGCAGCGGTCGCATCATCGAATTGTGTTCGATCGAACTGGTGATGACGTGGTCACCGGGGCGCAACAGGCCGCACAAGGCCAGATTGAGCGCTTCGGTGACGTTGGCGCCGAAGACGACGCGCAGCGGATCGTCGGCGCCGAAGAATTCGGCGACGGCTTCGCGAGCCGCATCGACGAGGCGTCCCGCGGCGATCGATCGTGCATGGCCGGCGCGGCCGGGGTTGCCGCCGACCTCGGTGAGCGCGCGCACGACCGCGTCGACGACGACGGGCGGCTTCGGCCAGCTCGTGGCGGCGTTGTCGAGATAGATGGACCGGCGCTCGCTCATGCGTTGTGCATCAGGCTTTCGTCAGGACGATGCGGAAGGCTTCGCCGTCCGTGTCGGCGCGGACCAGACAGCCGGCCTGCGTCGCGGTGCGCAGGATGTTGTCGCGTGCGGTGGCCGTGTCGGCGAGCACCGCGAGGCTGTCGCCGGCGGCCAGCGCCCTGAGTGCGGCCTGGGTGCGGACTACCGGTTCCGGGCATGAGAGCCCGCAGACATCGAGTGTTTTCATGGAGTGTCCTTTCAAATGTCGTCGCAATAAAGGCTGCGCGTGCCCTTGGTGGCCCGCGCAGGGCGTGTCGATCAGGCGTCGAATTTCTCGCGCATCGAGAAGCCGAGGATGAGGCAGAAGACGAGACCGACGAGTACGGCAACCTGGCCGTTGAAACCGGGTCCGCCGACCTGCAGCACGGCCTCGGTCATCTTGTCGGCGGCCGCGGCAAGCGCGAAGTTGTGGGCGACGGCGGCACCGACGAGCATGCCGACGACGAAGACGCCGGCATCGGTGTCGCCTTCGCCGGTGAGGATCAGCTGACGGCCGGGGCAGCCGCCGGCGAGCGCGAACGACAGGCCGGCGAGCACCATGCCGAGGAAGTTCCAGAGATGGTTGCTGTGCGCGATCGGCTGCATGGCGAAACCGGGCTTGAACTGGCCGAGCAGCAGATTGACGGCGAAGGCGGCGATGGCCATGGCGATGACGCCCGAGATCAGGTGAAAGTCGCGCAGCAGGACGGCGTCGCGGATCGAACCCATCGTGCAGAAGCGGCTGCGCTGGGCGAGGAAGCCGACGAGCAGGCCGGCGCCGAGCGAGATGAGCAGCGGCGCATGCATCGAGCCGGGGCCCTTGCTGCTGGCGAAGATGAACGCCGGTTGGGCGAAGGCCAGCGCGAGCAGGCCGAGCATCAGCGCCGGCATCAGCCAGCCGGCCGGCTTGAGCGCCGGGCGGGCGCGGCCGAGGGTGAAACCGTTCTTGAGGAAGAGTGCGCCGATCGAAATGCCGCTGGCCAGTCCGGCGATGCCGACGATGGCGTTGCCGTCGCCGCCGGCGAGGCGCAGGATGCTGCGCCACGGGCAGCCGAGAAAGACGAGCGCGCCGATGGCGGCGAACATGCCGAGGAAGAAGCGCAGCAGCGGCGTCGAGCCGGCGCGGGCGCGGAATTCGCCGAAGGCCAGCGCGGCGGCCAGCGAGCCGAGGACGAAGGCGGGGATTTCCGGGCGCAGATACTGGACGACGTCGGCACGGTGCAGGCCGAGCGCACCGGCGATGTCGCGCTCGAAACAGGCGACACAGATGCCCATGTTGGGCGGGTTGCCCATCGAAACGAGCCAGGCGGCGAGCGCGCCAATGACGGCGCCGACGGCGATGATGCCGCCGCGCGAGGCGAAGAAGGAGCTCAGGGTGTTTTTCATGACAGCGTTCCTTGGTAGTCCTGATGCCGATCCGGCCCCCTCGGCCAAATCGCGCAAACCCTGCATTTTCCTCGCTTTCCACTGATTTGCCTAGGAGTTGTTCTCAATTAGCATTCGCTTGTATAGGCGATTGGCATGAGATCTGTCCGCCGTGGCGATGGGCGCGTCGGAGGCGGCCGGGTACAATCCTTCGTCATGAAGCCCTGCGTGCCGAATTTCCGTCTTGCCGTCTGCGGCTGCGTCCTCGCGGCGCTCGCCACGCTTGCGCTGCCGTTGCGTGCCGAGGTGACGATCGGCGTCTTCGCCTATCAGGGCGAGCGCGCGGCGATGTCGGACTGGTCGCCGATGGTCGCCGCGCTGAACCGTGAGTTACCGGGGCACGGCTTTCGCCTCAAGAGCTTCGATGCCGACGGGCTGCAGGCGGCGCTGGCCGCCGGCCGCGTCGATCTGGTGATCACCAATCCGGGCTATTACGTCACGCTCGAATCCGCCTTCGGCCTGAGCCGCATTGCCACGCTGCAATCGCGCAATGCGGCGCGCGACGGGGTCGCGCTCGGATCGGTGGTGCTGACGCGGGCCGACCGGACCGATCTGTCCACGCTTGCCGATCTCGCCGGACGGCGCGTCGCTGCGGTGGCGCCGGAGGCTTTCGGCGGTTACCTGATCGCGGCGCGCGAATTGCTGCAGGCCGGTGTCGATCCCGAATCGGCGCTCGGCGAACTGCGCTTTCTCGGCCTGCCGATGACGCGCATCCTCGACGCCGTGCGCGACGGCGAGGTCGACGCCGGCATCGTCCGCGCCTGTCTGCCCGAGCAGCTGGCGCGCGAGGGCGCGCTGCGCCTCGATGACTTTCGCATCCTGTCGCCGCGGCAGGTCGAGGGCTTCGATTGCGCGCTCTCGTCGGCGCTTTATCCCGACTGGCCGATCGCCGTCACGCGACGGCTCGATCCGGCGTTGGCCAAGGCGGTCGCGCGCGTGCTGCTGGCGATGCCGGAGAACGCCGAGCACGTCAGCTGGTCGGTGCCGCGCGACTATCAGCCGGTCTTCGATCTCTACCGCGAGTTGCGCCTCGGGCCGTACGCCTACCTGCGCGAGATCACGCCCGAAGGGCTGGCCCGGCGCTTCTGGCCGTGGCTGCTCGCCTTGCTGGCGGTACTCGTCGCCGGTGTCGCGCACACGGTACGCGTCGAGCATCTCGTGCATCGGCGCACGCGCGAACTCAAGGACTCGCTCGTCGCCCGCGAGGCCGCCGAGCACCGGGCGCGCGACCAGCAGGAGAAGATGGAGCATCTGTCGCGGCTGTCGATCCTCGGCGAGCTGTCGGGGAGCCTGGCGCACGAGATCAACCAGCCGCTGGCGAGCATCGCCACCTATGCCAACAGCCTGCTGCGGCGCGATGCCGCCGGCACGCTGACGCCCGAGGCGCTGCGCGAGGCCTGCGGCGAGATCGCCGGCGAGGCCGAGCGCGCCAGCGGTGTCGTCCAACGCATCCGTCATTTCGCGCGAAAACGCGCGGCGGTGCGCGAGCCGGTCGACCTCGTCGCACTGGCAGGAGAGGCGCGGCGGCTTGTCGCCGGCATGCTGGTGCAGTGTCCCGAAATTACCATCGAGGCGCCGACGTCATCGTGCGTCGCGCTCTGCGATGGTCTGCAGATCCAGCAGGTGCTGGTCAACCTGATCAAGAACGCGATCGATGCCGCACGCGGCCTGCCCGAGGCGCGCCAGGGCATCCGCCTGGGCTTCGCGCGCGCCGGCAATCGCGTCGTCGTCGAGGTCGCCGATCGCGGCGCCGGGCTCGACGATGACCAGCGCGAACGCCTGTTCGAGCCTTTCTTTACGACCAAGCCCGACGGCCTCGGCCTCGGGCTGCCGATCTGCAAGAGCATCATCGAGGCCCACGGCGGCCGGCTGTGGGCCGAGGCCAATGCCGATGGCATCGGGATGCGTTTCCTCTTCCAATTGCCGTGTCATGAGCCGAGCGATGAATCCGCTGCCTGAAAACTGTGTCATCCACGTCGTCGACGACGACGGCGCCTTGCGCCGCGCCCTGCGTTTCCTGCTCGAATCGGTCGGCTGGCAGGTGCGGCTGCATGCTTCGGCCGAAGAATTTCTCGACGCGCTGGCGCCGCTCGAAGCGCCGGCCTGCGCGCTGCTCGACATCCGCATGCCGGCAATGAGCGGGCTGGAGTTGCAGCAGATCCTGCGCGAGCGCGGCGTGGCCTTGCCGATCATCTTCATGACCGGCCATGCCGATGTGTCGATGGTTGTGCAGGCGATGAAATCCGGGGCAGCCGATTTCATCGAGAAGCCGTTCCGCGACCAGGTGCTGCTCGACGCCGTCTCGGTTGCCGTGCGCCGCAGCGCCGAACAGTTGGCCGAGGCGCGGCGGCGCGCCGATGCTTTGCGCCTGTTCGAGACACTGTCGCCGCGCGAACGCGAAGTCGCCCGCTGCGTCGCGCTCGGCGAGCCGAACAAGCTGATCGCGGCGACGCTTGCGATCAGCGAAAAGACAGTGCATATCCACCGTCAGCACGTCATGGAGAAGATGGGCATCGCCTCGGCGGCCGAACTCGCCCGGCTGATGCTGCGCGTCGATCCGGCGGCCCTCGACTGAGGGCGCGCCGGAGGGGCTTGGAGCCTATTTCGGTAGGGCTCGCCCCACGATCCCCACCGAAATAGGCTCTTAGATCCGCTGCACCGACGCCGGCAAACCGTTGCGCACGGCGGCGCCGGAGATCGCGTCGACCCAGGGCGCGCGGTCCGGGCGGGTCGGGTCGATCAGGCCGATGTCATTGAGGTTGATGCCGGCGGAAAGCGCAGGATTGTCCGGCTGGCGCTGCGTGCCGATGCGGTGCGCGCGGGCGCCGAGCTCGCGATGGCCGAAGCCGTGCTCGCAGGCGATCGTTCCGGCCATGACACCCGGATGAACCGTGACGCGCGCCGCCAGCGTGCCGCCGGGCGTGCGGATCTCGGCCCGGTCGCCGGTGCGCAGTCCGAGCCGGCCGGCATCGTCCGGATGCATCAGCACCGGGTTTTCCGGATGCAGGCGCAGGAGTCGCGTGGCGCCGACCGAATGGGCGCTCTGCAAGGCCGATTTGTAGCTGACGAGCAGCAGCGGCCAGCGTTCGGCCGGATAGCGCGCGCGCATCGGCGTGCCGTCGGCAAAGGACGGTTCCTGCCAGCGCGCGCTGCCGTGGAAGCGCTGGCCGGAGAGGCTGTTGTGCGCGCCGCCGACCGATTCGTTCCAGAGATGACACATCGCCTTCATCGGATTGCGCATCCACTCAGGCTGTTCCTCGTCGAAGGCGTCCTTGGCCGGCTGGTAGCGACCGCCGCGGCTGTAGAGGAAGCCGACCTTGGCGACCTCCTCGGGCTTGAGCGTGCGCTCGAGCAGCGGCCGCAGGCGCTCGACGCCGGAATAGACGAGGTCTTCGTCGCTGGCGTCGCCGACCGGTTCCTTGCCCTGCCAGGCGACGTTGGCGCCGGCACGCAGGTACCAGTCGGCGGGCGTCTTCAGCGCACAGGGATTGCCTTCGGCGTCGCTCAGCGCGCCCTCGCCGAAGCCGGGCAATTTCATCTCGCGGGCGAGGCCGATGAAGAAAGTCTCCATGCCGATCGCTTCGCCGTCGGCGGTCTTCGCGGCCTTCGGTTCGATCACCGGCCAGCGCGCGGCCATCGCCTTGGTCGGCACGCCGTTCCAGGCCGAGACCCAGCCCCAGCTCTCGTAGAGCAGTGAATCCGGGATGATGTAATCGGCATAAGCGTTGCTCTCGTTGATGAAGGGATCGATCGAGACGATCAGCGGCAGCTTCTTCGGGTCGGCGAGCTCGCGGCCGATGCGCTGGCGCAGGCCAGGGATGCCGTAGAGTGGGTTGGCCGACCACAGGATCAGCGCCTTCATCGCATACGGGTAACCGGCGAGGCCGCCGGGCAGGATCTCGGTCGTCAGCCCCGGCGCGTTCGGGAACCAGGGTGCGCTCGCCGGATAGGCGGCACCGGCGCCCTTGCGCTTGCCGAATTCGCTGCTCTTCTCGTACGGCACGTTGCGCCCGAGCGGCGTACCCTTGGGCTGGACCATGCCGGGGAAAGTGTCGAGGTTGTAGCGCGGGCCGGGGCCGTCGTCGCGGAAGCCGCCGCCGTTGGCGACGAAGCCGCCCTTCCAGTTGAGGTTGCCGAGCAGCGCGTTGATGCTCATCAGCGCGTAAGCGTTGTAGAAGCCGCTGCCGCTCATCATGCCGCCGTGCGCGATGACCGAGGCGCGCTTGCCGTGGCGGGCGAGCTGTTCGGCCAGCGCGGCGAGCGTGTCGGCAGGGATGCCGCAGGCCGCGGCGTAGTCGGGCAGGTCGAGGCGCAGGGCTTCCTCGCGCAGCAGTTGCAGCGAGGATTTGACGCGCAGCGGCGTGCCGCCGACGTCGATGACGCGGTCGACGAAAAGCTCGGCCGGTCCCGTCGCCTGATCGTGCGCGACCGGGCGCCCGTTCGCGTCGATGCAGATGAAAGCGTCGGCGTCCTTGTAGCGCTGGTCTTCGGCGATCGCGGCGCCGAGGTCGGAAGCGCGCAGCATGCGGCCTTCGCGCGCGTGGCCGGGTTCGACGACGACGAGGTGGGTGGCGTTGGAGAAGGACGGCTCGCCGGCTTTTTGCGCCACCTTGGCGTTGGGCTGGGCGAGGAAGGCGCGGTCGATGCGATCGTTTTCGAAGAGCCAGCGGATGATCGCCATCGCCATGGCGCCGTCGGTGCAGGGGCGGATCGGCACCCAGCGGGCGCGGTCGCCGCTGGCGCGGCTGTCGGCGTGCGTCATCACCGGATCGACGACGACGTAGCTGAGCGTGCCCTCGGCGCGGCTCCTGGCGACCAGCGCGCCAGTGCGCTTGAAGGGATTGCCGGCGTGGCCCGGCGCGGTGCCGACGAAGAGGATGAACTCGGCGTTGGCGAAGTCCGGCTTGGCGTGCGGCATCGTCTTCATGTTGCCGAACAGCGCGCCCGAACCCGAGCGGTAGGAGCCGCCGCAATACGAACCGTGGCCGACGAAGTTGAGCGTGCCGTAGGCTTTCTGGATAAAGCGGCGGGCGAAGCCTTCGCGCCCGTCATTGACGCTCGACAGCGCGACGACCTGATTGACGCGCGCGCCGAGTTCGGGCTGTGCCGGGTCGATCGGTGTCTTCAGGTCGCGCAGCGCGGCGAGGCCGTCGACCGGGCCTTCGCCGAAGAGGTCGCCGCCGTGGACGACTTCCTTGATCAATTGCTCGAAGCTGATCGGCTGCCACTGGCCGGAATTGCGCGGTCCGACGCGCTTGAGCGGCGTCAGCACGCGATACGGCGAGTCGAGCTGCTGGGCGATCGCGTTGCCGCGGCCGCAGGCGGTCGAGCGCCCGTCGAGGCCGCGCTCCATGGCCGCCGACACCGCCGCGAAGCTGTCATGTACCGAGGCCTTCATCGGCAGGTGCGGTTCCGTCGATAGCGGGCTGTAGGGATTGCCCGAGACGCGCAGCACCTTGCCGCTCGCCTTGTCGAGCCGGACACGCACGCCGCATTGCGTCGTGCAGCCGACGCAGACGGTGTAGCTGACCTGCTGCGCCGGGTTGAGCGTCACCTTGCCGTTGGCATCGACGCGGTATTCGGGGGCCGGCGCGTCGCCGGCCGTCTTGTGCTTCGGCGCGTCGCGGCCGAACAGCGTGCCGACGACGCGGCCGGCGGTTTCCGCATAGCCGGCGGCGAAGGCGGCGAGTCCGCCGGCGGCCAGCAGTTGGCGGCGCTTGTCAAATGCCATGGTTTTCTCCCATTTCATTTCGTGCGTCCCAGGGGACGAAGGCGGTCAGGACGACATACAGGAACAGCGCGAGGCCGAGCGATCCGACGATGCCGAGCAGTCCGTCGGGTCCGATGCCAAGCGAATAGGCGTACCAGGTGCTGCCCATCTTCGGAATGCCCTGGCCGCCGATGAAGACGATCCAGCGCAGCAGCCAGGCGCCGTGCAGCGCCAGCAGCGCCGGCGCCCAGAGCGCCTGCGGGCGTGTCGCCGAAAGCCAGAGGCTGAAAAGCGTCGTGGCGAGGAACCACAGCCCGGTCGTTGCCCAGACGCGCGAGCCGACCAGCGCGGCGAGCGCTTCGGCACTGTGCGACGCACTGCCGGAGACGGCGAGCGCGAACCAGACGGCGATCAGGACGAGGCTGGCGCCGAGGCAGCGGACCAGCCAGCGGTTGAGCAGCGGCGCGAGTTCGCGTTGTCCGGCCAGCGCGGTGACGAGCTGCGTCATGCCGAGGCCGCCGACGCCGGCGGACGCGGCGAAGACGAGCGGCAGGACCGGTGTGTGCCAGAGCGCGCGGGCGCTGACGATCATCGTTTCCATGCCGGTGTAGAGCAGCAGCAGGACGGCGCCGAGACCGCAGGCGAGCGCGGCAAGGCGGATCGCGCCGGGGCTGTCGTGGCCGCCATAGGCGAGTTGCCGGTAGATCGGCGCCAGGCGTCCGCCGTCGTCGGCCAGCCGGGCGAGTGCCGGGCGCAGGCAGAGCCAGGCGTAGAGCAGCAGCCCGCCGACATAGAGCGGAATGAAGAAGGACCCCCAGGCCATCCACGAGCCGAAGTTCGGGTGCAGGTAGAAATTCAGGAAGCGGCCGGGTTGGTGCAGGTCGGCCATCAGCGCCACCGGCGCGGTCAGGCCGCTGACGAGCGCGGCGAGCAGCGCGTAGCGTGACAGCGCGCGCCACGCCGGGCGGCGCCAGACGAGGCCGGGCAGCGAGACGAAGAAGGCGGCGCAGGAAACGCCGATCAGGAAAAAATATTGCACCGCCCAGGGCAGCCAGTCCGGGCCGCGCGCAAAGCCGAGCACTTCGACGGTTGTCGTCATGGTCATCCTCCGTGGTGGTCAGGGCGCCACATCAGGTCGGCGGCCGAAACGCCGGCGACATGGCCGGTCAGCGCGTCGTCGAGGCCGATGTAGAAGACATTGGGCGCGGTGCCGGCTTCGGGCTTGAGCACGCGCAGCGATGCGCCGGCCGCTTTCAGGCGCCGCGAGATCTCGCTGTCGGGCGCGCCGAGGTTGCCGAAGATGCGGGCGCCGCCGACACAGGTCTCGACGCAGGCGGGCAGCAGTCCGGCTTCGAGACGGTGATGGCAGAAGGTGCACTTGTCGGCCTTGCCGGTGGCATGGTTGATGAAGCGCGCGTCATAGGGACAGGCCTGGACACAATAGGCGCAGCCGACGCAACGTTCGCCGTCGACGAGGACGCTGCCGTCGCCGTGCTTGAAGGTGGCGCCGACCGGGCAGACGTCGACGCAGGGTGGCTGGGCGCAGTGGTTGCAGAGGCGCGGCACCACCGACAGGCCGGTGCTGCCGTCGGCGTCGCTGACGGCGTAGGTGGCGACGACGGTGCGGAAGGCGCCTTCGGGCGTCGCGTTTTCCATCGCGCAGGCCATCGTGCAAGCCTGGCAGGCGATGCAGCGGCGGGTGTCGACGAGCATGCCCCAGCGCGGCTGGCGGGCAGGGGTGTCGGCCGCTCTGGCCGGTGCCGCCAGGCCGACGGTCAGGGTGGGCAGTGCCGAAAGGAAAGTGCGGCGGCTGCGGTCGGGGAGATCACTCATGATCCGCTCCGGAAAAATGGGAACGGACAGAGCTTAGTGCGCGTCCTGGCGGGCGGATATTGGAAGAATCGCCGAGGCGACTAGGGAAAAATCCCTATTGCCGACGATGGTTTTCGGATGGGGCGGCCGGTCAGGCCGTTGCTGCCAGCGCCTGTGCCGTTTCGCCGGCGATGTCGAGGAAGGCCTGTTTGAGGCGGCTTTCCGGCTCAGTCCAGGCGAGGCCGACGCGCGCTTGCAGGTCGGGGCCGGCGAGCGGGCGGATGGCGACGTTGTCATACTTGGCAGACATCGCGTATTTCGGCAGGATGCCGATGCCCATGCCGGCGCTGATCAGCGCCGCCATCGTCGTGAATTCGCCGAATTCGCGGGCGACCTGCAGCGCATGCCCGGCGCGCCGGAACGCGCCCATGACCTCGTCGTAGTAGCCGGGGGCGAAGCGGCGCGCGAGAAAGAACACCGGGATATCGGCGAGTGCCGCCGGGGTGATCGCTTCGGTCTGCGCCAGCGGGTGGTCGTCGGGCAGGGCGACGACGAAGGATTCGGAGAGCACCGTCTGCGTCGTGACGCGGCGATCGTCGATCGGCAGGCGGACGAAGCCGATATCGATGCGGTTGCTGCGCAGCGCCTGCAACTGCTCGGGGCTGGGCATGTCCTTGAGTTCGAGTTCGATCGCGGGATAGCGGGCGCGCAGGCGGCGGATCAGTTCGGGCAGATAGACCGGCAGGATCGACGAGACGAAACCGAGGCGGAGGGTGCCGACTTCGCCGGCATCGGCCGCCTTGACGAGGCCGACGGCGCGCTCGGCCTGCGCCAGGATCGCCTGCGCCTCGGGCAGGAAAGTCCGCCCGAGCGCGGTCAGTTCGACGCGGTGCCGGTCGCGCTCGAACAGCGTGACGCCGAGTTCGCGTTCGAGTTTCTGCAACTGCATGCTGAGCGCCGGCTGGACGATGCACAGGCGCCCGGCGGCATGGCCGAAATGAAGTTCCTCGGCGAGCACGACGAAGGCGCGCAGCAGTTTGAGTTCCATGCGTTGGTACGGTGATCAGCAATAGTGATAACAAATATTACCAAAGACTATTGGCGAGCGGAATTCCGCCGCAGTATAACGTCATGGATCCCGCTGGTAAGCGGATTTTTGTTGAATACGTATCCCTCCTGAATATTGATCACTGACATGCAAAACTCACTCTTCTGCCTCAAGAACAAGCGCGCGCTAATTACCGGATCGACGCAGGGAATCGGCCTTTCGCTGGCGTACGGGCTGGCCGCGTCCGGCGCGGCGATCGTGCTCAACGGTCGCAACGAGGAACGTGTGCGCGAGACGGCGGCGAAGATGCGCGCCGAAGGCCATACGGTCGACTACGTCGTTTTCGACGTCACCGATCAGGCGGCCGTGCAGGCCGGCATCGAACGCGTCGAGCGCGAGATCGGTCCGATCGACATCCTCATCAACAACGCCGGCATCCAGCGCCGGGCGCCGCTGGAAGAGTTCGCGGCGGAGAGCTGGGCGGCGATCCTCGAAACCAACCTGTCGAGCGTCTTCTACGTTTCGCAGGCGGTGGCGCGGCACATGATCCCGCGCGGCGCCGGCAAGATCGTCAATATCTGTTCGGTGCAGAGCCTGCTCGGCCGGCCGACGATCGCGCCCTACACGGCGGCCAAGGGCGGCGTCGCCAACCTGACCAAGGGTATGTGCGCCGACTGGGCGAGGTACGGCATCCAGGCCAATGGTCTCGCGCCCGGCTATTTCGCCACCGAGATGAACCGCGCCCTCGTCGAGAACGAGGAGTTTTCCGCCTGGCTGTGCAAGCGCACGCCGGCCAACCGCTGGGGCAAGGTCGAGGAACTGCAGGGCGCAGCGATCTTCCTGTCGTCGTCGGCTTCCGATTTCGTCAATGGCCAGATCATTTATGTCGATGGCGGCATGACGAGTTGCGTCTGAACGACGCCCTTTTTTGACCTTCCTGGAGAATTTTATGACGATGCACGCGAAAGCTTCGATGTTGACACGTATCTCCTCCCTGATCGGCGCCGCCAGCCTGCTCGCGTCGACGTCGGCGCTGGCGGTCGAGGCGCGCCTCGGCCACGGCTTCACCGAACAGCACCCGCGCGGCCAGGCGATGGCGCGTTTTGCCGCCGAAGTGGACAAAGCCACCAACGGCCAGGTCAAGATCAAGGTCTTCGCCAATTCGTCGCTCGGTTCGGAAGAAAAGATGCTGCAATCGGTGCAGGGCGGCGTCCTCGAGTTCTATCTCGGTTCGCTCGTGCCGTTTGCCGTGCGCAAGAAGGAACTCCAGATCTTCGACTTCCCTTTCCTGTTCTCCAATGACGCTGAAGTCGCCAAGGTGCTCGACGGCCCGGTGGGCACGAAGCTGCTCGACGACCTCAAGGACACCGGGGCTGTCGGCCTGACCTGGGCGGGCGGGGCGTTCCGCAACGTCGCCAACAGCAAGCGCCCGATCCGGAAGTTCGAGGATTTCAAGGGCCTCAAGATCCGCGTCATGCAGAGTCCTGTGGCGATCGAGAGCTTCAAGGCGATGGGCATCAACGCCACGCCGATGGCGTATGCCGAAGTATTTACAGCGCTGGAGATCGGGGCGCTCGACGGACTGGAGCATCCGCCGGTCGATATGTTCCAGAACAAGATCTACGAAGTACAGAAACACCTGGCCATCACGCACCACGTCTATACGCCGGTGGCGCTCGTCGTGTCGAACAAGTGGTTCTCCACGTTGCCGGCAGACCAGCAGGCAGCGATCCGCAAGGCGGCGGTCATCGCCCGCGACTTCCAGCGGGCAGAGGAAATCCGCCAGGACAAGGACGCGGTCGGCCAGCTTCATGCGAAAGGCATGGCGGTGACCGAACTCGCCCCGGCCGAGCTCGACAAGATGCGCCAATCGGTCAAGCCGGTGATCGAGAAGTTCTCGGCCTCGATCGGCCCCGATTTCGTCAAGAGTTTCTATGCCGAAGTCGAGAAAGTGCGCAAAGCCAAGTAAGCGCCTGCGCCGGTACGGATATCCTCCTCATGCCGCGCCTTCGGGCGCGGTTTTTTTTACGAGGCGAGGCCCAGCGTTATGTCTGTGTGCTGTCCATGATCGCGACGCGGTTGCGTCCATCTTTCTTGGCGCGATACAGCTGTGCGTCGACCAGCCGGATGACGTCGTCACGGGAGGGCAGGGTTGCCGGCAGCAGGGTGATGGCGCCGAGGCTGGCCGTCACGTGGTCGGCGACTTTCGACGCGCTGTGCGGAATAGCCAGCTGTTCGATCCCGGCGCGAATGCGTTCGGCAAGGGCGGCGGCGCCCTGTGCGTCGGTCTCGGGCAGGATCAGCGCAAACTCCTCGCCGCCGAAACGCGCCGCCAGGTCGGTGGCGCGATTTGCCTGGCCGGAGATGACGGAGGCAACTCGCCGCAGGCAATCGTCGCCATCGACGTGGCCATAGGTGTCATTGAACGGCTTGAAGAAATCGACGTCGAGCATGATCATCGACAGGAATCCGCCGGAACGGCGCAGGTGTGCGATCTCGGTATCGAGCGCTTCGTCGAAACGGCGCCGGTTGGGCAACCCGGTCAGGACATCCGTCATGCTGATGCTCGCCAATTGTTCGTTGGCCACCCGGAGTTCATGGGTACGCTCGGCCACGCGCTGCTCAAGGAGTGCGCGCTCTTCGTCCAGTGCGGCCAGCGCTTTGCGGCGACCGCGGCTGATATGCAAAAGGAGTGCGATCAGGGCGGTTTCGACGACGAGCAGGGCGATGACGCCGATCATCTGCCAGCGATAGTTGTCCCACAGGGAGAAGGGGCGGTTGAGGATCAGCGCTTCTTCCGGCAGGTCCTTGATCCGGATGCCGAAGCGTTTCATGGCGTTGTAGTCGAAGACGTCGCGGGTCGGCGTGGTCATGAGTACGGGAATGCTGTCCGCCGGCGTGCCGGCCAGGACGCGCAAGGCCATGTCGCCGGCAGCGCGGCCCTGCTCCGGGCCGGTAATGATGTGGCCGCCGAGGGTGCCGTGTCCGAGATGAAAGTCCCAGAAACTGTACGTCGGGAAGGGGCTGGCGGCGGTGATGAGGACGCCGTTTTCCGGCGGGGTCAGGGCGCGGCCGGTGCTCTGGTCAGCGGTCTGGCCGCTGAGGAACAGCAGGCTGTCACGCGGCAGTTCGGCAAGACGCTTGCGGATCTGCTCGACCGAGAAGTCCTTCATGTCCACGACCTCGAAGCGCTTGCGCAGCGACGGGAACGCCGATTGTTCGGCCACCTCGCCGATGCGCTTGCTGCTGGCATCGCCCGTCGATGTCACGAAGGCGAGCGTGCGCGTGTTGGGGTGGATCTTCAGCGCCATGTTGACTGTGTCCTCGATGGCGATTTCCTCGTTGACGCCGGTGATGTTGCGCAGGTCCTTGAGGACCTCGGGGCGAAAGTTGTTGTAGCCGCAAAAGACGATGGGCTGTGTCGGAAACAGGCGTGCCCGGTACCGGATGGCGAAGTCGAAGGCCGCGTTGTCGGAGACGACAATCAGGTCAAGACGGTATTTGGCGTACTTCGTCTCGAACGCCCTGGCCAGTAATTCGATCTGGGTATCGTAGGCAAAGCGGCGGCTGTCGAGGTATTCGATGGAGAGTTCGATGCGCTTGTCCGACTCGCTCAACCGCTGGCGCAAGCCCTCCTCAATGCCGTCGCTCCACGAGTAACCGCGATGGTAGGAGTTGATGAAAAGAACGCGGGTGTCGGGCGCCTCAGTCGCCTGGAGAGGCAGACTGAACAGGGAGAAAAGCAGCAGGCAGGCGGAAAACAGGCGATGCATTATGGCAATACCATTGGAATGACCTGATTGCCAATGATAGCCGTGTCGGCGCCGCAGGGATACCGACAATATTTTCGGCGTTCGGGTATGAAGATCGCGGTTGCCCTGTTGGCGCGCCATGACAGAGGGATCAGCGAGGGGTCGTGTGTGCGTGGTCTTGTCGCGAAAGCGCGGTTGGCGTCCTGTGGCCACTCTCCCTCGCAATAACGGCGGGAGTCGCCCACTCATCCGACAAACATTAGTCGCTGCGGCGTGTCATCGGGGCAGGGAGGAACAAAGCTGAACTGGCGGGTATCGACCCGCAGCAGACCTTCGCAGGTCTAGCGGAGCGGTGGCAACATTCTGAGTAAAAGGCTGCTGTACGAACAGTTGGCTGACCAAGCACTCGTCGGTCTTTGCTAGGTCAAAGTAAGTCGCCACTGTGGAGGAATATCGTCCTTTGAACTAAGCACTTCAGATATTTTTTCGCCGTGTAAAGATGGCACTGTCCATATTACGTCGCGAAACGCCGCAGTATCTTGCGCTACGCAGCAAAATACATCTCTTGCTTTTTTGTCATTTGAAGCAATAAACCTGTCGGACGCCAAGGCCGCATCTACAACATGAGCATCTTTGTTTGCGACACTCCTTTGCTCCTCGGTTATATTCGCTGAGTCAATCAAACCTAAAGCTATAGACACGGGGGTTAATCGAACGACTTTCTTTCTAGCAACCATGCTTCCGAGCCACCTCTTGGCGAACAATGAACGATGCTTTTTCCATTCGCCAAACAATACCGGACAGAATCCGACTTTGTAGTCCATAGCAAGCAATGTTTGTAGAAGGACTCGAGAGTTTTTTGATACGGGGTGTTCAGTAACGCCAGCAGCTCTTGCCACGTCCGCATCAACAACAATACTTTCCCCGTTAAATTTCATTAGACAAAGCCTCCTCGACGGCATCCAAATACATTTGTTCGACAGTTAATGCTACGTCATCGAAATCAACCGGCCAGTCGCCGAAGGCTCCATATTTATCCATTTTGGCTTCATTTATTTCTGTCTGGCCATCTTCAATGTTCTGAGTGAACCAATTTAGGGAGACGGCCTCAGGATTCAATTTTCCACTCGCCACCAGTATTTGAATTCCACGTATCAAAACTGAGCTATGCGTCTCAATGATGACTTTCACGTTTCGATCAACTACCGCTGTTGCAATAATTTGAGCCAGCCCAAATTGAGCTTTAGGATGCAAATGTAGTTCTGGTTGCTCAATATAAACATACTGGTCCTTTTTTGCGGCTAGCAACCCCACAAGAACTGGCAACGTCTGAGACACACCAAATCCAACGTCGGCGATATTTACGAAATCCGTTGCGCATTTTGAACAGCCAGCGAATCTTGAAATCCGTATCTCTAAGTGAGTTTCGTTAATATTTTCTGTAGTTATTGACGAAGCCAAACCTAAATCGTTAAGTTGTCTTTTTAACAATTCGAACTTCGACCGGTGGCGAATTTGTTTTCCCCATTGATGAACGATGCTGGCAACGTAGCGTTCAAACGATCCCGGATAAACAGCCTCTGATGAGGCCACTTTATATGAGCGCTCCGGGTTTCCTCTTAAACCTGGAACATGTATCAAACGAGTTGCAAGTATGCCAAGCTTTCGAGCCGGATCAAAACCAAGCTGAAAAGGGGTAACTTTTCCTCCAATTAGCATTTTTACATCCAAAAAGCAACGATCACGCTCCACCTTCCAGCGTACACTTTTCTCCTTGCCGACAGCCTCTTTAAACAATTTCACCTGCTCTTCGGGTAACAAGTTCTCTGCTTCAAGTTGCGTAAGGCCATGGTGAATTTCAATGCCGTCTTTAAATTCCGGGCTTCGGTGAAATATGCGATCAATGTGCATTCCCCTGCGAGGCCTGTATTTATACGTAGCTTTAACCTCTGATTTGTCATTGGATACCGATACGGAGAAGTCTTTTTTTTCGCGTGTTGCAATTTTAGAAACGATCTCTTTTGAGTCATTAAGTTTTACATTGGGCCCGTCAAGCATTAATGAGCCAGCATCGAAATCATTTTCCAATGTCTGTTTTATTAGCAACAATGGCTGCATAAAAGTTGATTTTCCGGAACTATTGGCTCCAGAAAGTATTGTTAAATCAGAAAAATTCAGTGATCGCTCATCGGCGATTGATTTGTAACCTTCAATAGAGATTTTCATAGAATTTAAAATTAGCTATTTATAACGAAGATCGAAGTAACAGACGGGTTCCTTTGTTATCACACATATCAAAGTCATGCTGTGAAAAAGTACCGATTTTGAATACGCTTAGAAATTTGCGCAGGGACGGAACGAATCATAGGCTTTCTGACTTTTCTCTCTAGTTCGATAAAAATATACAGTTATTACAACGAAACAGCGAGCTAGAACGTCTGGATTTTTCTTTTCAACGTATGCATCTAAATCTTGAGGATTCTCGTTGGACGGAAAACACGATTTTTCATCCAACGAACTCTCGAGAACAACGGTCATTCAAGTGATATTTTTGAGACGGAGGCGAAGGACAGCACTTGGCCGATTGTACGCGTTCAGCATCATGTCGAATAGATGCCGTGATGGCAGCTATATGCAGCTGTTATCAAACTTTTTAGTTCGCCTGAGCCGTGTTCAATGATCGATAGGAGCGCGTGCGAGCAAAGAGAGGCGGCATGACCTGTCGCCCCTTCCAGCCACCACTCATTCAGCATGCCGCCTGTCACCGCGCGGCCCGGCGATTTCTGCTATGACACTCCGATACTCGCCGGCGCGCGTGTCTCCGCCTTCATCAGACTGGCAGCGCAGAGCGCCAGGACGAAGATGGCCGTGAGCAGCAGAAAGCCCTGCGCATACGCAGTGAAGACGCCGGGGGCGACGTGGCCGTAGATTGTTTCCCGCCATTCGACGAAGACGGCGGCAACAGCGACGCCGAGGACGCCACCGAGCTGCCGGGTATAACTGACCACTACCGAGGATTGCGACAGTTGTTCGGGCGCCAGATGGCGCAGCGTGGCGAGGCTCAGCGCCGGCAGGATCAGGCCGAGGCCGATGCGGCCGAGCACGGTGGCGCCGACCAGTTCGGCGTGGTTGATGCGGCCGCCCCAGAAAGCGAAGAGCAGGAAAGAGAGGGCGAAGCAGCCGAGTCCGCCGGCGGTGATCCATTTGGGCGCGTGGCGGTCGGCCATGCGGCCGGCGAGCGGGATCGTCAGCGCCAGCGCGACGCCGGCCGGCATCAGCGCGAGTCCGGCGGCGGTCGCCGAAAAATGCAGCGCGCTCTGCAGGAAGACCGGGATCAGGTAGGTCGAGGCATACAGCCCGAAGCCGTAGGCGAAGGAGACGAGGCTGCCCATCAGGAAGTTGCGGTGGCCGAACAGTTCGAGGCGGATGATCGGTTCGGGCGCGCGCCGCGCGTGGCGCAGGAAGAAGCCCGTCGCGGTGCCGGCAACCGCCAGTTGGGCGAGCGTCCAGGGCGCCAGCAGGCCGTGATTCTGCAGGCTGACGGCGCATTCGACGAGCGACAGCGTGAGGATGACGAGCAGCAGCGTTCCGGTCCAGTCGAAGGCGCGGCGCAGGCGTTTCTGCGGTGCCGGCCAGAGGAAGAGCCCGGCGATGCCGGCGATCAGGCAGAAGGGCAGGTTGATCAGGAAGATCGCACGCCAGCCGAAGAGGTCGAGCAGACCGCCGCCGAGCGCGGGTGCGACGGCCGGTGCCAGGACGATGCCGAAGCTCAGCATGCCCGAGGCCTTGCCCTGGCGATGCGGCGGGAACAGGCGCATGACGGCGAGCACGCCGAGCGGTTGCAGGACGCCGGTGGCCATGCCCTGCAGGATGCGTGCGCCGACAACGGCGGGGAAACTGGGCGCCAGACTGCCGAGCACGCTGGTCACGGCGAGCGCCGTCAGCGCCGTCAGGAAGACGCGGCGGAAGCCGAAGCGGTCAAGTAGCCAGGAAGTCGGCAGCATTGCCAATGTCATCGCCGCCATGAAACCGGTGATCGCCCACTGCACCTCGTGCTGGCCGAGACCGAAGGCGCGGATCAGCGCCGGCACGGCAACGTTGAAGCTCGTCGTCGACAACACGCCGGCGACGGTGCCGGTCCCGACGATCCAGAGCAGCAACCACTTGGCGCGACGGCCGTAGCGGGCTTGCAGGTCATCGTAGGAACGGGCGGACGGCAGAAAATTCATGTGGACGAATGGCGGCGAAAAGTGCAGCATATTACCAAGATAATTGTTAGTAAGCTAATCATGTCAAAAGTTCAACGGATGGCTCCTCCCGGCGGCGAGACGCCGCGGGCGGATCGCGGGGAGGCGGGAGCACGGCGGGCGGAGGGGGCCGACCCGGCCGCATCGCTGGCCGATCTCCGTCAGGATTTTGCGACGCTGCTGCATCGCAGCGCCGCGCTCTGGCGCAACCGTCTCGACGAGCGTCTGCGTCCCTGGGGCATGACGCAGACGACCTGGCGGGCGCTGTGGATCCTGCGCAGCGACGGCGAGCGCTATAACCAGCGGTCGCTGGCGGCCCGGCTCAACATCGAGACGCCGACGTTGGTGCACATCGTCGATCGCATGGAAAGCCTTGGCTTGCTGCGCCGCGTGCCGGACACGCAGGACCGGCGCCAGAAGTACATCGAGATTACCGATGCCGGGCGGACACTGGCCGCCGAGATCGAAGGCGAAGTGCTGGCCGTGCGCGGGCAGATGCTGGCCGGCATCGAGGCGGCCGAACTGGCGCAGGCGGTGGCGCTGCTCGGGCGTTTGCTCGACAACGCGGAAATGCTGCTAGCGTAGGGGAAAGCGGCCCGGTGTCGGCCGCTCAGGCCACCGCTGCGGTGGGTGCCGGCCGCATCAGGCTGAGGCCGGCGGCGCCGATGACGATCATGCCGGCGACGGAGAAGGCGTCGGGCGCCTGTCCGAAGATGGCGAGGCCGAGCAACACGGCCCAGATCAGCTTGGTGTAGAGCAGCGCCGAGAGCGTCGATACCGGCGTGTCGCGGGTGGCCCGAATGAAGAGGAAATGGCCGGTGGCGACGCTGAGCGCGGCGCCGACGAGAAGAACCAGCGAGATGGCGTCGGGGATCTCGCCGGTCCATTCAGCCGGCACGGCGAAGGACATGCTGAACGTGCCGAGCAGCGTCAGGTAGAAAAGCTGGCGCAGCGGCGGTTCGCTCGCCGACAGATAGCGCGTCGATAGCTGGTAGCAGGCGCTGCAGAAGGCCGCGCCGAGCGCGAAGACCAGTCCGGCAGCATCGACGCCGCTGCCGGGGCGGGCGATCAGCAGGACGCCGCCGAAGCCGCCGAGGATCGCCATCCAGCCACGTCGGCCGGGCCGCTCGCCGAGCGTCGGGCCGGCCAGCAGGGCGACGATCATCGGTGTCAGGAAGAGCAGCGCCGTCGTCTCTGCCAGCGGCATCGTCCGCAGCGCGAGCTGGACGCCAAGCGCGCTGCCGACCTGCATCAGCGCGCGAAAGCTCATCAGCAGCGGCCGTCCGGTGATGACGAGGCTGCGCCCCATCGTCGGCCCCAGCACGATCAGCATCAGGACCATCTGGATCAGATAGCGCGCCCAGACGAGCAGCGGCACGGCGTAGGCGACGCTCAGGTATTTCATGGTTGCGTCATGCAGCGCGTAGAGCAGCGTCGTCAGCGACAGGGTGGCGATCAGGGCAAAAGATATGGGCATGGCGGTGTTTAGCGCCAGGGGACTTGGACAGGGCTGGCAACACGCCTGTCCTTTTGGCCGGAAACGCCCCAAAGCCTTGCCGTCAGGACAATGGGATCGGGCAGGATGTCGTCGCCGAAAACGCCGTCATCATGGCGATGCGTGGCGTCTGCAGCAGAGGCTGCGCCCTGTCGTGTGGCATGAAGCATCCGTTGTCGCCGACCTTTCCCCGACCCCGCGAGCGGGATCGCTTGATGAACCCCCGTGTTTGTTGGCTGGCGGCAGGCTTCGTGCGGCGTTTGCGTCGCTGTGGTCCGGGAATTCTCCCGCCAAGCGGACATCATAAAGATCGCGGCGCTTCCTGTTAAGTCCCGGGCGCTGTTTGCCGGGCGCGTGGCGATACGCGCCGGTCCTGAAGCGTTGGGGGCCGGTCGTCCCCGGGGCGTTCAGCGGGTCCGGGTGTCGGCGAGAGCCTGGTCGACGAGTTCCTTCAATTGCTCGAAGCCGAAGCTCGGCAAGGGCTTGCCGTTTACGAAGTACTCAGGCGTCATGGTGACGTTGAGAGCCTTGGCGTCGGCAAGATCCTGTGTGATGACGTTGGCGATTTCGGGCGAGCGCATGTCGAGCGCCAGTTGTTCCATGTTGAGGCCGACGCGTTCGAAATATATCCACGCCCGCTCGATGCTGGCCGTATGGTTCCGCGCCCAGTCGGACTGGTTGGCCAGCAGGATCTCCAGCGCCGGCCAGAACTTGCCCTGCCGACGCGCGGCTTCGAGCGCAGCGACGACGTTGTCGGAGCCGCGATGGAACGGTGCGTGGCGCAGCACCAGGCGAATTTTGTCGGGATGCTCGGCCATCATTTTCTTGACGCGCGGATAGAACGCGCCGCAGGTCTCGCAGGCGGGGTCGAGGAATTCGACGATCACCACCGGCGCGCTTGGGCTGCCAAAGGTCGGCGAATGCATGCGGGAGAGGAGGGCGCGATTGGCCTCGGCCTTCTGACTGGCGGCTTTTTCCTGCTGGTCCTTGTAGAACAGCGTACCGGCGACGAAGGCCAGCAGGAGAATGACGGCGGAGATGATGAAGACGGTTTTCTGTTTCATTTGGATCCTTTGCGACGGGCCGCCAGGAGCAGGGCGGCGATCAATGAAAATGACATGGCGGAAAGCAGCGGAATCGAGACGAAGCCGAACCAGAGCGACTGCGCCTCGGAACAGGGCACACCCTGCTGGCAGGGCTTGAGCGCTTCGGGAATCCAGCCGGCGACGAGCGCCAGGTGGTAGAGCGCCAGGCCCTCGCCGACCAGGGCGAGCGGCAAGGCATAGCGCACGACGCGCGGATCGAAGGGAAACAGTCCGGCCGCGAGGATCAGGACGAGGGGATACATGGCGATGCGCTGGTACCAGCAGAGCACGCAGGGCGTGTATCCCATGATCTCGCCCAGGAAGAGCGATCCCAGCGTCGAGATCGCGGCAATCAGCCAGGCGGCGAAGGCCGGCGTCCAGCCGGCGGATCCCGGGTTTTCGGGCGAGTCGGAGTTTTCGGGCGTGTTCATGGATGCGACGGCCTGTTATGCGGTTCGGGTGCGAGAGGATGGCGTTCGCGCGCCCGTTTGTCGAGCCTGCCGCCATCTTAGGCGGCCGGGGGCAACAAACGGGTGACGCCAAAATGACAATTTTGTCAGTTGGCGAGGGCAACGCCCGGGGACAAGGCGCTATTTACCCGGGACATCGTTTTTGCAATCATGCGCTATTGTGATTGCATCATCGCGCCGCAGCCGTCCGACAACGGCCCCGCGACGACTTGCTCGTGCTGTCGCCGATTGACGGGGCCGCGTTGCTGTCCGGCAGCAGGGCGCTTTATCTCGACGGATGCGTGCGGACGCATAAAGGAGACCGGTGTGGAATTGACATTGAAAACGGCGCAGGCGGCGATCGACAAGGCAATCGAAGTGGCGCGTGCCGAGTATGGCAAACCGGCGTGTGTCGCGGTCTACGATGCCAACGGTCTGCTGATGGCGTTCAGCCGGGTGGAAGGCGCCTTGTTCCGCAGCGTCGACATCTCGCTGGCCAAGGCCTACACGGCGGTGCGCATGGGCGTCGATACCGACATTTTCCTCGCCCGCCTGCAGCGCGAGAACCTGTCGATTGCCTATTTCTGCGATACGAAGATGACGGCCTTGCCGGGCGGTGTCGTGCTGCGCAATGCCGCCGGCGAGGTGGTCGGCGGACTCGGGGTGAGCGGCATGAAAGCCGATGAGGATGCCTTCGTCGCGCGCGAGGCCGCCGCCTTTGTCCAGCCGCAGCTGGGCTAGGAGGGCTCAATCCGGCGGTTGATTGCGGTTGGTTGCGGTTGGTTGCAAATACCCGCTAGAAGCCGCTCCAGGGACTCATCGCGAGATTCGTCAGCGGTTTCTTGCGTTCAAGGAACCGTGCGTTGCAGCGCTCGCAGACCTGATGCACGGCCAGGGGTGTTTCGCTGCGCCGCAGGATCGACCGGGTTCCGGCTTCTAAGCAGGTCGGGCACAGGAGGCTCGCTTCGTCGCCGGCGCCTTGGACGCGATGGACGAAGACGCCGGGGCTGAGCTCAATGCGTTCGATCGGCGTGGCCGTGTCGTGTGCGGGGGGGGATGTCGTGGTCATGGCAATGTGCTTGCGTCGATCCGCTCTTCATTGGCTGGCTGTCGGGGCGCGGCGGGTTCGGCCAGCTTGGCAGAGGCCCCGAAAATCCTCGTGCATTATACCGGTCTCGGCGCCGCCTCCGCCCCGCCGGGCGATGCTTTCGTGTACGTTCGATATGGCCCCGCGGCATCGATGCTGATATGATCGCGCCGTTTGTGTTTGGTGTGTCGGACGCGTTTTCACCAAGGAATTTTCCTGTGATCCGGTATCGAGAGACGATAGAGCAGAGCGCCGAATACCTGCGGCTTGCCATCCCGCTGATGTCCAGGCAGGCAGTGCCGTTTCATCCCGTTTCCTATTGCCTCTGGTACGAGTACGTTGCCGGCATCAATCCGCCTCTGCGGACGGCCATCGACGAACTTCTCCGGCGCGGCGAGGTGCTCAACGAGGCAATTTCGGAAGAATTGTTCAGGACCTATGTGACCGAACGCGACCAGCGCGTCGCCCATCGCGTCGCGGCTGGCTTCAGGAAGGTCATGAACGATGTGTCCCAGGGTGCCGCCAGTGCCGGGGCGTCGGCGCATCGTTTCGGCACGACCCTGGCCCGGTGGACCGAGGAGCAGGAAGCGGCTTCGGCCGTGTCCGGCGCGGAAATCGACATCCTGCTGTCGGGCACGCGCGAAATGCAGGCGGCGGTCACGACGCTGCAGGCGCGCCTCGACGCGAGCCAGAGAGAGATCGAAAAGCTGCAGCAGGACGTCTCCCGCGCTCGCGAAGAAGCGCTGGCCGACGAATTGACCGGGCTGATGAACCGCCGTGGCTTCGAAATGACGCTGGCATCGTGTCTGGCGGCAGAGTCGTCGGAGGGGCGGGGCACCTGTTTGCTGTTCGCCGACATCGATCATTTCAAGCGGGTCAACGACACCTACGGGCATTTGATGGGCGACAAGGTGCTGCGGGCGGTGGCGCAGATCCTGCGCGCCAACGTCAAGGGCAAGGACACGGCGGCGCGTTTCGGCGGCGAGGAGTTCGTCGTGTTGCTGCCGGATACGCGGATCGAAGGCGCGCTTTCGGTCGCCGAAAAAATCCGCTCGACAATTGAAAGCTGTCGTATCCGACGTACCGATACCCAACAGGAAATGGCGCAGGTGACGGTTTCGTTCGGTGTTGCCAGCTACGCGCCCGGCGAGTCGGCCGAGACCTTCCTGGCGCGCGGTGACGCTGCCCTGTATGCGGCCAAATGCAAGGGGAGAAACTGCGTGACGGTCGCGACGGCCCACTGAGATCGACACGGTCGCTTCGGCAGGTCTGTTGTCCCGGCTGTTTCGGTCACGATATGACGGAGCGTCCGGAGGTCCGTCAGGGCAGGATGGCGCGAACGCGCGGTGGCCGGTCAGTCCAGCAAACCGAGCAGCGTCGCGCGTACCGCAGCAGCTGTCCGGTTGGTGCAGTTCATTTTTTTCAGGATGTTGGCGATGTGGAAATTGACGGTGCGCTCGGTGATGCTGAGGGCCTCGGCGATTTCCGTCGAGGAATTTCCTTCCGCGGTCCAGCGCAGGACATCCTTTTCCCGGAGCGACAGATCGACATCGGCTTCCGGAAGCAGTCTGGCCGAGAGCAGCTTGCTCATGCACTGATGCACGACCTGCGTCAGCCAGACCAACTGGTAGCCGTGCGCGTTCAGTTCCGATGCGGTCAGGGAGCCATGTCGCCGCGACAGCGTCAGCATTCCGCGCAGACTCTGCGGGCCCACCGCCGATTGTGACCAGCCGTAGCGCAGTCCATAACCGCGCGCCTCTTCCCAGAATTCCCGCGTGTTGCGAAAGACCTCGTCAGTCCAGATGAGCGGCGCCTGCGATCGCACGCCGTGCTGGACTGTCGGGTCGATGCATTGGTAGTTCCGCGACTGGTAGCGCTTCTGCCATGTCGTCGGATACGTATTGAACATGATGATCCTGGGTTTGCTCAGTTGCAGGGGAAGTCGAACGCCATAGGCGCAGTGATCGAATCCGAGGCGGCGTGCTTCCGCCTTGAGTTCGGCGATCAGCAGTTGCTCGGTACTCGCTTGGCGCAGGCGGTGGAGCAGTTCGTTTTCCCAATCCTTTATCATGTGAGTTCTCCAGCTTTTCAGCCTCTGGCGTTACTGCTATTGACGCTGGCTTCCGGTTGGGCTGTCAGGTAGTGTGTGAATCCCGTGACGTGGTGACGAGACATGAGCCAATCATTCCTGAAAAGCAAGTCCGACGATGCGTCAATTCCGTTTTCTGTCCCGTCTCAGGATGGGTATCTGCGTCTGTCGGCTGCGGCGTTTCTGTCCTTGTCCATGAGGCATTTCCTCTCGGGGGTTGATACGGATCCGGTCGAACGCCTTGCCGCGTGCGGCGCTCCTGCGGCGATCACCGGGTATACGGAGTGGGTGTCCACTTCCCTGCCTGCGGTATCGATCGGCTGGGACTGGTCGCTGCAGATTTCCACGGGGAGGCCGAGATACGTTCGAGACGGCTTGCCGCGATCGAACATGATGCTTATTGATCCGGCGAGCGGTCGCGACATGGGTGACGAGGCAACGGCAACATGGATTGTCCTCTGGATCGACCAACAGGCATGGGAGGCTTCGGTCCGGGATCATATTGCCATGCGGTATTCCTGATAAATAGGAAATAGTTGGTACAAAATCACGGTTTTTGATGCGCCCAGCGTCTTTGTCTGGTTCTTCAGGGTTTTTCGACCCTTTTTGTGTTTTTAGTGCATTGATTTTAAATACGTATTTGTGAACCTGTCAGATCTGTCAGTTTCGGAAAAAGGGGGAAAGGCATTCTAATTGAGCCTCGTTTGGCATCGCGGCGAGGTCTAAATGGATATTCTTTCTGGAATGCGTGCCGGTTTGCCGGCCGGTTTGTATCGTCGCCTGGCATCGTATCGTCACGAGGTATTTGTCGACATGCTGGGGTGGTCCGATCTGGCGACGCCGGAGCGTCTTGAGCGCGACCAGTTTGACCGCGAAGACACCGTCTATGTGGTTGCAAGGGATGGCAAAGGGCGCATCAACGGGTGTGCGCGTTTGTTGCCGACCGTCCGGCCCTATTTGCTCGCCGAGGTTTTTCCGGAATTGCTCAACGGCGCCGTTTCCCCCTCGTCTCCCGATGTGTGGGAGCTTTCGCGTTTTGCCGCCGTCGATGTTTCCGCGGCTTCTTCCGCTCAGCGTGGCCAGTTTTCGTCACCCATTGCCGTTGCCCTTCTTGAAGGAGCGATCGAGACGGCGGTGGGCTTGGGAGCGAAACGGCTGATCACCGTTTCTCCGCTGGGTGTCGAGCGCCTGTTGCGTCTTGCAGGTTTTCGCGCTCACCGGGCAGGGCCTCCGGTGGTTGTCGGTGGGTATCCTCTCTTTGCCTGCTGGATCGAGTTCAATCCAGTGTGATGCGGGAGCGATCGCGCCGTCTGGCTTAGGGGCATGAACTTCCCCCGGGTTCATGCCCCGCATTTTTTTGCCAATATCATCGCTTACGCCGATACGCCATTGCGCTATAGTGCGAACGTCCGTGGGTACGCCAGCGCTAACGTTCGGGGCGGTTCCGGGCATCCCAATTTTTTGGCTCTTGCCTTTGGCCTGGCATTCAATGAAATCACTTCGCGAGCTTTTCAGGGTGGGGATCGGTCCGTCGAGCAGTCATACGATGGGGCCGCGTTTTGCCGCCGAATCCTTCCGGTCGGACTTGCCCGGCGATGCGAGCCGGATTCGCGTGTCCCTGTTCGGGAGCCTTGCGGCAACCGGGCGCGGACACCTGACCGATCGGGCGGTCAGCGAGCCGTTCCTGCCCTTGCCGACCGAAATATGCTGGCGGCCGGAAACGGTTCTCCCGCGCCATCCCAATGGCTTGCAGTTCGAGGCGCTTGATGACGATGGCAATGTGCTCGCCACGCGTGTCGTCTATTCGGTCGGCGGCGGTGCGCTGATGGATGCCGAGGGACGTGCCGGTGGCGGCCCCGCCGTCTATCCCTTCGCCTCATTGCAGGAGGTGCTGGCGCAGTGCGATCGCGACGGCCTGTCCTTGTGGGAAATCGTCGGGCAGTGCGAGGGCGAGGCCATCTGGCCGTTTCTTGCCGACATCTGGTCGACCATGCAGGCGACCATCGCACGCGGACTCGATGCCGAAGGCAAGTTGCCGGGCGACCTGAACGTGCCGCGCAAGGCTGCGTCCTATCACGCCCGGGCCGGCAGCATGGCCGGATATTTCGGCCAGACGGCCTTGCTCTTTTCCTATGCGCTGGCGGTGTCCGAAGAAAACGCGTCGGGACGGACGATCGTCACGGCGCCGACCTGCGGCGCCAGCGGTGTCTTGCCCAGCGTGCTGTTCTTCCTCCGGCAGCAATCGGCGCTTTCGGACGAGAAGGTTGCTCGCGCCTTGGCGACGGCCGGATTGATCGGCAATCTCGTCAAGCGCAATGCGTCGATTTCCGGCGCCGAAGTCGGCTGTCAGGGTGAGGTCGGTACCGCCTGTGCCATGGCTGCGGCGGCTGCCGCCCAGTTGCTCGGCGGTTCGTCGCGTCAGGTTGAATATGCCGCTGAAATGGGGCTCGAGCACCATCTCGGGCTGACCTGCGACCCGATCGGCGGTTATGTGCAGATCCCCTGTATCGAGCGCAACGCGATTGCTGCCGTGCGGGCCGTCGATTGCGCCGCCTATGCGCTGCTGTCGGACGGGCGGCATATCGTTTCGTTCGACGAAGTGGTGAAGACGATGTGGGAGACCGGCCGCGATCTCAATTCGGGGTATCGCGAGACGGCTGCCGGCGGATTGGCCAAGATCGTCCGCCTGCAGCGCCACCTGTGATGACAACGGCCTGAAGACCGCCATGCGGTCTTCAGGCGTTGGGGATAATCGGCCTCAGACTTCGAGCGCCGCCGCGAAATCGGCGATGAGGTCGTCGCTGTCCTCGATGCCGACCGAGACGCGGATCAGCGATTCGGCGATGCCGAGTTCGGCGCGGCGCGCCTGACCGAGTTCGAAGTAGATCGTCTGGGCGACGGGGATCGCCAGCGTCCGGTTGTCGCCGAGGTTGGTCGATGAGATGACGACGCGGAACTTGCGGAAGAGGTCGAGGCAGTCGCGGCCGTCGACGAGCTCGAACGAGAGGATGCCGCTGTTCCCTTTGAACAGGGCCTTGGCGCGCTCATGCTGCGGATGCTCGGCAAGCCCGGGGTAGTACACGCGGCTGACGCCGGGGTGGGCGTCGAGAAATTCGGCGAGGCGCTGGGTATTGGCGCAGATGCGTTCCATGCGCAGCGCCAGCGTTTCCGAGCCGACGGCGAGGTGGTGCGCCGCTTCCGGTCCGAGTGTGGCGCCAGCGTCGCGCAGGCCCTTCTTGCGGATCTGCGTGATGCCCCAGGTCGCCGGGTTGCCCTTCTTGTAGTAGTCGTAGAGGTTCGGATAGCGGCTCCAGTCGAAGCGACCGGTTTCGGTGACGGCGCCGCCGAGGGCGTTGCCGTGTCCGCCGATGTACTTGGTCAGCGAGTTGACGACCAGCGAGGCGCCGACGGCTTGCGGCTGGAACAGATAGGGCGAGGTGATCGTGTTGTCGACGATATAGACGAGTCCGCGCGCTTCGCAGAGCTTGCCGATGCCGGCGAGATCGGCGACCTGCGTGCAGGGATTGGCGATTGTTTCGACGAAGACGAGGCGCGTTTCGGGCCGGATGGCGGCTTCGACCTGGGCGACGTCGGTGGCGTCGACAAAGCTGACGGCGACGCCCATTTGCGCGAAAGTCTCGAACAGGCTGGTGGTGTTGCCGAAGAGGAAGCTGCTGGCGATGAAGTGGTCGCCGGCGCGCAGGAGCGCGATCAGCGTCGACGAGATGGCGCCCATGCCGCTGCCGAAGGTGGCGGTGGCGATGCCGCCTTCCATGCGGGTGATTTTCTCTTCGAGCGCCGCCGTCGTCGGCGTGCCCTGGCGGCCGTAGACGAAGCCGGCCTGCTCGCCCTGGAAGACGCGAACGAGGTCGCCGACATCGGCGAAACCGAAGGCGGCCGAGTTATGGATCGGCTTGTGGATGGCCCCGTGTTCGACCGGCTTGGCGCGGTCGCTGTGCAGGGTGGCAGTGGTGAATCCGAATGCTTTCATGGTCGACGTGAAGGTGCGTGAGAGGAAAAGACAAGCGCGTATTGTCGTCTATTTTTCGCCGCTGTGCCGCGTTGGCGCCGATTTTGCCATGTCGGCTTCCGATGGCCGATTTTGCCTATAAGCTCATAAGAAATCCGTCGTTCCGTCGAGTTGGCGTTTTCCCTAGACTCGCTTCAACCCTTATTTCGGACTGGAGTCGGAACATGGAAATTCGCAAACTGCTTGCCGGTCTCGGCGTCGGCCTTCTTCTTTCGGCGGCATTGTCGCCGGCGCGCGCCGACACGAGCTTGCTCAATGTCTCTTACGACCCGACGCGCGAACTGTATCAGGACTACAACGCGGCGTTTGCCCGCCACTGGAAGGAAAAGACCGGCGAAGTCGTGTCCGTCAAACAGTCGCATGGCGGCTCGGGCAAGCAGGCGCTGGCCGTCATCGACGGGCTCGAAGCCGACGTCGTGACGCTGGCGCTCGGCTATGACGTCATCGCACTGGCCGACAAGAAGCTGATTCCGGACGATTGGCAGAAACGCCTGCCGCACAATGCCTCGCCCTACACCTCGACAATCGTCTTCCTGGTACGCAAGGGCAATCCCAAACAGATCAAGGATTGGGGCGATCTCGTCAAGCCGGGCATCGGCGTCGTCACGCCCAATCCCAAGACTTCCGGCGGCGCGCGCTGGAACTACCTGGCGGCCTGGGCCTATGCGCTCAAGCAACCCGGCGGCAGCGAGGAGAAAGCGAAGGAATTCGTCGCCGCGTTGTTCAACAACGTCAAGGTGCTCGACTCGGGTGCGCGCGGGGCGACGACGAGCTTTACCGAGCGCGGCATCGGCGATGTGCTGCTGGCCTGGGAGAATGAGGCGTATCTGGCGGTCAAGGAACTCGGGCCGGAGAAATTCGATATCGTCACGCCGTCCCTGTCGATTCTGGCCGAACCGCCGGTGTCGGTGGTGGATAAGGTGGTCGACAAGAAAGGAACGCGCAAGCTTGCGCAGGCCTACCTCGAGTATCTGTATTCGCCCGAGGCACAGGAGATCGCGGCGCGGCATTACTACCGGCCGCGCGATGAAAAGGTCGCCGCGAAATATGCGAAGCAATTCGGCAAGGTCAATCTGATCACCATCGACGCCGTCTTTGGCGGCTGGCAAAAGGCCCAGAAGGCGCATTTCGCCGAGGGCGGGTCGTTCGACCAGATCTTCGCGCGGGGCCGGCGGTAAGCGCTGGCGGGCATGCCCGGGCGCCGACTTGACAGCGGCGCGGACGGCGAAGAAAATGCCGGCTCCTTGAGATTTGATCAACGGAACACGGTGTGAATCCGTGGCGGGCCCGCCGCTGTATCCGGGGACGAAGCTTGCTGGGTCGCAAAGACCAGTCACTGACGAGGCAGACCTCGCCGGGAAGACGCAAGACTTCGGCTGATCCGGGAGCCAGAAGACGGATCGAATCGATACGGAGCCATGGAAAGGGCTCCGGCTGGATGCGTGCGTTTGCGCGCCGCCAGCCGGAGCCCTTTTTGTTTTTCGATTTTTCTTCTTCCCGAGGAGCGGAACCCGATGTCCACTGCAACCCAATCCCAGGCCAGCACGGCCCTGAAATTCACTATCCGACCCGTCAGCGATGCCTTGACCGAGGCATTGCAGGACAAGATCGACAACAAGACGAAGCCGATCGGCTCGCTCGGTCAGCTCGAAAAAATCGCGCTGAAGATCGGCCGCATCCAGAACACGCTGTCGCCGCGCCTTACTTGCCCGCAGGTGATCATCTTCGCCGGCGACCATGGTGCCGCCAAGGCCGGTATTTCGGCCTATCCGCAGGATGTCAGTTGGCAGATGCTGGAAAACTACCTGCGCGGCGGCGCCGGTGCCAACGTCTTCTCGCGCCTCAACGGCCTCAAGATGGTCGTCGTCGATGCCGGCGTCGCCCATGATTTCGGCGAGCGCGAAGGGCTCATCAACGCCAAGATTTCACCGACCGGTACGCGTAATTATCTCGAAGAAGCGGCAATGACGCGCGAACAGTGCGAGGAAGCCTTGCGCCGCGGTGCCGGCTTTGCCCGCGCGGCCGTGGCCGAGGGCTGCAATGTCATCGGGCTGGGCGAAAAGGGCATCGGCAACACCGGTTCGGCCTCGCTGATCACGCATTTTCTGACCGGTACGCCGATCGCCGATTGCGTCGGCCGCGGCACCGGCCTCGATGACGTCGGTCTGGCGGCCAAGCGCCGGCTGATGCAACAGGCGCTCGATCGGGCGCAACTGCCGGCCGACGCCGATGTAATGACCGTGCTGACCGAATTCGGCGGCTTCGAGATCGTCATGATGGTCGGCGCCTACCTGGCGGCGGCCGAAGCCGGCATCACCATCCTCGCTGACGGCGTCATCGCCACCTCGGCCTTGCTCGCGGCGGTGCGTCTCGAGCCGAACGTCCTCGACTATGTGATCTTCTGCCACAAGTCGGCCGAGGCCGGTCATGTCGTGCAGTTGCGCGCGCTCGACGCCGATCCGATCCTCGATATCGGCATGCGCCTGGGCGAGGGTACCGGCGTCATGGTCGCGTATCCGATGCTTGAAGCGGCGATGGCCTTCATGAACGAGATGGCCAGCTTCGAGTCGGCCGGCGTCAGCAAGAAGGTGCGCTGAGCGGGAAGGGGCGTTACGCGATGGCGTTCTGGAGGATAATGAAGGCTGTTTCCTCCCGAACGTCATGATGATGACCCTGACCACGACCCTTACCGACTTCATTCGCGGCCTGCCCAAGGCCGAACTGCATTTGCATATCGAGGGCTCGCTCGAACCCGAACTCATGTTCGCGCTGGCGCGGCGCAACGGCGTGAACCTGCCGTATGACTCGGTCGACGCCGTGCGCGCTGCCTACGATTTTTCCGATCTGCAGTCCTTTCTCGACCTGTATTACGCCGGCGCCGCGGTGCTCCGCACCGAGCAGGACTTTTACGACCTGACGGCGGCCTACGTGGCCCGGGCGCGAGCCGACAACGTCTGCCACGCCGAGATATTCTTCGATCCGCAGACGCATACCGAGCGCGGCGTATCGATGGCGACGGTATTTGCCGGCATCGCCGGCGCCTTGCGCGATGCCAGGGCGAAACACGGTTTTTCGAGCCGGCTGATCCTGTGCTTCCTGCGCCATCTCAGCGAAGAGGACGCGCTGGCGACCTTCGCGGAAGCCTTGCCACTGCGTGAGGCGTATGCCGACCTGTGGATCGGTGTCGGTCTCGATTCTGGCGAAGTCGGCAACCCGCCGGAAAAATTCGCCCGCGTCTTCGCACAGGCGCGGGAGCTCGGCTTCCGCGTTGTCGCCCATGCCGGCGAGGAGGGACCGCCAGCCTACATCTGGGGGGCGCTCGATGCGCTCGGTGCCGAACGTATCGACCATGGCGTCCGCGCCGAGGAAGATGCGGCGCTGATGGCGCGGTTGGCCCGCGCCCAGGTGCCGCTGACTGTCTGCCCGCTCTCGAACCTCAAGCTTCGCGTCGTGCAGGATCTGCGCGAGCATAATCTGGCGCGGCTCCTGAAGGCTGGGTTGTGCGTGACCGTTAATTCGGACGATCCGGCCTATTTCGGCGGCTACATGAACGCCAACTTCCTGGCGACCGCCGAGGCGCTTGGGCTGGGTCAGGACGATGTCATGGCGCTTGCGCGCAATGCCTTCGTTGCCTCGTTCGCGAGTGACGCTGAGAAACAGGGCTGGCTCGACGATCTCGACCGTTATCAGCGGGGATGACATGGTAATGACTGCGGACGCGCTGCTTGCCTGCCGCGAAATTGCCGGCCTGCTCAGGACGGCGCAGCGCGTGCTTTTCGTTACCGGTGCCGGCATTTCGGCGGACTCCGGTCTGCCGACCTACCGCGGCGTCGGTGGCCTGTATAACGGCGAGGCGACCGAGGACGGGCTCGAGATCGAGGATGCGTTGTCCGGCGATTGCCTGGCGGTGCGCCCCGACATCACCTGGAAGTACCTGGCCCAGATAGAACGTAATTGTCATCATGTCGAGCCCAATGCAGCGCACCGGGCGATCGTCGCGCTCGCACGCACGCACGAGGTGGTGGTGCTGACGCAGAACATCGACGGCCTGCACGCACGCGCCGGCAGCCGCGACCTGATCGAGATTCACGGGACGCTGGCGCAGCGCTATTGCCAGGACTGCGGCGCCGAGGCCGATATTGCCGACACGCAGGTGCCGCCGCGTTGCCGGCAGTGCGGCGGCGTCGTCCGGCCGGCCGTCGTGCTCTTCGGCGAGCAGTTGCCGGGGCCGGCGATCGAGCGGCTGTACGACGAACTGGCGAAAGGCTTCGATCTCGTCTTCATCATCGGTACGACGGCGGTATTTCCCTATATCGCCGAACCGGTGCTGCAGGCCGTACGGCGCGGCGTGCCGACGGTCGAGATCAATCCAGCGACGACGCGGCTGAGCGGCAGTGTGCGCTATCGGCTGGCGACCGGCGCGGCCGAAGCGATGACGGCGATCTGTGCGGCGCTGGAGCCTGGCGGACGCTGAGCGCCGGGGGGCGATCGCTCAGCGATGCCCTTGCTGAAACCAGTAGAGCAGCTTCTCGAAGACGATCTCGGGCTTGAAGGGCTTGGCGATGAAATCGTTCATGCCGGCGGCCAGGCAGCGGACGCGGTCGTCATCGAAGGCGTTCGCCGTCAGGGCGATGATGACCGGCTGTCCGAAGCCGGGCTGCGCGCGTAGTTGCCGGGTTGCGTCGAGGCCGTCGAGCTCCGGCATCTGCATGTCCATCAGCACGATGTCGTAGTCGGTCTGGCGGACTTTCATCAGCGCGTCCTTGCCGTCTTCAGCGGTGTCGATCTTCAATCCGATGTCATCGAGGATGTAACCGATGATTTCACGATTGATCGGCTCGTCATCGACCACCAGGATCTTTCGTCCGCGGAAGTCGCGCGCCAGAATGGCCTCCGGCACTTCGGCCGACGGTGCCATGACCGGCTTGGCGTGTTCTCCCTTGGGCAGGCGGCACGTCAGCCAGAAGGTGCTGCCCCGGCCGGGGGTGCTGATGACGCCGGTCTCGCCGCCCATCAGGTGGGCGATACGCTGGGTGATCGCAAGGCCAAGTCCCGTCCCTTGATATTTTCGGCTGGTGCTGCTGTCGGCCTGCTCGAACGCGTTGAAAATCCGTGTCTGCTGTTCGTCGGTCAGCCCGATGCCGGTGTCGGTGACTTCGAAGCGGAGCCGGTAGCCGGCGCCCGTGTCCTCTTCCACCTGGCAGGCAAGCGTGACACTGCCCATTTCGGTGAACTTGACGGCGTTGCTCAGGAAGTTGACCAGCGCCTGTTCGAGTCGGGTCTTGTCGCCACGCAGGATCAGTTCGGGGTTCCAGCAGATCGTCCGGCGCTCCAGTCCTTTGGCCGTGATTCGGTCGCCGACGAGCGTCCAGGATTCGCGAATGAGGTCGGCGAGCCGGAAGTCGTCGCTGGCGAGTTCGATCTTGCCGGCTTCGATCTTGGAAAAATCGAGGATGTCGTTGATGATCGCGAGCAGGTGTTCGCCGGAAGTCTGAATTTTCTCGAGGTGGTTTTGTTGTTTCGGGTTGAGCGGGCTCCGTCGTAGCAGGCTGACCATGCCCAGGACGCCGTTCATCGGGGTGCGGATTTCGTGGCTCATGGTCGCGAGAAACGCGCTCTTGGCAACATTGGCTGCCTCGGCCGCGACTTTTGCGTCTTCCAGCGCCTGGTTGGTGGTCTTGAGCAAGGCGCTGGCCGCCGCGACTTCGCGGGTGCGCTCGAAAATCTCCGCTTCCATCTGCGCAGCCTGCTGGTTCAGGCCTTCGTTGCAGCGCAGTTGCTCAAGACCTTTCTGTTTGAGGCGAACGAATTCGGTGACGTCTTCGGCCTTGTGGATGACGTAGCGGACCCGTCCGTCCTTGTCCAGTACCGGGGAATTGATCGGTGTCCAGTAACGCTCCTCGAACCCGCCGCCCTCCTCCGGGGGTCTGCGGATGTCGTATTTCTGCACGGACATGGTGTCCGGAACGCCTGATTTCAGCACGCGTTGCAGCGAGGCACGAAGGTTGCGCACGCCGTCGGCGGCCGGGTCATCCGGGTTGTCGGGAAAGACCTCGAACATCGTCTTTCCGAGGATCTCGTCACGCCGCGTCATCGTCGACCGGGTGTAGGCATTGCTCACCCCGACGATCCTCAGCTCGGTATCCATGATCACGAACAGGCCGGGCAGGCCGTCCACGATTGCACGGTAGTCGATGCTTTCTTCGTGAAAATTGTTCGTCATGCTGTTGTGACTGTTTGCACCCTGATCGTTTCATATGCGGCGTCAAGCCACCGCTGTGTCCGCCGTCGATTGTCATTGCATAGTATGTAGGATGCTCGGAAAAGACAAGGATAATGGCATTTTTTCGAGTGTCCGCCTTTATCTGTTCTGCGCTTTCAAGCTTGAAGGTGCGGCCCAAATCCCGCGGAGGATTTCCGATCGCGCTCTACCGGCGCTGGATTGGAGTGCCCGAATGGATCGGAATGGGAAGTGCTTCCCTAAAGTGCGTTCGTTCCGGTGGCGGCAGTCGCGATCGTGTCTCCGTCGCGCTGCTCGCTGTAAGCAATTTGTAAGCATGTGAAATTACAATAATTTACAATTTGTTACAAAATGTTTCGAGATGTCTGTTTTGTCGGGATTTTCCAAATCGTGATCGGCGCTTCCGTGCGGGTTTTTCTCCAACGAAGGGTTTGCGAACTGTGGGACGATGAAGGCGAGTTGCGTGGATTTACATGAGTACGCTGGAGTGCTCGGGATGCGAACAATGGCCAGTTACTTCCGTTCGCTCCTCTGCCTCTGGCATCTGGATTCGAATCGACGTGCGTCGCGCGTCGTCCGTTTTCTTTTCCGAAGCGGTCGGGCGCCTTCGGCGTTCACCCGCTGGCTCGATTCGACGCACCACGACCCGATGCTCCGCTACTGGTGCGCCCATAGCCCCCGGCTGTTCATCAAGCCGAGCCGGCACTACATCAACCGGGACTACTCGATCGCGGACCGAATCCAGCGGATCGAAAGTCACTATCGACGCATCGGCGGTCTGTTTTCGGCGGAAACGGTGGCAGCGCTGGCGCAGGGGCAGTTGCTGAAGCTGGCGGAGTTTTCCGGCAAGAGCGGCCTGCCCTACGAGATTGTGCTGCGCAAGACGAACAAATTCGATCGCGAGGGCGAACTCGGTCTTGTCCTCAAGGAATGCGCCGAACAGGACGGTATTTTCTACCTGATATTTTCCCTGCCGAGCGTCAACGGGACGAAGATCCTCGAAATCGGATGTCTGCAAGGCGAAAAGGGCGATGCGGCGCGGGCGCGGATCAGGCAGGCAACGAAGGATATGCTTGGAAACCGGCCGAAGATGCTCCTGATGGAAGTCATGTCGGTCCTGGCGCACGGGTGGCAGGTCGACGGGATCGTCGGTGTTTCCAATGCCAACCGGGTATTCAGTTCGGCGCGGACCTATGCCGATTACGATGCCTTCTGGCAGGAACTCGGCGCGCGGCCGGGGCCGCGCGGGATGTTCGACGTGCCGTCTGAAATTCTGCACAAATCAGAAGATGACATCGACAGCAAACATCGCTCGGCGCATCGGAAAAAGATGGCGTTCCTGGCGACCATGCGGCAGAGCGTGGCAACGCGTGCGGCGGGCCTGTGATGATGCGGTTCCCTCCTGACGCCTGAAGCGATGTCTCAAGCATCCGGAATGAGCGGGCTGCAAAGGGTGTCGTGGTCTCTGGTCTCGGTGCTGGCATTGCTGCTGGCATTCGCGCTTTGGGCCACCGACGGTGTCACGCTCAAGGGAGACAGGACGATCTATACGGCCGAATGCGATGGTGACTGGCAGGGCGACACTTGTCTCGGAATCCTGGTGCCGTCAGAGCGTTATCGATTCGTCGCGCGTCGGAAAAGCGGCGAGGTGCTGGTCTGGACGGCCGGGTCGCCCCGTCCTTCGAATAAATACACGCGTTGCAATATCGTCAGCGGCAGGAACTGGCAGTGCGAGGACAACGGCACCCTGGCGACGACGATCGCGCGGGAAATGCGTCACGGCAAGCCGGTCAAGGATGAAAGCGGTCGTGCGATCATCTTTCATCAGGTATCGAAATTGCGCTGGCATCTGCTGCTCTACGGCATTCCCACCGGCAACGTCGTTTCCGAAGACTGAGTGCTTGGCGATACCGGTGCGATGCCGTCGGCAGGTTCAGGCCGATGCCGGGATCATCACGGTGACGTGCAGGCCCGGTGCGTCGGCGCTTTGCGACAAGTCGATGCGGCCTTTGTGCAGCGCCGCAATCTCGTGGGCGATCGCGAGGCCGAGTCCGGAACCTTCTGAACTCGCGTGCTCGCCCCGGTAGAATCTTTCCATGACGCGATCCATCTCCGACTGGGGAATGCCGGGGCCGTTGTCGCTGACAATGACGATGACCTTATCGCCGGAGCGCTCTCCGGAAATGTGCACGCGACCCTTGCTTTGTGTATATCGGATGGCATTGTCGACCAGATTGGCCAGCATGTCGGCAAGCAGGCGCCGGTCGCCCAGGACACGGGGAAGATGCTGTGCAACGTCGACGAATATTTCGACGTCTTTGGCGAGGCCGTACGGGACCAGACCGGCGACAACGTCTTCGATCAACTCGCCGAGGTCGATCCGCGAAAATTCGATGCTGCCCTCGCTGCCTGCTTCGGCGCGACTCAGATTGAGTAGTTGATTGGCAAGGCGCCCGAGGCGGGTAGTGGTCGCGCCCATGCGTTCGACGGCCGCATGTACTTCGTCGAAATTTTGCGCGCGCAGCGCAAGCTCTATCTGCGTCTGGAGCACGGCGATCGGTGTGCGAAGTTGATGCGTTGCATCGGCGATGAAGCGACGCTGACCGTCGATTGTCCGGCCGAGTCTTGCCATCAGGGCGTTGATGACGCGCACCTGTTCAGAGACTTCCAGCGGCAATCCCGCCGGGTTGAGCGGGGTCAGGTCTTCGTGTGTGCGCCGGGCGATCGCTTCGCGGACACGGGTCAGCGGCGCAATCGCGTAGCCGCTGCCGAACCAGACCAGCAACACGGTGAAAAACAGGAAGAAGAACTGGGGGATCAGCATGTAGATCAGCGCTTCGCGTGCTGCGATCTCCCGCTTGTTCATGGTCTCCGCGACGCGGATGAAGAGCAGTTCCTTGCCCAAACCGGCCATGTCATATTCGACAATGCGGACGGGATGTCCGTCGAAGGTGGCGCGATAGAAATGGGCCGACCTCAGCGCGTGGGCGCGGTTGGATGACGGCAGCAAGCCCGCGTTGCTGACGAGCAGCGTTTCCTGCTGATCGGAAACGCTGAAGTAGACGCGGTCGACCTGGTCGAACTCGAGCATCTGCCGGGCTTCTTCGGGCAGGTTGACGTGGATGGCGTCCCGCTCGACCTGGATCTGCCGCGCCAGTGTGCGGACCGTGTCTTCGAGTGCCCGGTCGTAGGCGATGTTGGTGAAGTGCAGAACGGCAAGATAAGCCGCGTAGACACCCAGCGATGCGACGGTGATGATCGGCAGCAGCAGCCACACCATGAGTCGCTGCTGGAGGGTGAGATAGTCAAGCTTCACCATGCCGCTCCAGCAGATACCCAAGACCGTGGATGGTGCGAATGACAAATCCATGCGGTTCCAGCTTCTTGCGCAGCCGATGGACATAGACTTCGACGGCGTTGCTGCCGACCTCGCTATCCCAGTCGCTGATCTGCTGCGCCAGGCGCGTCTTGATGACGACTTGCCCGAGGCGTTGCATCAATGCTTCGAGGATCGACATCTCGCGCGCGGATATGTCGATCGGTTTGCCGTCGAGCAGTACTTCCCGGTGCGTCATGTCGAGTTCCAGCGGTCCGTTGCTCAGGCGGATCTGGCCGCCCGACGCGCGCCGGATCAACGCGCCGATGCGGGCTTCGAGTTCAGGCAATGCGAAGGGCTTGGTCAGGTAGTCGTCGGCGCCGACCTTGAGTCCCTGGACGCGTTGCTCGATCCCGTCGCGGGCGCTCAGTATCAGAACCGGCGTGCTGTCGCTGCGCGCGCGCAGGCGTCTCAACACCTCTATGCCGTCGAGCTGCGGCAGGCCCAGGTCGAGCACTATGGCGTCATACGCACCGGCAAGCAGCGTGGTGTCGGCCATCCTGCCGTCGGCGACGGCATCGACCGAATAACCGGCGCTTTGCAAGGCCTGGTGCAGGGCTTCTCTAAGTTGAACGTCATCTTCGACCAACAGGACTCTCATGCTGCGCTCACGAACGGATGGAAGGTGTAAGAACTTTGTAAGGGGAATATTTCTATTCTACGCTGCCGCCGGTCGATGCAAGCGCGATTGACCGGCTGAGCGAATGGTCTTGATTCATTCTGAAGCATCGCGATTGTCATCATGTTATCGAAAAAGCTCAAAATCATACTGTGCTCCATCGCCGCCGTTGCCACTGCCGTTGCGTCTGCGTCACTGACGCAGGACAACAAGGCGCAGGGCGCCGTCGTTCAGGAAACGACCAAATGTGAAGGGAATTCGGTCACGGTGACCGATCTGCAGGCCAAGGCGATCAAGGTCGAACCGATCGGCAGCCGCGAATTCTCGGACGAGCGCGAGGCAGTCGGCAATATCGACTTCAACCAGGAACAGACGGTGCCGGTGTCATCGCCGTGGTCCGGTCGTATCGTCAGTGTCAACGTGAAAGCTGGCGACAGCGTCAGGAAGGGGGCGGTGCTGTTCACGCTCGACAGTCCCGATCTGGTGCAGGCAAGTTCGACCCTGATTTCCAGCGCTGGTGTGCTGCAACTCGCCAGCAAATCGCTTGAGCGCGCACGGCAACTCGCGGAGATCAGGAGCGTGTCGCAGAAGGACCTGGAACAGGCGATTTCCGACCAGCAGACGGCCGAAGCCAACTACAAGGCCGCCCGCGATGCCGTCAGGATCTTCGGCAAGAGCGAAGCAGAGATGGACCGTCTGGTGGCCGAGCGCAAGCCGAATGGTCTGCTCAATATCTTCAGCCCGATCAACGGCCGCGTGACGGTTCGCAATGCTGCGCCCGGGATGCTCGTGCAGCCCGGCGGGTCGCCGGCGCCGATTACGGTTGCCGACGTTTCCAGCGTCTGGATGATCGCCAATGTTCCCGAATCGCTTCTGCCGCGACTGCAAGTCGGCGCCAGGGTGAGCGTCATGCTGAGCGCCTATCCCGGCCGCCGCTTCGAAGGCAAGATCGTCAATATCGGCGCAGCCGCCGATGCGACAACCCATACGATCCCTGTCCGCTCGGAAATCAGCGATCCGAAGCACGAGCTGTTGCCGCAAATGCTCGCGACATTTGTCATCCGCACCGGTGCGCCGAGTGTCATGCCGGCGGTGCCGCAAGGCGCTGTCGTGCGCGAGGGCGACGGCACGACGACGGTCTATGTCACGGAAAACGGTCTCCGTTTCGAACGGCGCGTCATCAAGCCGGGCGTATCTCAGGGCGGATTCCAGCAGATTCTCGAGGGCGTGCGGGTTGGGGAAAAAGTTGCGGCAGAGGGCGCCTTGTTTCTTAGTAATGCGCTCGCGCTCTCGATCCGGTGACCGGGTCTTTTCGGATCTCTCGCTCTTGCTGTCATAACACAACGCCAAAGGAAGTCCTGCCGTGTTCCGGGGTATCGTATCTTTTGCATTGAGTCGCAGGCCCATCGTCTTGCTCGGCCTCCTCGTCTTCATGGTTTCCGGTGTCGTCGCCTACCTTAAACTGAACGTCGAGGCGTATCCGAACCCGGCGCCCGTCATTCTCGAAATCACGGCCCAGGCGCCCGGCCTGTCGGCCGAGGAGATGGAACGCTATTACACGCGGGCGATGGAGGTCGGACTGGCGACGACGCCGGGGGTCGACAATATCCGTTCGACCTCGTTCTACGGGCTGTCGTTCGTCCGCGTCACCTTCAAATACGGTATCGACTATTCCTCGGCCTACACGCAGGCGGCGCTGAATCTGCAGCAGAACGTCAATTTGCCGAACAACGTCCAGCCGACGATCCAGGCCTCGAGTCTGGTCGGAGAAATCTACCGCTTTCAGCTGGTAGGCCCCCCGCATTTCGGGCTGACCAACTTGCGCACACTGCAGGACTGGGTAGTGACGCGCCGGCTCAAGAACGTCTCCGGCGTGCTGCAGGTGGTCACCTGGGGCGGTACGACGAAAGACTACGAAGTCGAAGCCGATCTGCATAAGCTCGAAGGCTACAAGATCACGCTGCCGCAGCTCGTCGGTGCCATCGGCAATGCCAATGGCAACGTCGGAGGGCGAACGCTGAATATCGGCGAACAGTCGGTCAATATACGTGGTGTCGGTTTGATCCAGGATACGGCTGACATCGGCAATATCGTGCTGACCCAGACAAACGGTGTGCCGATTCTGGTCAAGGATGTGGCCAAGGTCAGTGTCGGCGTACTGCCGCGCCTCGGCAAATCCGGCCGCGACGACCAGAGCGACGTGGTGACGGGCATCGTCATCATGAGCCGCGTGCAGCGGACCAACGAAGTCATCGCTCGCGTGCACGCCGAAGTCGAGAAGATGAACAACGACGGCACGCTGCCGGCCGGCGTCAAGATGGTGCCGTACTACGACCGTTCGTCGCTCGTCGAGGTGACGACGCACACCGTGTTGCACAACCTCATTTTCGGCTGCCTGCTGGTCTTCTTCATCCAGTGGGTGTTCCTCGGCGATCTTCGCAGCGCCATCATTGTCAGCACGAACATTCCCTTCGCCCTGTTCTTTGCCATCGTCATTCTCGTCATCCAGGGTGAATCGGCCAACCTTTTGTCATTGGGCGCAGTCGATTTCGGCATCATCGTCGATTCCTCCGTGATCCTGGTCGAGAACGTCTTCCGCAACCTGCAGAAGAGCGGCGACGACAAGAAGGAGATTCTCGAATCAGTCGGCAAGATTTCGAATCTGACCGTTGAGGGACAGGCCTTCAAACACTGGCCCGAGCGGGTTCGCATGATTTTCATCTCGGCCATGCAGGTCGACCAGGCAGTCCTGTTTTCCTCGGCGATCACGGTGGCGGCCTTCATTCCGCTGTTCGCCATGCAGGGTGTCGAAGGGCAGATTTTCGGCCCGATGGCAAAGACCTATGCCTATGCATTGATCGGCGCGCTGATCGCCACCTTCACGGTGACGCCGGTTCTGTCATCGATTCTCCTGCCGAAGAAAATCGAGGAAGCGGAGACCTTCTTTGTTCGCTTCCTGCATCGTCTCTACAAGCCGGTGCTGATCTGGGCGCTCGAAAATCGTCGCCAGACGGTGGCCGGCGGTGCCGCCTTCCTGCTGATTGCCATTGTCCTGCTGCTTCGCATCGGCACCGAGTTCCTGCCGACGCTCGAAGAGGGCAATCTGTGGATTCGCGCGACGATGCCGCCGACCATCTCGCTCGAAGCCGGCATGGGCAAGGTCGACCGTATGCGGCAGATTCTCAAGGCGCATCCGGAAACGATCACCGTCGTTTCGCAGCACGGTCGTCCCGACGATGGCAGCGACGCCGCCGGCTTCTACAACGCCGAGTTGTTCGTCCCGCTCAAACCCTTCAAGGAGTGGCGCTCCGGATATACCAAGGAAATGCTGATGGCGGAGGTTCAACAGGAGTTCGCCGCCGAGTTTCCCGGTATTGAGTTCAATTATTCTCAATACATCCAGGACAACATCCAGGAGCAGCTCTCGGGCGTCAAGGGGGCCAATTCCGTGAAGATCATCGGTCCGGATCTCAATGTGCTCGAGAAGATTGCCGACCAGGTGTTGCGCGAGATGACCCAGATTCGCGGTGTCACCGATCTCGGCATCTTCCATGTGCTGGGTCAGCCGAATCTCAACATCAAGATCGATCGTGCCAAGGCCGCGCGTTACGGACTCAATACCGGCGACATCAACACTGTTATCCAGGCGGCCGCAGCAGGCGTCCCTGCAACATCGGTGCTTGAGGAGGAAAAGCAGTTCGACCTCATTGTTCGCCTGGCACCGGAGTTCCGCAACAACCTTGATGCCATTCGCAATCTCAAGGTGAGCTACGCAACCGCCGGCGGCGGTACGGCCACCATCCCCTTGAGCGAGGTGGCGAGCGTCAGCCTGGAAACGGGCGCCTCCTACATTTACCACGAACGCAACCAGCGTTACATCCCGGTCAAGTTCAGCATCCGCGGCCGCGATCTCGGGAGTACCGTTGCCGAGGCTCAGGTGCGGCTCAAGCAGAAAATCGATCTGCCGCCCGGCTATCGCATCGACTGGGCCGGCGAGTTCGACTCGCTGCAGCAGGCCAAGGGCCGCCTCGCCGTTATCCTGCCGATCACGCTGGGCATGGTGTTGGTATTGCTCTACGCCTTGTTCAATTCCCTGCGCGACGCCCTGCTGACGCTGGCCGCCATTCCGTTCGCCGTGGCCGGCGGCATCATGGCGCTCTCGCTTACCGGCCTCGACCTCTCGATCTCGGCGGCGATCGGCTTCGTCTCGCTGTTCGGCGTTTCTGTCATGAACGGTATTCTCGTCCTTACTTACTTCAATCACCTGATACTCGAGGGGCATACGCCGCGCGAGGCCATGTTCATGGCGTCCGAGCAGCGCATGCGGCCGATGCTGATGACGGCCTTGTCGGCCTGTATCGGTTTGCTGCCGGCTGCCATATCGACCGGCATCGGCAGTCAGGTCCAGCGTCCGTTGGCGACCGTCGTTGTCGGCGGCATGCTGCTCGGGCCGATCATGTTGCTGGTTGTCGCGCCGGCCCTGCAGGTCATGGTAATCGAATGGTCGAACAAGCACGGCAAGAAGCGGCGGAAGCCCGCGCCAGCGGCCAATGAGGAGCAATCGTCATGATCCGTTTGTTGTCTTCAGGGTATGGATCCGTCATCGCGGCGTTGACGACAGCTGCGCTCTGTAGCGGTTGTGCGGTCGGCCCGGATTTCGTCCGTCCCAAGGCGCCGGACGTCGATGCCTTCACGCGCGAACCGGTTGTTGCCACGGCCACGGTTGGGGTGCATGGCGGCGAGTCGCAACGTCTGGTGTCGGATAGCGAGGTGTTGCCGCAATGGTGGACCGCCTTCGGTTCGCCGGCGCTGAACGAACTGGTCGAGCAGGCGCTACGTCATAATCCGTCGATCGACAGCGCCAAGGCTGCCCTGCGCGTTGCCCATGAGAACGTCGCGGCGCAATACGGCGTCTATTTTCCCGTCATCCAGGCGAACTACGCCGGCGCCCGCCAGCGTAACCCGGTCGGCACGATCTCGCCGACGCTGGCGTCCGGAGAACCGCTTTACACCCTGCATACGGCTCAGATGTCGGTTGGGTACGTGCCCGATGTCTTCGGTCTCAATCGCCGCACTATCGAATCGCTGGCAGCACAGGAAGAAGCACAAGGCTTCCAGCTTCGGGCCGCGTACATGACGATTGCGACAAACGTCGTTTCCGCGGCGATTCAGGAAGCTTCGCTGTCGGCGCAGGTCCAGGCCGCCAACGAGATTATTGCGTCGAGCCGCCAGGCGCTCGATCTGATACGCCGTCAGGCCGAACTGGGGGCGGCCAGCGATCTCGATATCGCGACGCAGGCGTCGGCGCTGGCGCAGGCCGAGCAGTCCTTGCCGCCGCTGGTCAAGCAACTGGAGCAAACGCGCAACCTGATCGCCGTCCTCACCGGTCGTATGCCGAGTCAGGGCGTAAAAGGGGGCTTCGATCTCGAAGCGCTGAGCTTGCCGCGTGATCTGCCTGTCAGCCTGCCGTCTTCTTTGGTCGAACGGCGTCCCGATGTGCGTGCCGCCGAAGCGCAGTTGCATGCCGCGAGCGCGCAGGTCGGTGTGGTGATCGCCAACCGGTTGCCACAGTTTTCGATCGTTGGCCTGTTCGGCGGTACGTCGACGGCATTTGCCCGCATGTTCTCGAGCGACAACAAATTCTGGGGCATCAGCGGCAATGTCGGTCAAACCGTTTTCGATTTCGGCACGCTCCGGCATCGCCAGTTGGCCGCCGAAGCCGCGCTGGAACAGGTGGGTGCGCAGTATCGCAGCACGGTGCTGACGGCGTTCCAGAACGTCGCTGACGCGCTGCATGCACTGCAGGCCGACGCCAAGACTCTGGTGGCCGCTGCCAACGCCGAGTCGGCGGCTCGCAGGACGCTCGACCTGACGCGCCGGCAGATCGAGTTGGGGGCGGTCAACGCCTTCGCCCTGTTCAGCGCGGAGCAGAGCTACCAGCAGGCCAGGTTGGCGCTGATCCAGGCGCAGGCGGCGCGATTCACGGATACGGCCGGTCTGTTCCTCGCCCTGGGGGGCGGGTGGCCCGACGCCGAGCAGTTGAGCGCAGTGCAATGACGTATAAATATCTGGGCGGAGGGGATCATGCCGATTATGCCGTTGCGAAATTGGCCAAACATAGAGATCGCACTGATCGTTCTTTCAGTGCTGATCTTGTTCGGGGTGGTCATCTATGTTGACTATCTTCTTGGCATCATCCGTAACGACGCCGGTAGCCCATTATCCGAGAGGCTTGCGGCCAGGGCGTCGTTGAGGAAGGTTGTCGCGCTTTGCCTAGTCGGATTTCCTTTGTTTTTCGGCTATTTGATTTTTTCCTTCCAGTGACCCCGGTCGGTGTCCGAGACCTTAATTTTCAAGCGAAATCCATGAAAGAATTTTCAGAAATCAGCACCTGGCTGTCGTCGCGCGGGGCGGTGCATGCCATTCCCGTCGTCGAGACCTTGCCGCAACCGACGTTCAGGATGAACGACCAGAACTTCGTCTCGTTCAGCACGAATAATTATCTCGGTCTTGCCCAGCACCCGCGCATGATCGATAAGGCGCGTGAAGGGCTGGAACGCTATGGCGTCGGCAATTGCGAATCGCGGCTCCTGGGCGGCGATCTCGACATCTATGACCAGCTTGAAAGCAAGCTCGCTCGCTTGAAGAAAAAGGACACCGCGCTGCTTTTCGCGACCGGATACCTGACCAATCTCGGGGCGCTGTCGGCGCTGGTCAAGGCTGGCCAGACGGCCAGAATCTATGGATATCGGGCAAAGAAGCGGCACAGCTACGCCTTTTTCTCCGATGAATACAATCACATCAGCATTCGCGAGGGTATCCGTCTGTCGGATGCCGACCGGCAAACCTATCGTCATCGTGATTTGGGACATCTCGAAAATCTGCTGAAGGAATCGACTGCGTCGTCGAAGATCATCGTTACCGACGGTGTGTTCAGCCAGGACGGCGACATCGCGCCTTTACCGGAAATGCTCGATCTGGCCGAACGTTTCGATGCGATGGTCTATGTTGACGATGCGCACGGCACCGGCGTGCTCGGGGCGAATGGCGGCGGAACGACGGAGTATTTCGGTCTCGATCACCCGAGATTGATCTGCATGGGCACCCTGAGCAAAGCATACGGCGCGATCGGCGGCTTCGTGGCCACCGACAGGCATATCGGCGATCTGTTGCGGCTCACCTGTCCTGCCTATGGATTTACGTCGACGCTGCCGCCGGACCAGGTATATGCCGTCAGCGAGGCGATTGACATCGTCGCCGAGGAGCCGGAGCGCCGGCAACGTCTGTGGGAAAACCAGCGGTATTTCGTCAGAAGCATGAGTCGTCTGTCCTACAAGCTGCTGTCGACGAGTACGCCGATCGTGCCGATTCTCGTTGGTGACGAGGGCGCGACGGATGTCCTGTCGGAACGCTTGCGCAAGGAGAGGATTCATGTCGATAGCGTCAAGTTCCCGGCCGTTCCGCGCAAACAGGCGCGCTTGCGCGTCATTCTCAACGCCGGTCATACGCGCCGGCAGATCGACAAACTCGTCTGGGTGCTCGGCGAATACGAGCGCTCGTCGTTCTTCCCCGCGCCCAGTCTTTCCGCGGTGGCTTAGGGACGCCGGGTCCGCGGCGAGGAGTGGGGCGAAGCAATAGGTGGTGCAAGGGCAGGAAGTCGGAATTTTCTTATGTTCGGTGGCTATCAAGTCGTGGTTCGATTTGCCGTCAGGTACGTTAGGCGCCATTGCCCATTCGCGAAAAGGAGAAGTTCATGTCGACGGGATCCATCGGTTCGGCCATCAGTACGTTGGCCACCCTTCAACAGCAGGCGACTGCCTCGGCGGCCCCGCAGGTGCGGCGCGAGACGGAGAATGACGGCGACAAGGATGACAAGGTGCTTGCGCCGGCAAACCCGGCGCCGTCGGTCAATCTGAACGGCCAGGTTGTCGGCAGGACGATCAACACGACGGCGTGAGCTGCGTGCCGCCAGGTCGGGCGCTTCGCGACGTCATGTTTGCGTCCGTGGTCTCGCGCCCGGCTGTCATCCGCAGCGTGGCGTTGCGCCGAATCGGGCGTTCGTCCTCTCGTGAGCACGCCGGAGTTGGGCGCGAGGCCGGCCCCCTTGCGGTGATGACGACGCCGACAATGAGTCCTTGCGGCAGATGCGATGAGGCTCCGGTGTGCCATCACGGGAGAATTCCCGTACAAGCCTGCCGGATTGGACAGGACCAGCCGATGTCCTTATAATCCGCCCCGTCATTGGGGAGTAGCCGCTCTTCCGCGCGAAGAGGCTTGCGTCAACACACTTGCCGGTTCCGGCATGGCGCAGGCAGTGTTCCCGCCTGGCAAGACCTTTGACCACACGACCTCCCATCTGGCCGGAGAAGTCGCGTGGTCATTCGTCTTTTCCGGCCTATGGTATTGTCATGGAATCCCTTCTCGTTTCGACGGGTATCGTCGCCCTCGCTGAAATCGGCGACAAGACGCAACTTCTCGCTTTCATCCTCGCCGCCAAATTTCGCCGTCCGCTGCCGATCTGCCTCGGCATCCTTGCCGCGACCATCGCCAATCACGCCTTCGCCGGTGCTGTCGGTGCCTGGCTGACGCGCATGATCACGCCGGAAACGCTGCGCTGGATTCTCGGCGTGTCCTTCCTGGCGATGGCCGGCTGGACGCTGATTCCCGACAAGTTCGACGAGAAGGATGCCAAGTTCGCGCGCTTCGGCGTCTTCGGCACGACGCTGCTCGCCTTCTTCCTGGCGGAAATGGGCGACAAGACGCAGGTGGCGACGGTGGCGCTGGCGGCCCGCTATCACGCGTTCTATACCGTTGTCGCCGGGACGACGCTCGGCATGATGATCGCCAACGTGCCGGCGGTGCTGCTCGGTGACCGTATTGCCGAACGCATGCCGGTTGCGCTTGTGCATCGCATTGCCGCCGGCATTTTTGCCGTGCTCGGTGTCGCCACGCTGATGGGTGTCGGCGAGGCCTTCGGGTTTTAATCCTGTTGTCGATGCGCCAGTTGTCCGAGCGTGACCAGCGCGTGGATGTGGCGATCGGAGAAGTTGTGGCAACCCGACAGCCGGATATGACGGGTATGCCGTCCGGATGGTGAGAAGACGCTGCCCGGCGTGATCGTGATGCCCTGTGTCAGGGCCGCATCGCACAGGCGGTTGCCGTCGCAGCCCGGCGGCAGTTCGATCCAGACGAGAAAGCCGCCGGTCGGCCGTGCGACCTGCGTACCGGCCGGAAAGTGCGTGTTGACGAGTCCGCAGAGACGGTTGACCTGTGCCGCGCTGAGACGCCGCAAGCGGCGCAGGTGCTGCGCGTAGCCGCCGGTGTCGAGGTAGGCGCCGAGCACCTCGCCGAGGAAGGCAGGTTGGGCGATCGAGGCGCTGAACTTGAGCGCGGCGATGCGTTGATGAAAGCGCCCGGCGTGCATCCAGCCGACACGAAGCCCCGGCGCCAGCGTCTTCGTGTACGACGTGCAGACGATGACCCAGCCGTCATGGTCAAAGGCCTTGACCGCCGGTGATAGTGGCATGGCATATTGCAGTTCGGCATAGAGCACGTCCTCGATCACCGGCACGCGGTAATCGCGGGCGAGTGTCGCGAGGCGTTGCTTGGCCTCGAGCGGCATGCCGGTGCCGAGCGGGTTGTGGACGTTCGGCATGCAGACGACGGCCTGGACGCGTCCTTCGGCGAGCAGCAGTTCGAGTGCATCGAGTGCCATGCCGCGTTCGGGGTGCGTCGGAATCTCGATCGTTTTCAGGCCGAGGTGATCGGCCAGCGAGAGCAGGTTGAAATAGGTCGGCGATTCGATCGCGATCGTGTCGCCGGGCCGGGTCACGCCCCGCAGCGCCAGTTGCAGCGCCTCCATGCAGCCGTTGGTTAGGATGATCTCGTCGGCTTCGAGCGTCATGCCAAGGTCATGGGCGTGGCGGCAGATCGCCTGGCGCAGGCGCAGCGGTCCGGGCGGCAGCGAATAGTCGGTCAGGAGTTCCGGCTGGCGACGGGCGGTCTCGGCGGCAATCCGGCTGAGCGTCTTGTCGGGATAGGCGTCGCTGCGTTTCGGACAGGCGAGCGACAGGTCGATCGTTGCCGGGTTGGCCTGCGCCGCGACGACGGCGGCGATGCGGTCGAGCACGGCGCTGTCGGGCAGGGCCGGCGGCTCCTGCGGCAAGGTCGCCGGGGTCGGCTGCATCGCCGCGCTCGGCCAGCGCGCGCTGACGAAATAGCCGGACTGCGGCCGCGCCTCGACCTGGCCACGCGCTTCAAGCTGATGATAGGCGGCGACGACGGTGTTGATGCTGAGTCCGCGGCTCTGCGCCGTTTCGCGGATCGAAGGCAGGCGGCTGCCCGGCGGCAGTCGGCCGTCGTCGATCGCTGCGTGGAATTCCTCGGCCAGGCGCTCGTAGCGGGGCCGCGTGTCGTTCGCGGCGGTGGGTACAGTTGGCATCGCTGGTAATGGGTTCAGATGGATGAAATAAAATCTGTATCCAGTATATAGCGATATTGGTGGTTCTGTATCTTTGTCGGCAGCCTGGATACAGTGGCACTTCCTTTGTCGCTGCCGAGATGCCCGCCATGCTGACCGATCTGCCTCTGATGACCTATGTCGCGACGATGTCGGTGACGCCTGGTCCGAATAACCTGATGCTGGCCGCGAGCGGCGTCAATTTCGGTCTGCGCCGCACCGTGCCGATGATGCTCGGGATTACCGTCGGTCACGCCTTCCTGGTCGGCCTGGTGGCGGCGCTGATGGCCTGGGCGATGGTCTGGCTGGCGGCGCTGCGGCCGCTGCTGGTGCTGGGCGGTTGCGGCTATCTGTCCTGGCTGGCCTGGCGTCAGGCGCGGGCGGCGCGTCCCGGCGCCGGGGCGGCTCCGCGTCCGCTTGGCTTCGTCGGCGCGGCGCTGTTCCAGTGGGTCAATCCCAAGGTCTGGGTGATGGCGCTCAACATGGCCGTGCTGTTCCTGCCGCAGGAGCGGAGCGTCGGGACCATCCTGTCGCTGATGGTGACCTGCGTGCTGATCAATCTGCCGTGCATCGCCGTCTGGGCGGTCGCCGGCGACCGCTTGCGCGACGCCCTGCATGCGCCGCGGGCGCTGCGCTGCTTCAATCTGGCGATGGCGGCGCTGCTGGCCGGAACAGCGTTGTGGATCGTCGTCGATGAATTGTTCTGATTCAGGCGCTTAGACGATCCGGTAGCAGGGCGTGTAGTCCTTGCCCGAGAGTTTCATGCGGCGCTGGGCGGCGAAGGATTTCAGCAGGGTGTCCATCGTCGCCATGATGTCGGCATCGCCGCGGATCTCGAAGATACCATGTCGCTCGATCTCGCGGATACCGTCGGCCTTGACGTTGCCGGCGACGAGACCGGAGAAGGCGCGGCGCAACTGGGCAGCGAGGCGGTGCGGCGGCTGGTCGCGGTGCAGGTCGAGCGCGCGCATGTTGGCGTGGGTCGGCTGGAACGGTTGCTGGAAGTCGTGATCGACCTTGAGCGACCAGTTGAAGTTGTAGGCGTCGTGCTTGTCCTTGCGGAATTCGCGCACCGCCTGGATGCCGGTCTTGAGCTCGCGGGCGACGCGCTCGGGGTCGTCGATGATGATCTTGTAGCGGCGCTGCGCTTCGACGCCGAGCGTTGCGCCGATGAAGGCGTCGATCTGGCGGAAATAGCCTTCGGCGCTGGCCGGCCCGGTGAAGATCAGCGGGAAGGGCAGGTCGGCGTTGTCCGGATGCAGCAGGATGCCGAGCAGGTAGAGGATTTCCTCGGCCGTGCCGACGCCGCCGGGGAAGACGATGAAGCCGTGACCGACGCGGACGAAGGCTTCGAGCCGCTTCTCGATGTCGGGGAAAATGACAAGTTCATTGACGATGGGGTTCGGCGCCTCGGCGGCGATGATGCCCGGTTCGGTGAGACCGATGTAGCGTCCGTCGAAGCGCTGTTTGGCGTGGGCGATGGTGGCACCCTTCATCGGGCCTTTCATCGCGCCGGGGCCGCAGCCGGTACAGATGTCGAGACCGCGCAGGCCGAGCTGGTAGCCGACATGCTTGGTGTATTCGTATTCGTCGCGTCCGATCGAGTGGCCACCCCAGCAGACGACGAGCTTCGGGTGCAGCGTCGGCTTCAGAATGCCGGCATTGCGCAGCAGGTGGAAGACGATGTCGGTCGTGCCTTCCGACGTGTGCTCGTCGAAGCGTGCGCTGTTGCGGATTTCCTCGCCGAGATAGACGACATCGCGCAGCACGGCGAAGAGATGCTCCTGGATGCCGGCGATCATGCGGCCGTCGACGAAGGCGCTCGCCGGCGCGTTGCGGATGTCGAGTTTGATGCCGCGCTCGCGCGGGATCAGGCGAATGTCGAAGTCGGTGTAGCGGTCGAGCAGTTCCTTGCCGTCGTCGGTTTCGTTGCCGCAATTGAGGACTGCCAGCGCGCAGTCGCGGAAGAGTCCGTGCAGGCCGCCGTGGCCGCGATCGAGCAGCATCGCCGCTTCGGCGCGGGAGAGGGCTTCGAGGGTGCCGATCGGGGCGACTTCGGCGTCGACGCGGGCAAGGGTCATGTCAGGCTCCGGGGGAATCAGGTGTTTTCGAAGTGTTCGATCATGAGCTGCGGCGATTGCACGCCGTTGTACTCGTTGATCGCCAGCCGGTAGGCGACGCGGATGCGGCGGCCCGGCGCGGTGCTGAAGTTGAACTGGATCGCGTCGATGCTGAGGGCATCCTTGCGCAGGCGCAGCTTGAGGTGCTTTTCCTTGAGCACGCGCTGGCTGTCGACGAGGAATTCGTCGTCGAACAGCGGCGGCGGGAAACCCTGGCCCCAGACTTCGTCCTCAAGCAGGCGGACGGTCTGGATCGACAGGTAGCCAGCTTCGAGCGGGCCGTCGGTGTCGAGCGTGCGGGTGCGGTCGGCGACGTCGAGGAGTTCGTCGGCGATGCGGGTGAAGCCGTCGCGGAAACGCGGGAAATCCGCTTCGAGGATGGTCGCGCCGGCGGCCATCGCGTGGCCGCCGAAACGCTTGAGCAGCCCCGGTTCGCGCTTCGACAGGAGGTCGAGCGCGTCGCGCAGGTGCAGGCCCGGGACCGAGCGGCCGGAACCCTTGATCTCGCCATTGTCGCCGCGCGCGAAGGCGAAGACCGGACGATGGTGCCGGTCCTTGATGCGCGAGGCGAGGATGCCGATGACGCCCTGGTGCCAGGTCGGGTCGAACAGTGCCAGTGCGGCCGCCTCGCTCGGGTCGATGGCGTCGAGATGCGCCAGCGCCGTTTCCTGCATGCCGGCTTCGATGTCCTTGCGCTCGCGGTTGAGCGCGTCGAGCTGCTGGGCGATGTTGAGCGCGCGCGCCGGGTCGTCGGTGATCAGCGCCTCGATGCCGAGCGACATGTCGGCGAGGCGTCCGGCGGCGTTGAGGCGCGGACCGATCATGAAGCCGAGGTCGAGGCTGCCGGCCTTGGCCGGATCGCGTCCGGCGGCCCGGAAGAGCGCCTGCAGGCCTGGATTGATGCGTCCCGAGCGCATGCGCTTGAGGCCCTGGCTGACGAGGATGCGGTTGTTGCCGTCGAGGCGGACGACGTCGGCGACGGTGCCGAGGGCGACGAGGTCGAGCAGGTTGGCGAGGTTCGGTTCGGCGACCGTCTCGCCGAACCAGCCGCGTGTGCGCAGTTCGGCGCGCAACGCCAGCATGACGTAGAACATGACGCCGACGCCGGCCAGGTGCTTGCTCGGGAAGTCGCAGCCGGGCTGGTTGGGATTGACGATGCACTCGGCCGCCGGCAGCGTGTCCGCAGGCAAGTGGTGGTCGGTGATCAGCGTGGCGATGCCGAGTTCGTTGGCGCGTGCGACCCCCTCGATGCTGGCGATGCCGTTATCGACGGTGACGAGCAGGTCGGGACTCTGCTCGGCGGCGAGATCGACGATCTCGGGCGAGAGGCCGTAGCCGTAGGTGAAGCGGTTCGGCACCAGGTAGTCGATGACGGCGCCGGATTCACCGGCCATCGCCCGCAGCGCGCGCACGCCGACGGCGCAGGCGGTGGCGCCGTCGCAGTCGTAGTCGGCGACGATCAGGATGCGGGCGCCGGCTTCGATGGCGTCGGCGAGCAGCACTGCCGCGTCGCCCGCGTGTGTTAGCTCGGCGGGCGGAATCAGCTGCTTGAGGTCGTAATCAAGTTGGCTGCGGGTGGTGACGCCGCGGGCGGCATAGAGGCGGGCGAGCAGCGGGTGGAGGCCCTGCTGTTCGAGTTGCCATTGCGGCCGCGGCGGGACGGCGCGGGGCTTGAATCGTGTCATTGGCGGTCCTCGGCCAGTCGCGTGGCGACACTGGCCAGTGTGGCGTTTTTTTTCCAGAAGCGCCAGAAGTCGGGGCGGCGGATCGTCCAGCAGAAGGTGCCGTAAGCGGCGGGGACGATCAGTTCGAGCCGGTCCACACGGCCGGCGCGCACGGCGGCGGCGAGCGGCGCGAACCAGTCGGCGTCGAGGCGGGCGAGCGCGTCGCGCCAGGCGTCGGCGTCGTCGTAACTGGCCGGGGTGACGAGTTCGTTGAGGACGACCAGACTGCGTCGCTTGGTCGAGGCCTCGGCGAGCAGCATGGCGGCGCTTTCCGGGATCGGCTGCGGCTTGAGCCCGGCGCTGCGCGCCAGTCCGCGGGCGAGCGGGTCATCGCTCCAGAGACGCTGCCAGCCGGCGTTGGCCGGGGTGTCGCCGGTGTTCGCCGCGTCGTTGTGGTCGCCCCAGAGCCACAGGCTGTTGATCGGCAGGCGCCCGTCGCCGGTGCGTGCCTGATTGACGGGGTGCGCGTGCAGCGCCGTCTGCAAGGCGGTGAAGCGGCTGCGCCAGGCGCGGTCGGCGAGGACATCGGGCAGCAGGGTGCCGACGTGGCGGCCGGCGACGGCCGAGAGCGGCGGGGCGTCGAGGCGGGCCGTCGGTGCCGTGTCGGCGAGGTCGAGGTACCAGCGTCCGCCGTCAGCGGCATGAAAACGGCCGAGTTCGGGGAATTCGCCGTTGAGCGCCGCGACGAGCGCGTCAGCTTCTTCGGTGGAGATGCCGAGCCGTGTCGCGTCGGCGAGGATCAGGCGGTCGTCGTCGAAGCGCAGATGCACCGGGTCGGCGCAGAGCCAGCGGCGTCCGCCGGTGGCCGGGGCGTCGTCTTCGCCGTGCCGGCGCAAGGCGGCCAGCGCCGGCCGCTCAGGATGGCCGAAAAGGGCGCAGAGCGTGTCTTCGCTGGTCTGGGCGGGCGCCCGGCGCAGACTGCCGCGGGCGAGCAGGCGTTCGAGCCCGGGGCAGGCGGGGGATTCGGGGTGTACGCCCGGTTCCGGCCACAGGAGCTCGGGGGCGAAAAGCGTGATCGACATGGGGCCGGAGAAGGAAAGAAGGCCGAGAAAGTGTACCATACGGTCTTTCTCCTCTTCGGATACGAAAGCCGGCTGCATGGCCTCTCCTTACGAGCTTCTGATCGGTTTGCGCTACACGCGGGCAAAGCGACGCAATCATTTCATTTCGTTCATTTCGCTGATTTCGATGCTCGGCATCGCGCTCGGCGTTGCCGCGCTGATCGTTGTGCTGTCGGTGATGAACGGTTTCCAGACCGAGTTGCGCGGACGCATCCTGGCCGTCGTCTCGCATATCCAGATCGGTGGCGCGACCGGCGAAATGGCCGACTGGCAGGAAGTCGCCAAGCAGACCGAAGGTCAGCCGCACGTGCTGGCGGCGGCCCCCTATGTGCAGGCGCAAGGCATGCTGTCGTTCGGTCAGTCGGTGCGCGGCGCCATGGTGCGCGGCATCCTGCCCGACCTTGAAGACCGCGTCGCCGATTTCGGCCCGCACATGAAGGCCGGACGCCTCGATTCGCTGACGCCGGATTCATTCAATATCGTCCTCGGCAGCGAACTCGCCAATGCCCTCGGCGTCTTCGTCGGCGACAAGGTGACGCTGATCGCGCCGCAGGGTGTCGTCACCCCGGCCGGCGTCGTGCCGCGGCTGAAAACCTTCACCGTCTCCGGCCTCTTCGAGGTCGGTATGTTCGAGTACGACAGTGGCATGGCACTGATCCGCATGGAGGACGCGCAGCGGCTCTATCGCATGGATGACCGCGTCTCCGGCGTACGGCTCAAGCTCGACGATCTCTTCAAGGCGCCGGCGGTGGCCCGCCAGCTCGCCGGCAAAATCAACACGGCGGCCTATCTCAGCGACTGGACGCGCAGCCACGCCAATTTCTTCCGTGCCGTGCAGATCGAGAAGAACATGATGTTCATCATCCTCTCGCTGATCGTCGCCGTCGCTGCCTTCAACATCGTCTCGACGCTGGTCATGGCGGTTACCGACAAGCGTGCCGACATCGCCATCCTGCGCACGCTCGGTGCGAGTCCCGGCAGCGTCATGGCGATCTTCATCGTTCAGGGCGCGCTGATCGGTTTTATCGGCCTCGGCCTCGGCATCGTCGGCGGCGTGACGCTGGCGCTCAATGTCGATGTCGTCGTGCCCTTCATCGAGCGCGTGCTCGGCACGCAACTCTTCGACAAGCAGGTGTATTACATTTCGAGCCTGCCGTCCGAACTGCAGTGGGGCGACGTCATGACGGTGACCGGCGTCTCCTTTGTCCTGTCGCTTGTTGCGACGCTCTATCCGAGCTGGCGCGCCTCGCGCGTCAATCCCGCGGAGGCCTTGCGCTATGAATGACATCGTCTTGGCCTGCGAAGGGCTTTCGAAGATCTACCGGCAGGGCGCCGGCGAAGGTGCCGAAGTACCGGTGCTGACGGGGGTTAACCTCGCGGTCGCGGCCGGCGAACGGGTCGCCATCGTCGGTGCGTCCGGCTCCGGCAAGAGTACGCTGCTGCATCTGCTTGGCGGGCTCGATGCGCCGAGCGGCGGCAGCATCCGCCTGATGGATCGCGATCTCGCCACGATCGGCGACGCCGAGCGCGGCGTGCTGCGCAACCGCCATCTCGGTTTCGTCTATCAGTTCCACCACCTGTTGCCCGAATTCACGGCGCTTGAAAACGTCGCCATGCCGCTCCTTATCCGGCGCCTGCCGAAGGCCGACGCCGAGGCCAAGGCGGCGGCGATGCTCGAAGAGGTCGGGCTCGGGCACCGGCTGTCGCACACGCCGGCGGAACTCTCGGGCGGCGAGCGGCAGCGCGCCGCCATCGCCCGCGCACTGGTCACCGAACCGGCCTGCGTGCTCGCCGACGAGCCGACCGGCAACCTCGACCGGCAGACGGCGGCGCACGTTTTTGACCTGATGCTGGCGCTCAACCGCTCGCACCGGACAAGCTTCGTCATCGTCACCCACGATCCCGGTCTCGCCGCCAGGGCCGACCGCATCCTGAGCCTGCACGACGGCGTGCTGGTGGCGGATGCGCCGGTCGCCGCCTAGCGTCTGTTACGGTCGGGCGCCCCGGCGGTTCCGCTCGCCGCATTTTCCGCGCTGACCTGCGGGCCGGCGTCATCGCCGGGCCGCCGAGGTGGCGTTGTCGTGCGCGCACCGGATCGAGCCGTGTCGCCGGAAAACGCCGCATTTGTCATGAATATATGGCTATGGAATAATGTTTTCTGGTTAGGATGGGACGGTGCGGCCTCAACAATTGTCAAACACTTCGGCGCAATCCTGCCATGACGCTTTCCATCGTCCGCCGCCTGAGTGCCATGATTGGCCTCTCCATCCTCAGCTTGCTGATGGTCGGCATCAACGTGGCCTCGCAGGCCTCGTCGCAGACGGCCGAGAAGCTCGACGCGTTGGCGTTCCGGATGAACACGGTCGTCTCGGCGTACCGTCTCAAGGCGCTGAGCCAGCTTGGAGCCATCGCGGAATGGCGCCTGAAATTACAATAAGCCAGCGTCGGCATAGCTCCGTCGGCTATCTCACCCCTGACCAGTTTGCAGATATTTTTTTTGCTGCAGACTCTCTGGCCATTTCGGACTAATTTGGGGAGCAGGTCAATCCTTCTTGCTCAGACTGTTGGGCAGGTACCGGATCGCGCCAATCATTGACTTGTCCGAGGAAGGTGGCGCCGCTTTTGTTGATGGCCGATTGAAGGACACTTGAGCCTACAGGCGAACCGAATGAAATGACGCTGAGGTTGTCGTATTGGTGGCCGTACAAGGCGCCGGCTATCAAGGCCTTGCGGGCATCCTCGTTGCCTGCGCTGTGCGCGACGATCAGGGTCGGGCCTTTGGCATCGAGTGTCCTGAGTGTGTATTCGTTCAGCACATCCTTCTTGCTCAGACTGTTGGGCAGGTATTCGCCGACGTCGCCGATCAGACCGTCGGTACTGTTGTTGATGTAGCCGACGGGTTGCTTGAGCAGGGTGCTCAATGTCTGCGCGCTCTTTATCGCATCCTCGGGTTTGTTGTCCATGCCTGTCTGCACGTAGATGCGCGTGTTTTGATCGCTGAGATTCTTGTAGCCCATACCTGCCTCCTGTGCGAGTTGTTTCCTGTCCGCTGCGTTATTTAAATCATATGTCTTGCTCGTACTCATCTGCTCGGCCGATTCCTCGGAGACCAGAATCGGTCCATCCTGTTTGGTGAGTCCGGTAATCACCGGAGAAATCAATTCCCGATTCTGCAAGGCCAACTTGATGGCGTCCTTATCGCTCAACTCGATCAGTTTGTCGTTGTCTTTTTTGTCATATGCAATGATCTTGCCTTTGTAGTGATAGAGATAATTATTCAACACCTCGTTGCCCGCCGCATTCCCTGCGGTGAGGACATCCTTGCCGAGGGCTCCGGCGACAAGCATTGAACCGGCGACACCGCCACCGCCGATGATGGCCCGTTTGGCGGTGTCGGAGAGATCTGTCTCGCTGATCGCGCCGTCGATCATGCGGGCGAGCGTGGCGCCGGCTGCCCCGCCAACGGCGCCAGAGGCGCAGTCCTTGCCGCCGGCCGAGGCCGCTGCGCAGCCCAAGGCGGCATGGGCGATGATGTTGGCGAGCGGGGCATTCGTCGTGTAATCACCGATCACTCCCGCACCGGTGGCGGCGAGACTGCCGACCACGCTGCCGATCGCCCCGTCCTTGAAGCTGCCGCCGGTCGCCTCGCTGATGGCGCCCTTTGCATTGAGGCTTGATAGAGACTTCGCTGCCGAAGGAGGAATCCCTGTCACGAGGACTGGTCGGCTTTGTTAGGCGGCGCAGGTTCTTTGTTTGTAATTTTTGTATGGAAAATTACCACGTGAACACTGCCGCTCAGTGAGCGAAAATTCACACAAAATTGGATAATTCACCCGGAGGCGATCTTGTCTGTCAGATGCCTGGTTATGCGGAAAGCATTGGTTCCGGACGTCGACGGGCGGGGCTCTTGTCGCGCCTTGCCGGGCGACGAAACGGTGTGAGGCGGTGGAAGAATCGCTCGACGAGGTCCGGCGCGTCGTCTCGGGACCGGTCGGCGTCGTCGGGTGTCGGGCGGTTGTCAGCGACCGCAGGCAGGCTCTGGGTGGCGTTCGGCAGTGCGTCGGGATTTTCAGCGCATTTCGGACTGCGGTGGTTTTTCCGGTGCGCGCTTGACCCGGACTGTCCCGGGTCTTCCGCTCAGGCGGTGTCGTTGATCGCCCGGATGATGTCGCGCAGGGCCGGCAATTGCTCGGGTTTTTGCGTGCCGACCAGCGGCAGCAGTTCCTTGAGCACGGCGCGCAGGGCGCTCACGCTCTTGCAGGCGCGCAGGTCCTCGGCCAGTTTCTCCGAGGCCATGCCGAAGCAGTCGACGCAGAAATCGATCAGCAGGAAGCGCGCTTCCGAGACCAGGATATCGTCATTGATGGCGTAATCGGCGGCGCAGCTGGCGGGCGCGGCAGCGACCGCTTGCGGCGCGGTGGGCGCGGCGTTGTGACGCGGCGCCGGCGCGGACGGCGCTTCGACGATGATGAAGCCCTCGCTCGCCAGCTTGTCGATGGCATCGAGGATGTCGGCTTCCGGAAAGACCGTTTTCTGCAGGGTGAATGCGATGCTCTGCGGATGTTGCAGGAACAGCAGGACACTGCGCGGCTTGATGCCGAGCTTGCAGGTCCGGTGGGCGACTTCGTCGGCACCCTTGTCGGTGAGATGCAGTACAGCCGAGTGATCCACGCGTATGTCCTTTGATTGTCAGGGGCCAGGGCCGGCGGGTTGTTTCAGGCTTGGAGCGCCGCCACCCGGCATTCGTTCATAGTTTGAAGCGGGCGATCGAGCGTTTGAGGATTTCCGAGGTCTTGCCAATCCGCGATACGGCCTTCATCAGCGCCGGCCATTGTTCTTCCGAGCGACTGTCGGCATAGGCGCGTGCCGCCTCGTCGAACTTGCGCACCTGGTCTTCGAGGGCAGCGGTGTTGTCCTGGATCGCGGTGGTGATGTTGGTCAGCTTCATCTGCATCAGCTTGAGCGAGGCCATCATGCTGTCGTCGTCGCCGCGGGCGAGGCGGATGTTGACCGAGAGGTCGCCGCCGGCGATCCGGCGCATGCATTCGGCTGCGTCATGCGGTTCGCCGCCGAGCTGGCGCAGGATGCTGGCACGCATGCGCAGCAGCAGGAGCGCGACAAGCGCCAGCAGGAACGAGCCGATGGAGAGGAAGAGCGTGGCCTGCTCGCGAAAGCGCGCCTCGATGTCGTCGATGAAGAAGCCGATGCCGGGCATCCAGCCCCAGGGCTCGAACTTGAGGACGCCGTTGAGTTTGGGGAAGCTTTTCTGGGCGGGCACGCCGGGTTTGGGCGCTTCGAGCTCGATGAAGGCGCGTCCATTCAGGCTTTTTTCCAGTCCGTCGCGATAGGCCTGTACGACCGTGCGCCCGTCCGGCGTTTTGCCGCCGTCATCGGGCCGGCCGAGGCGGCTGGCGATCGGGTGAAGGATGAAGTAGTCGTCCTTCAGGTTGCGGATGAAGAAATAGTTGTTACCCTGCTTTTGTGCGGCGATGGCTTCCCTGGCGCGTTGTTGCGCTTCGTCGCGCGAAAGAATGCCGGCCGTTTCCAGGCCATAGTAATGCTTGATCAGGGCTTCGGAGAAATCGAGCAGCTGGGCGATCTGCGCGCGACGTTCCTCGTACAGGCTCTCGCGTAGCGCGTGCAGGCCGGCGCCGGCCATGACAAGCAGGCCGACGAGCGATGCCAGGATGATGATCAGGACCCGGGTTTTCAAACGCATGAAGCTCTCCGCAGGGAAGGGCGGTAGACCGCGGAACGATCATACGCACAGGCGCCGGCCCTTGGCAACACGGTCGGTGCGCGTCCGTCGGTCGTGTTCAGATGAGTGTCGCGCCGGCCGCCGCCGAGCTGGCGCGGTCGCGATAGAGGTCGAGGATGCCGTGCGGCACGGCCTTGTTTACCGGCTGCCAGTGCTGCCGCCGCGCTTCAAGCACATCGTCATTGACGCGCAGTTCGATGCGCCGCGCCGCGATATCGATGACGATTTCATCGCCGGCCTCGACCAGTGCGAGCGTGCCGCCTTCGATGGCTTCGGGCGAGAGGTGGCCGACGAAGAGGCCGCGGTTGGAGCCGGAAAAGCGGCCGTCGGTGATCAGCGCGCAGGCGTCGGCGAGTCCCATGCCTTCGAGTACCTTCATCGGCCGGAACATCTCGGGCATGCCGGGACCGCCTTTCGGGCCTTCATAGCGCAGGACGAGCACGCTGCCGCGGGCGATCTCGCCGCCGAGGATGGCGGCGACGGCGTCGTCTTCGGCGTCGAAGACGCGCGCCGGTCCGGCGAAGTGCTGCAGCGATTCGGGAACGGCCGCCGGCTTGACGATGGCGCCGAGCGGCGCGAGGTTGCCGTAGAGCACGGCGAGACCGGCTTCGGGGCGGATCGGCGCGGCCAGCGTGTGGATGACTTCGGGGCGCGGCGTCGACGGCGTGTCGGCGAGAATTTCGGCCTTGCGGCGTCCGTCGACGGTCAGTGCGTCGCCACGCAGCAGCGGCGCCAGCGCCTTTTCGACGGCGCCGACGCCGCCGGCTTCGTCGAAGTCGAGCATGTCGTATTCGGAGGCCGAGTAGAGGGCCGCGAGCAAGGGCGTTTCGCGGCTCAGGCGGTCGAATTCGGCGAGCGGCAGTTCGCCGAGGCCTGCTTCGCGGTGGATGGCCTGCAGGTGCATGACGGCGTTGGTCGAGCCGCCGGTGGCGAGGAGCAGGCGCAGGGCGTTGTGGAAGGCGTCGGCGTTCATGATCCGGCGCGCGCCGATCCCGTCCCGGACCAGCGCGACGGCGCGGCGTCCCGTGCGTTCGGCGAGGTCGAGGCGTCGCGACGAGGTTGCCGGTGCCGTCGCCGCGCCCGGCAGGCTCATGCCGAGCGCTTCGGCCAGCGCGCCCATGGTGTTGGCGGTGCCGTACATGGTGCAGGAGCCCGGACCCGGTTCGGCGAGGTCCTCGATGCGCCGGAATTCGGCGTCGTCGATGAGGCCACGCCGCTTCCAGCCGATGGCCTCGACGACGATGTTGCCGTCCCAGTGCTTGCCGCCGTATTCGGCCGGCGCCATCGGTCCGCCGTTGAGGAAGATCGCCGGCACGTCGAGGCGGGCGGCGGCCATCAGTTGCGCCGGCACGATCTTGTCGCAGGAGCCGAGCAGGACCATGCCGTCGAAGCGGTGCGCGCGCATCATGATCTCGATCGAGGCGGCGATGATGTCGCGCGCGGCCAGTGCGTAGCGCATGCCGAGGTGGCCTTCGGCGATGCCGTCGCAGGGCGCGATCGTGCCGAAACTGAAGGCGTGGCCGCCGGTCGCTTCGATGCCGGCGATGACGCGCGACGCAACGGTGTTGAGGTTGACGTGCCCCGGCGTGGCGTTGGTCCAGGTGTTGACGACGGCGATCAGCGGTTTGCGCAGTTGCGCGTCGCTGTGGCCCATCGATTTGTAGAGCGCGCGTTTCAGGGCGCCGTCGTCGCCGCGCAGGATCGGGTTGAAGTGGTCGTGCGGGCAGTCGTGGCAGTCGGTCATGGCTGAACGGTAAAAACGCGTAAGCCGGAAACTATAGCGGAAGATGTCACAGCGATGGGCGCCAAACAATGAAAGAATCGCCGCCGATCTCATTGCCAGCGAGTCGTACTGATGCGCGCCTCGATTCTTGCTTTTGCCGCCGGTGTCATGTTCTTGCAGCAGCAGGCGCAGTTGCCCGGCGGGGCGCTGCTGGCGGGGCTGTTGTCCGCCGCCGCAGTGTGTCTGTGGATCGTCTGGCGGCGACAGCGGGTGTCCGCGCGGGGGCGCGGGTGGCTCCTGACCGTTCCGGCGGTTTTCGCGCTCGGTTTCGCCTACGCGGCCTTGCGCGCCGATGTGCGTCTCGCCGACGCGCTGCCGGTGGACTGGGAGGTGCGCGACGTTACGCTGACGGGTGTCGTCGTCGCCTTGCCGCAGCGCATCGAGCGCGGCGAACGCTTCGAATTTGCCGTCGAGACCGTGCAGACGGCGGGGGCGCAGGTGCCTCGGCGGATCCTGCTGGCCTGGTACCACGCGCCCGACGCGCGTGATGATCCCGAATCCGGTGTCGGGCCCGCCGTGCGGCCGGGCGAGCGATGGTGCCTGACGGTGCGGCTGAAGCGGCCGCACGGCAACGCCAATCCGCATGGCTTTGATTACGAGGCCTGGCTGCTCGAACGCGGCCTGCGTGCGACCGGTTCGATCCGCCCTCGCAGCGATCCGGTGCGTTTGGATGCCTTTGTCTGGCGACCGGATACGGTGGTCGGGCGGCTGCGCGATGCAGTACGCGAACGCTTTCTGTCGGCGCTGGCCGATGCGCCGTATTCCGGGGTGCTGGTGGCGTTGGCGATCGGCGACCAGCGGGCGATTCCGACGGCGCAATGGTCGCTCTTCAATCGCACCGGCGTCACGCATCTCGTGTCGATCAGCGGCCTGCATGTGACGATGATCGCCGCGCTCTTCGGTGCGCTGGCCGGCTGGCTCTGGCGGCGCAGCGAACGGGCGATGCTGCGCTGTCCGGCACAACGCGCCGCGGTCATTGCGGCCTGGCTGGCGGCGCTCTGTTATGCCGTGCTCGCCGGCTTCGAGGTGCCGGCGCAACGCACCTTGTACATGCTCAGCGTCGTCGCGCTGGCGCTTCTGTCCGGGCGCAACGTCGGCGCCAGCCGGACCCTGTTGCTGGCGCTGCTGGCGGTATTGTTGCTCGATCCCTGGGCGGTGCTCGCGATCGGCTTCTGGCTTTCCTTCGGTGCCGTTGCCGTGCTCCTTTTCGTCGCCTCGGCGGCCGTCGGCCGGTCGTCCGGCCGCCTTGCCGGACTCCGGCGCTGGGGTCTCGCCCAGTGGGCGGTGACGCTGTTCAGCGCACCGATGCTGTTGTTCTTTTTCCAGCAGGTGTCGCTGGTGTCGCCGCTGGCCAACGCGCTGGCGATTCCCTGGATCAGTTTCGTCATCACGCCGCTGGCCCTGTTGTTTGCCGTGCTGCCCTGGCCGCCGTTACTGGCGCTCGACCATGCCTTGCTGGCGCCGTTGATGGATGGCCTTGCCTGGCTGGCGCAATGGCCGGTCTGGCAGCGGCCGGCGCCGCCCTGGTGGAGTCTGCCGATTGCGCTTGTCGGCGTGGCCTGGCTGCTGCTGCCGCGCGGCGTGCCGGCGCGCTGGCTGGGCGTTGTCCTTCTCCTGCCGGCGCTGGCGTTCGAAGCGGCGCGGCCGGCGCCAGGCGAGGCCTGGGTCGACGTGCTCGATGTCGGTCAGGGGCTTGCGGTTGTCATCCGTACGGCGAGGCACACGCTGCTCTACGATACGGGGCCGCGCTACGGCGCCGAAACGAATGCCGGTATGCGCGTGGTCTTGCCGTTCTTGCGCGCGGTCGGTGTCGATCGCCTCGATGCGCTGGTCGTTTCGCATCGCGACGCGGATCACGCCGGCGGTGTCGATGCGGTGCGCGAGGGGCTTCCGGTCGGCCGCCTCCTGAGCTCGATTCCGGAATGGGTCGGCGGCAACGGCGAAGCCTGCGTCGCCGGCAGCGAATGGTCATGGGATGACGTCCGCTTTGCCATGCTGCATCCGGTCGCGGCGGAAGAGCATCGGCGGGGCAGCGAGAATCATCGCAGTTGCGTCCTGCGTATCGAGGCCGGGGGGCGGGCAGTGCTCCTGGCCGGGGATGTCGAGACTGCCGATGAGCGGGCTTTGATCGCGCGTGCCGGCGACCGTCTGCGCAGCGATGTGCTGGTGGTGCCGCATCATGGCGGGCGGGGATCGTCGTCGCCCGAGTTCGTTGCTGCCGTGGCGGCCAGAGAGGTGGTTTTTTCGGTCGGCTACCGCAATGCCTATGGACATCCGCGTGCCGATGTCCTGGCGCGCTATGCCGGCAGTCGCCAGTGGCGCACCGACCGCGACGGCGAACTTCATTTCGTCCTTTCGGCGACGCCGGAAGTTCGCGCCTGGCGTCAGGCGCAACGCCGCTACTGGCGCCAGGAAAAATCCCTTTGACATTGTTGCGGCCGACGAAGATACTGCCTTGGAAGACGATGGGCGATGGGCGAATATGAATAAGAAACCGGTCATGACCCTGCGGTTTTTCCTGGCACTGTTTTCTGCGGTGCTGGTTTGTGTCGCGCTGGTCTATGCCGTTGAGGATTTCTGGCGGAATCGGGCGCTGGTGCAAAAGGTGGCGGTCCTTGCCGAGCGCAATCGGCTGGCCGACGATTGCCTGCAGTCGGTGGCGGGTTTCGCCTTCGAACGCGGGCGGGTGAACATTGTCCTGCGCGGCGCCGCTGCCATCGCTGCGGACAATCGCAGCTTCATCGACGCCCAGCGCGAACGTGCCGATCGTCATATCGAGCGGGTGCTCGCGGCGACGCCGAATTCGGCTGAGGTCAAGGCGCAGGACGTCCGCCGAGCCTGGTCGTCGGTGCGGTCGCTGCGCGCCGAGGTCGATCGTGACATGGCCCTGCCGGCGCCGCAACGCGATCCTTCCTTGCCCCTGCGCTGGATGGACCTGAGTGACGACCTGATCGACCGTCTCGAGTATCTGCTGGTGGCGACAACGGAAAAGGTCGGCGGCGGCGACCCCTATTTCGACCGCCTCGCGGTCTTGCGCGTGTCTGCCCTGCATTTCCGGGTCCTCGTCGGGAAATTGGCGACGCAGGTCGGCGCGCAGGTGTCGTCGGGAAAGATTCCCGGACGTGCGGCGCTGCGCGATGCGTACGAGACGCGCGGCCGGATCGACCAGTTGTGGTCGGTGCTCGATGCAGGCGCCGAAGGTCTGGGCGACGCCGCGATGTTCCAGTTCGTGGCGCGCGCCCAGGTGCAGGTGCTGTGGGTGTTGCGGCCTTTGCAGGACGAAATCCTGCTGGCCGGGGAGGCCGGGATTGCGGCACCGATATCGCTCGATCGCTACGTTGCTGCGGCCGTTCCGGCGCTCGAGGCGAGCGCCGCGCTTGCCGATTCGATCAATCGCAGCGCCGAAAAATATGTTCAGCGATTGGCCGACGAGTCGCGCCGCAGCATGCTCCTCTCGGGCGGCGGCATCGCCAGTGTTCTCGTCGCCTGCAGCTTTGCCGCCTGGTTCTATCGCCGTCGTTTCGCGCTGCCGCTCGACGAAATCCTGCGTCGTATCGACATCTTGTTGATGGCGCAGGCAGGGGAAGGCAACGTGACTGGTGTCGCGGCGCAGTCGGTCGATGATGGCGACGAACTGGACAAGGTGCAGCAGGCCCTGGCGATGCTCGACAGCGCCATCGCCGCCCGCATGACCACGGAAACCGCGCTGCGCCAAAGCGAATCGGTTAATGCGTCGATTCTGGCGTGTGCCCCGCAGGCCATCATCAGCACCGATCTTGACGGTGTCATTACCGTGTTCAGCCCCGGCGCGGAGAAGATGCTCGGGTACAGCGCGGACGAAGTGGTCGGCAGGCAGACGCCCCTGTTGTTCCACGATCCTGACGAGATCCGCGACCATGCCGAGCGCCTTGCGCAGGAGAGCGGCGTTCCGGTCGGACAGGGGTTCGGTCTGTTCATCTCACGGCTGAGCGTTTTTGGCGGAATCGACGAAAACGAATGGAGTTACATCTGCCGTGACGGGCGTCGTCTCAAGGTGATGCTGACCGTGACCTTCCTCCGCGACGCCGCAGGCAATGTCTGCGGTTGTCTGGGCGTTGCCACCGACGTGACCGAGCGGGCCGCGGCCGCCGCGCGCGTGTCGATGATGGCCTATCACGACCCGCTGACCCAGTTGCCGAATCGCCGGTTGCTGCATGACCGTCTGCAGGTGGCCATGGCGCAGGCGCGTCGGAATGGCGGTCGTCTGGCCATGATGCTGATCGACCTCGATCGCTTCAAGCCGGTCAATGACCAGTTCGGCCACGAGGTGGGCGACGTCGTGCTGCGGACCGTTGCGGCGCGGATGCGGGCCTGTCTGCGCGAATCCGATACGCTGGCCCGCGTCGGCGGTGACGAGTTCGTCGCCGTGGTGCAGGGCATCGATGCCGTTGCCGATGCGCTGAACGTGGCCGAGAAGATCCGTGCCGAACTCGTCGAGCCGGTCGTGCTGGATGACGGGCGGCGCGCGTCGATCGCCGGCAGCATCGGCGTGGCCTTGTTCCCGGATCACGGCGAAAGCGAGCGCGTGTTGCAGAATCGTGCCGACGAGGCGATGTATCTTTCGAAGAGCCGGGGGCGAAATTGCGTGTCGCTGTATGAGCGTTCGATGCAACCCGTGGTGGCGGCAAACGTCGGGGAGAATGTGCCGGTGCTGCGCCTGGTTTGGCAAGGCGCATTCCAGAGCGGGGTGGCGACGATCGACAAGGAGCATCGCGGGCTTTTCGAGCGCGCCAATGCGATCTTCGACGCGATGTTGCGCAGCAGTCCCGGCGATGGCTCGCGCTTGTCGCTGCTTGATCCCCTGATCCGCGACGTCGAGCAGCATTTCGCCCACGAAGAAGCCTTGCTGGAAAAGCTGGCGTACAGTGGCGCAGCGTCGCATGCCTTGCGCCATCGCCTGTTGCTCAAACGCGTGCGCATGCTGCATCGGCGGGCGTCGACGGGCGAGATCGGTGTCGGCGATCTGGTCGCTTTCCTCGTTCAGGAGGTTGTGTTCCGGCACCTTTTGCACGAGGATGTCGCCTATTTTGATTTTGTCCGGCAAGCGATGCGAGAGAACGACGAACAACAGGAAGCGGCGGATGCCTGCGGTAATGGCGGGGACTGACGCGGTGGCGTGCGTGCGCTGGCAGGAGGGCGGCGATACGGTGGCCGCGCCCTGGCATTCCGAAGCGGGATTGGCGGCGCCGCCGCGTGTCGAGGTCGCCGATGACACGATGCGTGCCGATGATGCCTACCGGCTGGCGTGTGCCGGGACGGCGCTGCTCTGGCGCGGCGATTTCCATAATGCCCGGCAGTTGCTGCAGGCGATGGCGCGACGTATCGACCGGCGCAATGCCGCCGCCAAACCGGCGGCCAACCTGACCGAGGCCTTTCACCGCAAACGCATGGCGCAGGTGCAGCGGGCGCGGATTCTCGGCTGCGTGCTGGTTCCGGTCGATGCCGATTGTCGGATACCGCTGCGGCGTGCGCCTGACGTGCGCGACGCCTGTCTCGCCGCCTGGGGCGATGCTGCGGTGCCGTGTGTCGTTTCCTTGCGTGAAGTGCTCGGGCTGGTCGGCGCCTACGAATGGCGGCGGCGTGGCGTCGAGATCCCGGCGCTCGGCGATCGCATTCATCCGCATTACGGCGTCTTCTCGCCGGTGCGCGGCGAGTACGTTGATCTGGTGGCGCAGGCGCCCTGGCCGGGCGGTAACGTGCCTGCATCTGCGTTTGACATCGGCACCGGCACCGGCGTGCTGGCGGCCGTGCTGGCACGTCGCGGCGTCGCCAAAGTGGTGGCCACCGATCAGGACGAGCGGGCACTTTCCTGCGCGCGCGACAATGCCGGGCGGCTCGGGTTGTCCGCAGCGATTGCCGTTGTCCAGGCGGATCTCTTCCCCGAAGGCCGGGCGCCGCTGATCGTCTGCAATCCGCCCTGGGTGCCGGGTAAGCCGAGTTCGGCCCTCGAATACGCCGTTTACGATCCCGACAGCCGCATGCTGCGCGGCTTCCTTGGCGGCCTGGCGGCCCATCTCGCGCCCGGCGGCGAAGGCTGGCTGATTCTGTCGGATCTTGCCGAGCATCTCGGCCTGCGATCGCGCCAGACACTGCTTGACTGGATCGCTGCCGCGGGGCTCAAGGTGCTCGGTCGGCTTGATGCGCGTCCGGTGCACGGCAAGGCGAGCGATGCCGACGATCCGCTGTTCCTGGCGCGGGCGGCCGAAGTGACGTCGCTCTGGCGACTGGGTATCGCTTAATCCGGGGCTGGCGGAGGAGTCGCGCGTGGATTCGTGGAAAATGCGTTGGGGGGTCAATCAGTGGGCGGCGTTTTTCGAGAATCAGGCGCTGCCGGTGATGGTGCGTTCCAAGGAGTGGCTCGAACGTCTCGATGCGGAGGAAGGCGAGTCGCCGTCGGCGAAGGACCTGTCCGACATCGTCCTGCAGGACCCCTTGCTGTGTCTGCGTTTGCTGCGCGAGGCCGAGCGGCGCAAGTCGCATCGCCTCGATCGTGAAACGACGACGGCGCTGGCGGCAGTCCTGCAACTGGGCAGCGACGAGTTCCGTGCCTTGTTGCAGTCGAGTCCGACGGTCGATGAGAACAACGCGGGGCTGCTCCTTGTCGAGCAACGCGCCCATATCGCGGCGCGTCTGGCGTTGGCCTGGTCGACCGGCAGGGGCGACCTCAACCCCGACGAGGTCGCGCTGGCGGCCCTGCTCGGCGGTGTCGGCGACCTGCTGCTCTGGGTCTATGCGCCCGAGATTCCGGAAAAGGCCGCCGAGTTGCTGCGTTCGGGACGGGCGGCACGCAGTGCGCAGGCACAACTCCTGGCCTGCGGTTTTGCTTTCAAGGATCTGACGTTGCAATGCGCCGAGCGCTGGCGCTTGCCGGCCTTGATGATCCAGTTGTTACGCGGTTCGGAGTCGACGCGGGCGCGGATGACACGCGTCTGTTCGAACGCGGCACGGCATATCCTGGATGAATCGGAAACTTCGGAGTTGGCCCTGGCGGCCGATCTGGTCGAAGCCGCGCGGCTGATCCCGAATGCCGGGATCGATTGGCTGGCGAATGCGATGGTGATGTGCCCGGAGGCGCGCCGGACGCGGGTGGCGGAACTGGCGCAGGCGCAGCTTGGCGCCGGGTTGGGTGGGTGAGTGAGTCGGCTGACGGTGGGAACAGTCAGAGGAAACGGGTGCCGCGATGCAACTGACCGCGACCGGTCGTTTCCTTACTTGCCGAGTTGAACGTATCCGGTCGCGGCGTTCGCGACGGCGCTCGGGGATGCGTTGCTTTGCAGGGAGCCGAGTTGTCCGGACAGGGCGAAGCCGATGTAGGCGATGAGGAGCATCGAGCGGAGAATGCGGTTTTTCATGTAAGACTCCTTGGACAGTTGACAGTGACTTTTGTATGGAGCGGAGTCTAACTATTTTTCGCTGGTTTACAATATACGTATAGGCAAATTTTTAGTTACTACAGGTTAATAATGGATTCCGTCTCCGATCTCGCGTTTTTCGCCTTGCTGATCAAGCATGGCAGTCTGTCGTCCGCGGCGCAGGAACTCGACGTGACGCCGCCGGCAGTGAGCCGGCGCCTGTCTTCGCTGGAGAACCGTCTGGGTATCCGTCTGCTCAACCGGACGACGCGGCGGATCTCGCTGACCTACGAGGGCGAATTGTATCTCGAGGAAGGACGGCGCATCCTCGACGACCTCGACGAGCTTGAGCAGCGCGTTTCGAGTGGGCACTCGGTACCGCAGGGATTGTTGCGCGTCAATGCGACCTTCGGCTTCGGGCGCGAGTATGTGACGCCGATCATCGCCGACTTCCTGCAGATGTACCCCGACGTCGAGGTGCAGCTGCGCCTGACCGACCGGCCGATCAATCTGGCCGAAGAAGGCTTCGACGTCTGTATCCGCTTCGGGCATATTCCCGACGCCCGCATCGTCGCGCGCAAGATCGCCACCAACCGCCGTTATCTGTGCGCGTCGCCCGAGTACCTGAAGAAATACGGTGTGCCGCAGTCGCCGGCCGACCTGCAGAACCACAAGTGCATCGTCATTCACCAGGCCAATGCCAGCGTCGGCACCTGGCACCTGAGCAACGGTGTCAGTTCCGAAACGATCAAGGTGCGCGGCACCGTCGTCTCCAACGACGGCGAAGCCGCCGTGCTGCTGGCCTTGCGCGGCCTCGGCATCCTCGAACGCTCGGAATGGCACGTGGCGCCGTACATCCGTTCCGGCCAGTTGCAACTCCTGCTGCCCGACTGGGAACTGCCGGCAGCCGATATCTATGTTGTGTACCCGGTCAAGAAGAATCTCTCCGCCAAGGTGCGCGCCTTCGTCGACCACCTGACGACGGCGATCGCCCACCACGAGGTCGTTACCGACGGCGTCAGCAACAAGTGGTAAGCGCGCAGACGGGCGCCGCCGGCGAAATGCCGGGCGCCGTCAAAGCCGGCGCAGGCATTGCGCCCGTCTCCGGAGTGCTTCCTTAGCCCAGTTCGACAGCCAGATCGCCCTTGGCGCGGCTGCTGCAGGCGAGCACGTAGCCGGCCGCCTGTTCCTCGGGCGTGAGCGGCAGCGCACTGGCGCTCTCGACTTCGCCGTCGACGAGACGGCATTTGCAGGACCCGCAGACGCCGGTACGACAGGCGCCGATGATCGGCAGGCCCTCGCGTTCGAGCACGTCGAGGAGCAGTTCGCCGACGGCGATCTCGGCACTCTTGCCAAAGGACGGGACGTCGAGCCGGAAGCGCTCGTCGCTCGTCGGCGCTTCGCTGCAGATCGGCGCGAAATCTTCCTGGACGATCGCGTCGTCGGCGACGCCGGCGGCACGCAGCCAGTCGGCGACGTCGGCCATGTAGCCGGTCTGGCCGCAGAGGTAGGCGCGCAATTCGTCGGCCGGTGGCAGCAGCGCCTGCAGGCGGGCGGCGTCCAGGCGGCCGTGCTCGCAGGCCAGGTCGCCGCGCGGGCGGGTCAGGAAGACGTGCAGCTTGAGGCGCGGATGGCGTTCGGCCAGCGCCAGCACCTCGTCGCGGAAGATGAAGTTCTCCTCGTCGCGGGCGCTATGGACGAAGTGGATGTCGCAGTCGGTGTCCGTTTCGAGCAACCAGCGTGTCATCGCCATCATCGGCGTGATGCCGCAGCCGGACGAAAACAGCGCCAGGTGGCGGGGCTGCGGGCCCGGCGGCAACGCAAACTCGCCGGCGGGCGCCAGCGCCGGCAGTGCCATGCCCGGCTGCAGGTGGTCGAGCAGCCAGTTGGACACGAGTCCGCCGGTGACACGGCGGACGGTGATCGAGACGGTCTCGGGCGTGCTCGGGCTCGACGAGATCGAATAGGCGCGCCAATGGCGGCGGCCGTCGATGTCGACGCCGACCGAGAGGAACTGCCCGGGCAGGAAGGAAAACGGCTTGCCGTCGGGGCGGGCGAGGACGAAGCTCGCCGTGTCGGGCGTCTCTTCGCGGCGCCCGACGCAGGAAAGCGGCGCGTCGTCGTACGGGGTGTTGGCTGAGGTCATGATGTTCGGTTTCGATGCCAGGAGGAAAAGCGCCGGGTCTTAGCCCGGCGCGAGAGTTGATGCGAGAGGCGTCGCGCGCTCCGTTGTTACGCTGCCAGCATGTCGCGCAGGTCGTCCTCGACGGTCGAGATGAGGCGCAGGCCGAACTCGCGGTTGAGCGTGGCGATCAGGTTCGGCGTCAGGAAGCCCGGTGCGGTCGGACCGACGCGGATGTCCTTGATGCCGAGCGAGAGCAGCGTCAGCAGGACGACGATGGCCTTCTGCTCGAACCACGACAGGACCAGCGACAGCGGCAGGTCGTTGACGCCGCAGCCGAAGGCGTCGGCGAGCGCGAGGGCGAGCTGGATCGCCGAGTAGGCGTCGTTGCACTGACCGATGTCGAGCAGGCGCGGGATGCCGTTGATGTCGCCGAGGTCCATCGTGTTGAAGCGGAACTTGCCGCAGGCGAGTGTCAGGATCAGCGTGTCCTTCGGCGCAGCGGCGACGAGGTCGGTGTAGTAGCTGCGCTCGCGCTTGTCGCCGTCACAGCCGCCGACGAGGAAGAAGTGGCGGATGTTGCCGGCCTTGACCTGGTCGATGACGGCCGGAGCGGCGCCCATCAGCGCGTTGCGGGCGAAGCCGGTGGTCGTGTAGACCGGCGCCGCGTCGGTGGCGAAGCCCGGTTGGGCGAGTGCCGCTTCGATCGCCGGCGTGAAGTCGTTGCCGTCGATGTGGGTGACGCCGGGCCAGCCGACGATGCTGCGCGTGAAGATGCGCGCGCCGTACTGGCCGAGGTTCGGGTCGATGATGCAGTTCGAGGTCATGACGATGGAACCGGGGAAGGCAGCGAATTCCTTCTGCTGGTTCTGCCAGGCGGTACCGTAGTTGCCGACCAGGTGCTTGTACTTCTTGAAGGCCGGGTAGGCGTGCGCCGGCAGCATTTCACCGTGCGTGTAGACGTTGATGCCCTTGCCTTCGGTCTGTTGCAGGATGAGTTCGAGGTCGTGCAGGTCGTGGCCCGAGACGACGATGGCGCGGCCCTTGATCGGCTGGGTGTTGACGCGGGTCGGTTCCGGGTGGCCGAAAGTCTCGGTCTCGCCCTTGTCGAGCATTTCCATGATGCGGTAGTTGAGCGTGCCGATGTCCATCGAGCACTGGAACAGCGCGCCGGCGTCGGCCGGTTGTGTGCCGAGGAAGGCCATGATTTCGTGGAAGCGGCCGGCGACTTCGCTGTCGGTCTGGCCGAGCACGCGGGCATGTTCCATGTAGGCGGCGGCGCCCTTGAGGCCGTAGAGGCAGAGCAGGCGCAGGCCGATGATGTCTTCGCCGACGTCCTTCTTCTGGCGGTTGAGCGCGAACGACAGCGCATCGGAGAGCATCACCGTCTTGGCGTCGGGCAGGCGGTAGTGGGCGGTGGCCGGCAGCGTTTCCGGCACGATGCCCTGACCGGCGCAGGCGGCTTCGTAGCGGGCGCGCAGGTCGTTGCGATAGTGGTCGGCGCGGCGGCTGAAGTCGATGATGCGTTCAGCATCGAAGTTGACGTTGGTCAGCGTCGAGAAGAAGGCTTGCGGCACATAGGCGTCGATGTCGGCATCGACGACGCCGACCTTGCGTGCGGCAACGGCGTAGGTCGATACGGCCTGCAGCAGATGCACCAGCATGTCCTGCAGGTCGGAAACCTCGCTGGTCTTGCCGCACATGCCGCGGGCGAAGGTGCAGCCGGCGTCGCCTTGGGGGGTACGGATCGTGTGTTCACATTGCACGCAAAACATGGAGTTGCCTTTCTCGAAAAGTGGGTTGGGATGAAAAACGGAAAACCTATTTGCGAGGATCGTGCCAGGGCAGTCGCGGCCTTTTGCGTCAATGACTTGTCTTCGGGGAGTGATGGAGTGGAGTCGAAATGACTCTGCAAGTATTGGTGTCAAAAATACTCCATTGAGTCGTTTTGACACAATCTTGTGGGCGTAGTCAGATTGTCCGGCGGCGGTTAGGATGTCGCCTTTGTTGGCCGGGATCGGCGGAGAAATGATGGGTTCGGGCGGGGAAGGCAGGACGACGGCATGGCGGCTGACGCCGCGGCAACAGGGCATCGCGCTGGTGCTGGTGACGATGGTGATGTTCGCGGCGTATGACGCGATTTCGAAGTATCTGGCGCGCGGGTATCCGATTCCGGAATTGTTGTGGATCCGCTATGTGACGCACGTCACGCTGCTCGTCGCGCTGTTCGGCCGCCGCATGCGCTGGGAGATCGTCCGCACCGCGCGGCCCGTGCTGCAACTCCTGCGCGCATCGATGCTGGTGGCGGTTTCCTTTCTCGTCATGCAAGGCTTGCGTCATATTCCGCTGGCCGAGACGACGGCGATCATCTTCCTGACGCCGCTGCTCGTCACCGCGCTGTCGGCGCCGCTGCTCAAGGAGCGTGTCGATGCGCGCCAGTGGGGCGCGGTGCTGGCCGGTTTTGTCGGCGTCCTGGTGATCGTCCGGCCGGCCGGTTCGGCGCTCAATCTGGCGATCATCTTTCCGCTGTTGTCGGCATTCTGCTACAGCCTCTATCAGGTGCTGACACGCAAATTCAAAGGCAGCGAACATCCGGTGACGACGCATTTCTATACCGGCCTCGTCGGTTTCGTCGTCTGCAGCTTTGCCTGGCAGCCTGGCTGGGTGATTCCCGCCTGGGGGCCGGGCTGCCTGATGGTCAGCCTCGGCCTGCTTGCCGGCATCGGTCACTATATGCTGATCCAGGTCTTCGAACGCATGGGGCCGGCGATCGCCGCGCCCTTCACCTACACGCAACTCGCCTGGGCTGCGCTGTTCGGAATGGTGTTCTTCGGCGAGGTGCCGGATGTCTGGTCGCTGCTCGGCATTGCCATCATCACCGCCAGCGGTCTTTACGTCGCGCTGAGCCCCGGCCGCCCGGAAGGCGCAGCGCGCTGAGAGGCGCGCCGCCTGGCCTCAGTTGCCGATGCCGAGGCGGCGGGCGAGGCGTTGCAGATTGGCGCGGTCGATGCCCAGTTGCCGTGCCGCCTGGGACCAGTTGCCGTCGCAGGCAGCCAGGGCGGCGGCGATGCGCTGCGCCTGGAAGGCCTCGACGGCCTGGCGCAGGGGCAGGATGTCGGTCGGCGTCGGTGGCAGCGCGGCGGGGGGCTCGGTGCCAGTTGACGTGACGTTGCCGAGGCCGAGGTCTTCGGCCTGAATCAAGGTGCGTTCGGGATCGCGTTGCATCGCCTTGAGGCTCGCGCGCAACAGCAGGTGTTCCAGTTCGCGCACATTGCCGGGCCAGTCGTAGGCCGCCAGGGCCGCGAGCGCCGACGGGTGCAGGTCGACGCGGGCGAGGCCGAGCTTGTGGCGGGCCAGGTCGAGGAAATGGCCGGCAAGGACGGCGAGGTCCTCGCGGTGCTCGCGCAGCGGCGGCACCGCCACCGGATAGACGTGCAGGCGGTGGTAGAGGTCGCTGCGGAAGCGTCCGGCGTCGACTTCGCGTTGCAGGTCTCGGTTGGTCGCGGCGATGATGCGGACATCGACGCGAATGATCTCGTCGGCGCCGACGCGCTGGATTTCGCCCTGCTGCAGCGCGCGCAGCAGCTTGGCCTGCAAGGACAGCGGCAGTTCGCCGATTTCGTCGAGGAAGAGCGAACCGCCGTGGGCCAGTTCGAACTTGCCGGGCCGGTCGGCGGTGGCGCCGGTGAAGGCGCCCTTGCGGTGGCCGAAGAGTTCGCTTTCGGCGACGGTTTCCGGCAGCGCCGCGCAATTGATCTGCACCAGCGCCTGTTCGCTGCGGTTCGACTGGGCGTGCAGTGTGCGTGCGACGAGTTCCTTGCCGGTGCCGGTTTCGCCGGTGATCAGGACGGCGAGGTCGGTCGCCGCCACTGTGGCGATTTCCTGGCGCAGCCGGCGCATGGCGCGGCTGTTGCCGACCAGGTTGCCTTCGCGGCGATAGGCTTCCTGCATGAGGTCGCGGGCGATCGCGCGCTGCCGTTCGCTCGCCTGTTCAAGGGCGCGGATCAGCGCGACGTTGCGCAGCGTGGCGGCGGCAAGGGCGGCGAAGGCGGCAATGGTTGAGTCGCCGATACGGTCGAAGGCTTCTTCGTCGAGCGCGTCGAGCGTCAGCGCACCGACGAGTTCGGCGTCGACGTGCAGCGCGCAGCCGAGACAGGCGTGGACAGGCAGGGCGCGATCAGCGTCGGTGGCGATGAGTCCGTCGAAGGGATCGGGCAGCGTGCTATCGGCGGGAAAACGCACCGGCGTCGGGCTGCCGATGATCGACGCCAGACGCGGATGGACGGCAGGGTCGAAGCGGCGGCCCATGAGTTCGGGGGCGAGCCCCTGGCTCGCCATCGGGACCAGTACGCCGTCCTGCAGGTGCAGCAGCGCGATCGCGTCGCAGGGCAGGACCGAGCCGATGGCGGCGACGAGGCGCTGGAACTGGACTTCGCCCGGCATGGTATTCGAGAGGTCGACGGCGATTTGCCGGAGGGCGCGGTCGATGGCCTGTTGCGATGGCATGGTGGCGTTCAGCGCGTGCGGACGAGATCGAGCCAGAGCGTTTGCCGGTCGTGGGCGACTTCGATGGTGACGGTCTGGCCGCAGCTGACCGTCACCGGTGTATCGAATTTATAGACGATGTGCTGCCAGTTGGCGATCGGCGCGCTTGTCGCCGGGTGGTTCTGGTAGCGGATGCCGGGTTGCATGTCGAGCCGGATCCACTGGATCAGGCCGTAGCAGAGGCCGTCCTGGGTGACCTCGATATCGAGTGTCCGGTAGGTTTCCGGGAAGCTTGCATCGTGCTGAAAATCGAAGTGCAGCGCTTCGACGTCATCGCTGAGCAGAACCGGCTGCAGGTCCTGGCGGTAGAACGGGATTTTCTTTGGCGTGACGCGGTTGAAGGCGCTCAGGTCGAAGCCGAAGGATTCGCCGGCGCTGACGTACTGTCCGATCAGCGGGCCGCCGACGAGTGCGCACATGACGCTGGCGGCCGCCGGCACGATGATCGCATCGGGCTTGAGCAGCCGTGCCTTGGCGTCCTCGATTGCCGGCAGGACATGTTCGCTGAGCAGTTCGCTGGAAAAAATTTCATGGATCAGCGCGTCGGCGCGTTCCGGCAGATCAGCGCCCGGTTGAACGGCATGCGACGGCTTGGCGACGATGCTGACGGTATCGCTCAGGCCGTTCGCCGCGACGACCTCGCGCGCGATTTCGGCGATCTGGGGGACCGCTTCGCAGCCGACGACGGTGCGGGCGCCGGCTCGGGCGGCGAGCATCGATAGCAGGCCCGAACCCGAGCCGATTTCAAAGACGCACTTGTTCTTCAGTCCCGCCGCTTCGATGCCTTGTGCATAGGCGTTGTTGCGCGGGAATTCGTTCATCATCGGGATGTGCCAGAGCGGAACGAGTTTTCCCTGTGCCCACGAGCGACCGATCTTGGCGGTGACTGATTGCGGCCGGCGGGTGAGGACGCTTTCGCAGAGCCGGACGATTTCCTGGTTGCGGTCGAGCTGCTGCAGGCAGATGCAGGCCTTGCGCAGCGTTTCGTCGTCGTCGGGGGCGCTGTCGAGCACGCGTTCGTAGTCGTCGATGGCTTCGTAGAAGCGGCCGAGCTGGCTGAAGGCGTCGCCGCGGCCGCGGTGTGCCGCGACGCGTGTCGCGTCCGCCTGCGTCGCCAGGTTGAAGGCAGTGACGGCGTCGTCGGCGCGATGCAGCGCAAGCAGTGCTGAGCCCTGGCGCAACGCGCTGGTCGGGGTCGGCGCGAGCGCATGGGCGCGCGCGAAACAGTCGAGTGCGTCGGCAGGATTGCCGAGGGCAAGCTGGGCATCGCCCTGCGTGATCCAGGCTGCCGGCGCCTTGTCATGCAGTTGCGTTGCCTGTCGCGCTGCACCCAGCGCATCCGTCGTCAGGCCGCCTTGCAGCAGGCATTCGGCGAGGTTCGCCCAGGCTTCCCAGGTCGTCGGGTCAATCTGCAGCAGTTGCCGGTAGGCGTTGATGGCGCCGGTGAGGTCCTTGGCCTCGCGTTGGCTGACCGCCAGGTTGAATAGTGCGTCGGTATCGTTCGGACGGAGGCGGATCAGGCGCTTGAGCAGGTCGGCGCATTCGGCATATTGATCGAGCATGCCGTGCATCAGCGCAGCGAGCCGCAAGGCGTCGATGTGTTCCGGTGTGCTGTCTATGACGGCGTGACAGGCGGCCAGCGCTTCTTGGCGTCGCCCGCTTCTGAAGGTGGCTTTGATGTGCTCCAGTGTTTGCGTCATGAACTGTATCCAGGCGATTCCTGATTTCCGGCAGGCGGCTATTCTAGCGGATATCGGCGGGTGAATCGGTTGGCATGACGGCCGGCGGCAGAAGGTTCCTGTCCGGCGACCTGACGGCGGCAACGAGGAAATCGACGAAGGCCCGGACCTTGGCCGACAGGTGCCGGTTCTGCGGGTACAGGATCGAGAACGGCCGGGTGCGGCCGCCGTTGCGACCGAGGACTTCGACGAGTTCGCCGCGGGCGACGGCCGGGGCGGCGATGAAGTGATAGATCTGGAAGAGACCGCCACCGGCGGCGGCCCAACTGATGCAGCCGAGTGCGTCGTCGAGGACGCGCTGGCGGCTGCGGAAGGTGTAGTCGATATCTTTGCCGGCGTCGTCGCGGAAAATCCAGGGCATCGCGCGGCCCGTGCTCGGCAGGATGAACTGGATGCAGTCGTGCGCGGCGAGATCGGCGAGCGTCTGCGGCGAGCCCTTGCGGGCGAGATAGTCGGGGGTGGCGAAGACGCCGACGGGCGCGTCTTCAAGCAGGTGGGCGATCAGGCGCGAGTCGTCGGGGATGCCGAGGCGGATGGCAAGGTCGAAACCTTCCTCGACGAAATCGACGAGGCGGCTCGAGAGGCTGAGTTCGAGTTCGATCTCCGGGTAGGCCGCCGTGAATTTCGGCAGCAGCGGCATCAGGCGGTAGTTGGCGTAGAGCGTTCCAACGCTGATGCGCAGAACGCCCGAAGGCGTCTTCTGACGGCCGGTGATCGCCCGCTCGGCTTCGACGATGCGTTCGAGTGCCTGCTGGCATTCCTGGCGATAGAGTTCGCCCTCGGCGGTCAGGCGGATGCTGCGCGTCGTGCGCGAGAAGAGGCGCACCCCGAGCCGGTTTTCGAGCCGGCTGATTGAGCGGCTCACCGAGGCCGGCGTCAGCCCGAGGAACTCCGCTGCCGCCGTGAAGCTGCCAAGTTCGGCCGCCTTGCAGAACTGTTCGATGCTGCTCAGCTGGACGGGATCGATGCCGCGCATATGTTCAGTAATGTAATAAATGAAATTATTCTAGCGGTCTTTATTCGCTTTGTGGTGACGAATACAGTGGCGGCTGTCGGGAAATGGTACGGGCGTGGCCGGTGCGCGTCGCAGCGTGACGTTTGCCCTTTGTTTTCCGGGTTTATGCGAAATCTCAAGAAAAGGACGTACTGCATCATGAGCGAAATCTGTTGGCCCGACGCCTATCTGCCGGGTATGACCGACAATTATGTGTCGAATGAAGTCATCGTTTCTGGCTTGTCGGCGGCCGAGGTCTGGCCGTTCCTGGTGACGCCGTCGCGCTGGCCCGCGTATTACGACAACGCCGCGTCGGTGCGGCTGTATTCCGGCGACACCGAGCTCCGGCTCGGTGCGCGCTTCCGTTTCAGCACCTTCGGCTTCCCGGTCGAGGCCGAGGTCAATGAGTTCGAGCCGCCGGTCCAGGGCAACTCCGCGCATGTCGCCTGGCACGGCTGGGTCGAAGGCGATGCGACGGCGCGTCTCGACGTGCACCACGCCTGGTTGCTTGAGGATCTGCCGGGCGGTCGCCTGCGCATCCTGACGCAGGAGACGCAGAACGGCGCGCCGGCGAAGGCGCTTGCGGCGACGACGCCGAATCCGATGCTCAATGCCCACCAGGCCTGGCTCGACGGGCTGGTGCGCGCGGCGCGGGCCGGCGGGGCCTGAGCCAGCGGTCGGCGGCTCAGGCACGGCGGGAATCCTTTCCGGCATGTGCTTGTCCGAGCGCCGGCCATTTCACTATCAATGCTTTTGTCGTTTTTCGTAGCACAATGACGGCATGCCGGAACGCATGCTGTTCGACTTAAAGGAGTGAAGCAAATGTCCGCCCTGTTTTCCCCGTTCACGCTCAAGGATGTGACCCTGCGCAACCGCATCGCGATTCCGCCGATGTGCCAGTACAGCGCTGTCGATGGTCTCAGCAACGACTGGCATCAGGTCCATTACGCCAGCATGGCGCGCGGCGGTGCCGGCCTGGTCATCGTCGAGGCGACCGCCGTCGCGCCGGAAGGTCGCATCACGCCCGCCTGTCTCGGTCTCTGGGATGATGCGCAGGTCGAAGGGCTGGCGCGCATCGCCCGGTCGATCAAGGCGGCCGGCGCTGTGCCCGGCATCCAGATCGGGCACGCCGGTCGCAAGGCCAGTGCCAACAAACCGTGGGAGGGCGACGATCACCTCGCCGCCGACAATCCCTGCGGCTGGACGCCGATCGCGCCGTCGGCCGTTGCCTTCGGCGCCAATTTGCCGCGTGTTCCGAAAGCCATGAGTCTCGCCGACATCGCCCGTGTGCGCGGCAATTTCGCCGCCGCAGCCCGGCGGGCGCGCGAGGCCGGCTTCGAGTGGCTCGAACTGCATTTCGCCCATGGCTATCTCGCCCAGAACTTCTTCTCGCCGCATTCCAACCAGCGTGACGATGCCTATGGCGGCAGCTTCGCCGGGCGCAGCCGCTTTTTGCTCGAGACGCTTGCCGAGGTGCGTGCCGTGTGGCCGGAAAACCTGCCGCTGACGGCACGTTTCGGCGTCATCGAATACGACGGCAACGACGAGTCGACACTGGCCGAATCGATCGAACTGACCCGGCAGTTCCGGGCGGGCGGCCTCGATCTGCTCAATGTCAGCGTCGGTTTTTCGATTCCCGATGCGAAGATTCCCTGGGGGCCGGCGTTCCTCGCGCCGGTGGCCGAGCGCGTGCGGCGCGAGGCCGGACTGCCTGTGGCGTCGTCGTGGGGAATCGACAATCCGCAGACGGCCGACCGCGTCGTCGCGCAGCAGCAGATGGATCTCGTCATGATCGGCCGGGCGCATCTCGCCAATCCGCATTGGCCGTATCAGGCGGCGCTGGCGCTTAAGAAGGACAAGGCCGCCTGGGTCCTGCCGGCGCCGTATGCGCACTGGCTGGATCGCTACCGGTCGAATTGACGCAAGACGCCGGTTTCCGGCTCTGGGCGCGTGCCGCTGGATACGCGCCCGTGTTGTTTTTTTATTTATCGGGAGTGTCGAAATGATGCAGATTGCATTTCTTGGCCTCGGGGCAATGGGGTCCCGTATGGCCGCTCACCTCATGTCGGCGGGCTATCCGCTGACTGTCTGGAATCGCACGCCGGCGGCGGGCGTCGAACTCGTCAGCCGCGGCGCCCGCCTGGCGGCGACACCGCGCGAGGCGGTTGCCGGCGCCGATGTGGTGATCGTCATGGTGCGCGACGACGAGGCCTCGCGCGCAGTCTGGCTCGATGCCGACAAGGGGGCACTCGCCGGCATGAAAGCCGGGGCGGTGGCGATCGACAGCTCGACGCTGTCCTTCGAGGGCAGTCGCACGCTCGGCGCCGCCATCGAGGCGCAGGGCATCCGTTTTCTCGATGCGCCGGTCTCGGGCTCGCGTCCGCAGGCCGATGCCGGGCAGCTGATTTTCCTTGTCGGCGGCGATCAGGCGGTGTTCGCGCAGGTGGAGCCGGTGCTCAAGGCGATGGGGTCGGCGGCGCATTACGCCGGGCCGGTCGGCAGCGGTGCACTGGTGAAACTGGCGACCAACACCTTGCTTGGCGTGCAGGTCACGGTGATCGCCGAGCTCGTCGGCATCCTGCAGCGCAATGGCATGGATCCGGCGCGCGCGCTCGAGATCGTGAGTTCGACAGCCGTGTGGAGTCCTTATGCGTCGCGGGCCTTGCCGTCGATGCTCGCGGGTGATTTCCGTCCGCAGTTTCCGGTCGAACTGGTCGAGAAGGATTTCGGCTATGTGCTGCGCGCCGCCGGTTCGGACGCCGCGGCGCCGACGATCGCCGCGGCGCGACAGGTGTTTGCCGATGCTGCCGCGGCCGGATTCGGCGCGGAACAGCTGACGGCGGTCGTCAAGCTGTTTGGCGGGAAGTAGGGAGGGCAGCGGGCCGTTCTTGGGCGGCCCGCCGCACCGGGGTTCAGAAACGGAACAACTTTGCCGGCGTCTCCGTCAGGATGATGCGGCGGGCTTCCGCGTCCGGGACCCAGCCGTCGAGTTGGGCGCGCAGCGTACGGTGCGAGACCTTGCCCTCGAAGGCCGTGTGCGGCCAGTCGCTGCCCCAGACCAGGCGCTCTGGGCCGAAAGCCTTGAGCAGCAGCGGCGCCGCGTCGGCGGCGATGGCGTCGCTCGAACGGTAGGGCGCCGACAGCTTGACCCAGACCTGGCGCGTGGCCGCTACCCCCAGCAGATACTTGAAGCCGGGATCGCTGATGCCCTGACCGACGTCGGGTTTGCCGAAGTGGTCGACGACGACCTTGGCGCCCTGGTCGATGAGTGGCGTCACCGTTTGTGCCAGGCGCGACGCGTCGTCATAGACCTCGATCTGCCAGTCGAGGCGGCGGCAGGTGGCGACGAGTTCCCGCCAGACGCTGCTCTTCATGTCGTCGACCGGTTTGCCGATCAGGTTGAGGCGGATGCCGACAATGCCGCCGGCATTGAGTGCGTCGAGCTTGCCGATGTCCTTGGCCGGGTCGATGACCGCCAGCCCGCGCACGCGTCCGCCGCTCTGGCGGATGACCTCCAGCGTGTAGTCGTTGTTGGTGCCGAGTATGCTGATCGGGACAATGACGCCATGGCTCATGCCGTTGCTGTCGAGCATGCGCAGGTAGTCGGCGGGCAGGGCGTCGTAATCCGGCGTATAGCGGCGGTTCGGTACGAAGGGCAGGCCGCGATGAAAAACGTGGGCATGCGTGTCGATGCCGGTGACGCTGCGTTTCTCGCCGGTCGCACCGGTCGCGCAGGCGGCCAGTCCGAGCGGCAGTGTCGAAGCGGCGCCGAGTCCGAGCAGCCCGAGATTGAATTGACGACGGTCCATGCTGATGTTCCCCCCTGTACGTTGGCGATAGGGGAACTTTAGCCGGACAAGCTTGCAAACTGCTTTCGTTTTCCCGGCGCTGCGAATGCCTCAGTGCACCGATCGCGGCGAGTCGGAAACGTTGCTGAAGATCTCGTCGATCTTTGCCTTGTCGAAGCGGTAGGTATGGTTTGCGAGGTCGTCACGGATGACGACGGCGCCGTTCGCCGCGAGTGTCCGGTAGACATCTTCGCGGCCGAGCGTGCGCAGCATGTTGCTGACTTTCTCCCAGTCCATCGGGCACTGGTGGATGATCTCGCGCGCGGCGAAAAGGCGCACCGTTTCTTCGTGGAACAACCGGGTCAGCAGCGCTTCGCTGTCGAGCGACAGCAGTTCGTCGTTGGTGACGGTGGCGGCCAGCGCCTCGACGCGCGCCCAGCCGTCGGCATCGCGCTCATCGGTCGAGGGCATTTTTTGCAGGAAGAGGCCGGCGATGCCCTCGGACGAAGCGGCTAGGAAGAAACGCGAAGCGAGTTGTTCGGATTGCCCCAGATAGTGTTCGAAGATGGCGGCAATGCTGTCGCCGACGACGGGAACCACGCTCTGGTAGGGTTCCCGCATCGAGGCCATGTCGAGCGAGAGCAGAAGCTGGCCGTGACCGAGCAGTTCGACAAGTGCGGTCGAACTGCCGATGTTTTCGCCGACCTGTGCCATGCAGCGCAGGTTGAGCGTTTCGCTGCAATCGATCACGAGCAGCGACAGCGGACCGTTGCCACGCAACTGGATGGTCAGCCGCCCCGGCTGCTTGAGCGCGTCGGCAAGCAGCACGCTGGTGGCGCTCATCTGCCCGAGCAGGTCGATGATTGTCGCGGGGTAGTCGCGATCGGTCAGCAACTGCTGCCAGACGGAGTCCATGCGGACGACGGCGCCGCGAATGTCGAGGTCGTCGAACAAAAAACGTTGGACGATGTTTGGCATCGCTTCAATTCACTTTCTTGGCTAAACGGGCGACTATTCTACTGTAATTTTCGCCGCGGTCGCTCTCTGAGGAATTGTTCGAATGCTTCGGCTTCGAGCGGGCGGCTGATCAGGTAGCCCTGTGCCTCGTCGCAACCGAGCGCCTTCAGCGTCGCGAGTTGTTGCGCAGTTTCGACGCCTTCGGCGATGACGGTGAGCTTCAGGGCCTGACCGAGGTGAACGATGGCCTCGATGATACCGCTGCCTTCCGGCGTCGAACCGATGTTGCGGACGAAGGACTGGTCGATTTTGAGCTTGTCGACCTTGAGTTGCTGCAGGTAGCTGAGGCTCGAATATCCGGTGCCGAAATCGTCGATCGAGAGACTGACGCCGAGTGATTTCAGTTTTTCGATGATGGCGACCGAATGGCGGATGTCGCTGAGCAAGACCGTTTCGGTGAATTCCAGACCCAGCCAGCTCGAAGGCATGCCGGTGCGCAGGAGCGCGTTGCGGACGCTGGCGACGATGGCCTCACCGTTGAATTGCAGCGACGAAACATTGACCGATATGACAAGTGGCGGGATGTCGGCGGTGAACCATCGCGTCGCCTGGCGGCAGGCCTCCTCGATGACCCAATTCCCGATGTCGCCGATCAGGCCGGATTCTTCCGCCAGCGCAATGAAACGGTCCGGGGTGATGATGTCGTGTTCGTCGGAGCGATGCCAGCGAACCAGCGCCTCGGCGCCGACGATGTTGCCGCTGGCGATGTCGATCTGTGCCTGATAGGCGAGGCGGAAGCCGCCGTTGGTGATGGCATTGCGCAGATGCGCCTTGAGGCGAAGCTTGTCGAGCGCGTCGAGATTCATTTCCTCGACATAGAAACGATAGGCGTTCTTGCCGCCGGTCTTCGCTGCGTACATTGCCGCGTCGGCATTCTTGAGCAGTGTGCCGAAATCGGTACCGTCTTCCGGATACATGGCGACGCCGATGCAGGCGGATATGCCAACCAGATGGCCTTCGATGTCGAACGGCGAGGCGATGTTGCCGAGGAGCTGGCGGCAGACGCGCTCGACGACGTCCTTGTCGCGGATGTGCCCGAGGATCAGCAGGAACTCGTCACCGCCCTGGCGCGAAATGGTGTCGCTGTCGCGCATGTGTTTCTTGAGCCGCTCGACGACGGTGAGCAGGAGATGATCGCCGGCCTGGTGGCCGAATGTGTCGTTGACGTATTTGAAATTGTCGAGGTCGATGTAGAGCAGCGCCACACCGGCATTGTCGCGCGCTGCGCTGGCAACGGCCTGCTCGAAGCGGTCGCGGGTCAGGACGCGGTTCGGCAACTGGGTCAGCGCATCGTGGTGGGCGAGAAATTCGATTCGTTCTTCGGCCCGCTTGCGGTCGGTGATGTCGGAAAAGATGGCCAGGTAGTTTTCGACCTTGCCGGTGCCGTCGCGAATGACGCTGATGCTGAACCATTTGGGTTTGATTTCCCCGTTCTTGCAGCGGTTCCACACCTCGCCTTTCCAGTAGCCGAGCGTCGTGAGGCTGCGCCACATGCGCGCGTAGAACTCCTTGCCGTGCCGGCCGGAGGCCAGGACGCTGGGATTCCTGCCGAGGACGTCGGTTTCCGAATAGCCGGTGATCTGGGTGAAGGCCCGATTGACGGCGACGATGTTGTTTTCGGCATCGGTGATGGTGATGCCTTCGTGACTGTGTTCGAACACAGCGGCCGGCAACCGGAGCTTTTCGTGGATGACTTGCTGCAGGTGCAGTTCGTGTTCGCGGGCGAGCGAACTGCGCAGGCGCCCGAGCAGATCGTTGATGTCAGCGACGAGGCGGCCGAGTTCATTCGCCTCATGACCTTCAGGCATCTTCAGGACGTCGTCTTCGTGGGTGTTCAGCCGGTGAAGCTGGTTCGAGATCATCTGCACCGGGTGGACGATGAAGAAGGTGATGACGAAGCCGACAACCGAAATGATCGCGATGGCCATGAACAGCATCATCGTCGCGTTCGATTCGACCGACTGGAGTACGCGCCGGTTGATTTCCGGCCAGTTCGGCATCAGCGACACCTTGCCGATGATTTCGTCGCTGTCGAACGGGGAGCTCAGCGAGCGCTCGATCACCCTGTCCGATGCTTCGGTGAACAATGGTCCGCTGCCGGCACGAGCCGCGCTGCCGAGAACTTTGCCGTAGGCCGTGATCGAGACCTGCAGGACATTGCTGTTCTTGATGATGGCCTGTGCCGTTTCCTTCGCCAGCATGGCGTCTTTGGCATAACAGGCGATGCTGGCCATCGAGCGCATCGCCTCGATGGTTTCGTCGAGATTGTCCTTGGCGTTGCTTTCGAATTGCCGATAGGTGATCAGGATCGCCGCAATGACGATCATCGCCGAGGTCAGGCAGGTGGCGCCGGCAACGATGAGCAGCGTCTTGGCGAGAAGGCTCCGGTGTTGCGGATACAAACGAAATCGCGGGCGCCTGCGCTTTGAGCGGTCTGCCGCACCGTCTGTCGTCGGCGATAGCGTGCGCATGTTACGGGAAGGCGAACACGATCCTGACCCGGGCCGGGTCAACTTGTTTGCGGTCCGCATAGCCAATGGCGTTGCGATTGTTTGCGACCGCCTGCACCGCCTCCTGGACCGTGCCTGTCTGCATTGGCGGCTGGGTGTTGCCGGCGAAGACGAGGCGCGACCAGTAGGCGGCCATCTGGTCGAGATCCTTGTTGACCAGCGCACGATAGAACAGGGTCTTTTCGGGGGCAGCGACCGGCAAGTCGATCGGTTTGGCCATCAGTCCGTTGGGGTATTCGCGGTGATTGCCCAGGAAAATGTTGGTGATCTGCGTGCGGGTAAGCTGTTCGACGCCACTTTGCGGATTGACGAAGACGATCATTTCCGCCGCAGTCGATGCCGGACCCAGCAGAAGCCAGCCGAGTATCGCGAGAAATGCCGTCCTGATCACGCCGTGTTCTCCCGTCAGAAAATGAAATCGAGCGAGAGACTGAAGACGGCGGCACGGGCGCCGGCGTTCGGGGTGGTGTTGCGCACCTGCAAGGTGGATCCTGGGGCTGCGTGAATCAGGTCGATCTGGGCCTTGAGGTCCATGTTGCGTCTGAAATCCCAGCGCATGCCGGCGGAAAGGGTCCTGCTGTTGATCTGCGATGATTGCAGCGCCTGCGCCAGACCCTCGTCGAATGTGGCGGCGAGTGCGCCCGGCAGTCCGGAGGTCAGCGGCTTTGGCGAATTCTTCGCCTGCGCATAGCTGAAGTAGGGCGTCAGACGGCCCCAGCGATAGCCAGCCAGCAGGGTCAGCGCTTGCGAGTTCTGCATCTGTGCGGCTTCGTGCCGAATGGTGTTGACGGCGGCCTGGAGTTGCCAGTTTCCGTCGTCATAGGCCGCGCCGAGCGATTGGTAGGTGCTGACCTTGTCCAGCAGTTCGATGCTGCGTGCGACGCTCACCGCGCCGGCCTGGGTGAGCCCGTCGACGAACGATTTCATGCTGTCCCGGTTGTGGGCGAGTTTTGCCTCGGTGTTGATGTAGCGGAACTGCCAGGCGCCGATGTCGTAGCCGAGCGTTCCCTTGAAGATGCCCGTTCCCTTGAAGTTGTAGTTGGGAATGTTGTCGGCTGCCCGGCCGGCGAAGCCTTCGAGCCGCAGGATGCCGTCGCCGACCGGCCAGCGCAGGCGCGCATCGACGCCGTCGCCGTAGTTGATCGGGATAAAACCGTAGAATTCCGTTGGCGGCCGGATCGGCAGATACGAATAGCCGACCAGGCGGGCATCGGCCTGCATCAGGAATTCGATGCCGACGCGTCCGAGGCGTACCGAGAAGCGCGGTGTTACGTCGTACTTGAGGAAGGCCCAGGTGAGGTCGGGGCGGAAACTGCCGTTTTGCTGATAATGCGATACGGCCTGGACGACGGCATCGAGGGTGTCGCTGAAACGATAGACGGCCTGCACGCCGAGCGCCGAGTCGGTACGTGTCGACCACTGGGTGTCGATGGCCTTCGGTTGCGACGAGTCGCGCAGCACTTCGATCTGCGGATTGCTTGCGCGTACGGCGCCCAGGGTGCCGAATCCGCTGATCGACAGCGGCGAACTGTCGAAGGAGGTTTGCGCACGTAGGTGGGCGGCGGGGGTGATGGCGAGGAGCAGACCGAGCGACAGGCCAATGGATGGATTCAAATGCCGGGGGGCGCGCACCACCGCGCTTCGTCGCGCCCGGGCGTGCACCCAGGCAACGGACGCGCAACGAAGGCTCGCAGTGTCCTGACGAAACATTGCCATATTCTCCTGAGACAGTCCCCGAGATGTTGAATGTGCGGCGCGCGCGCCGTTTGCGTCGCGACATGGCGACACGTGTCATCTGTTTTTCTGGGGAAGGCTCCGGGAGCTGGTGTTTTTATGTTTCGGAGCGGGTTCGGCGTCTGGTGTTCGCCGTGACGAAGAAATGATGCCGGCACTTGGCCGGCATTGCAATGGTTTTTTCGCTGTCTGCCGAGGCAGTGAGGAAAAGTCAGCCCAGCGTTTCGCCGTAGCTTTCGGACGAGAAACCGACGAGCAACGTCTTTCCGGTGTCGAGGACCGGACGCTTGACCAGTACCGGATGTCGGGTCATCAACGCCAGCGCCTTGTCTTCGTCGAGGTCGGCGCGTTCGGCTTCGGAGAGCTTGCGCCACATCAGGCCGCGCGTGTTGAGGAGCGTTTGCCAGCCGGCTCGACGGTTCCAGTCGGGCAGGCGGTCGGCGACCACGCCGGCCTGCTTGTAGTCGATAAATTCGTAGGCGATGCCGTTTGCATCAAGCCAGGCGAACGCCTTTTTCATCGTGTCGCAGTTCTTGATGCCATAGACCGTGATCATCGGGGTGCGCAAGTCAGTGTTGGGATCAAGTCGACAGCTTGCGTCCGAGATGGTTCTCGACCGCGGCGATCTTCGTCTTCATCCGGCTGTCGCTGCCGGCGCGGTAATCAACCTTGAGTTGCGTGCTGATGCGCGGGCAGTCGGCCTTGAGCGCTTCGAAGCAGGCGGTGACGACGCCCATCACCTCCGACCATTCGCCTTCGAGGATGGTGCCCATCGGCGTCAGCTGGTAGGTGACGCCGCTCCGGTCGATGATGTCGATAATGCGAGCGACATAGGCGCTCTTGCTTTCGCCGACGGTGGTCGGGAACATCGAGAATTCAAGCAGGACCATGCGGGACTCCTTTCGTTTGCAGGGAGGCGGGGACGGCGCCCCGCCCGGGATCAGCGCTTCAGTTTGGCAAATGCCGCCGCCATGGCGCCGGATTGCTCCGGTTGGCGTGCCTGCTGCTGTCGCGCCTTGCCGCTCATCGGCACGTTGCCGGTCTTCGGTCCGGCCGGCACGTCGTCGGTCAGGCGCATGGTCAGCGCGATGCGCTGGCGCGGCAGATCGACTTCGAGCACCTTGACCTTGACGACGTCGCCGGCCTTGACGACTTCGCGCGGGTCCTTGACGAACTTGTTCGAGAGCGACGAGATGTGCACGAGGCCGTCCTGATGCACGCCGATATCGACGAAGGCGCCGAAGTTGGCGACGTTGGTGACGACGCCTTCGAGCAGCATGCCGGGACGCAGGTCCTTGACTTCCTCGACGCCGTCCTTGAACACGGCGGTCTTGAATTCCGGACGCGGGTCGCGGCCCGGTTTTTCGAGTTCCTTGAGGATGTCCTGCACGGTCGGCAGACCGAATTTCTCGTCGGTGTATTTGACCGCCTGCAGCGACTTCACAAGGCGCGTATCGCCGATGACGTCCTTGATGCCCTTCTTGATGTCGGCCAGGATGCGTTCGACCAGCGGATAGGCTTCCGGGTGGACGGCCGAGGCGTCGAGCGGGTTGTCACCGCTCATGACGCGCAGGAAGCCGGCGGCTTGTTCAAAGGTCTTGTCGCCCATGCGTGGCACCTCAAGCAGCGCCTTGCGGTTGGCGAAGGCGCCGTGCTTGTCGCGGAAGGCGACGATGTTGCTGGCCAACGTGCTGTTGAGGCCCGACACGCGTGTCAGCAGCGGGATCGAGGCGGTATTGACGTCGACACCGACGGCATTGACGCAGTCCTCGACGACACCGTCGAGCGCGCGTGCCAGCTTGGTCTGGCTGACGTCGTGCTGGTACTGGCCGACACCGATCGATTTCGGCTCGATCTTGACGAGTTCGGCGAGCGGGTCCTGCAGGCGGCGCGCAATCGAGACGGCGCCGCGCAGGCTGACGTCGAGTTCGGGGAATTCGCGGGCAGCATATTCGGAGGCCGAATAGACCGAGGCGCCGGCTTCCGAGACGACGATCTTGGTCATGCGCAGTTCCGGCAGGCCACGGATGAGGTCGGCGGCGAGCTTGTCGGTCTCGCGCGAGGCGGTGCCGTTGCCGATGCTGATCAGATTGACGTTGTGTTTCTTCGCCAGCACGGCCAGCGTGTGCAGGGCGCCGTTCCAGTCGCAGCGAGGTTCGTGCGGATAGATCGTGGCGGTTTCGAGCAGCTTGCCGGTGGCATCGACGACGGCGACCTTGCAGCCGGTGCGGATGCCAGGGTCGATGCCCATCGTCGTGCGCGGACCGGCCGGCGCGGCGAGCAGCAGGTCGTGCAGGTTGGTGCCGAAGACGCGGATGGCTTCCTCCTCGGCACGTTCGCGCAGCGCGTTCATCAGGTCCGATTCAAGATGCATGAAGACCTTGATGCGCCAGGTCCAGCGTACGGTGTCGGACAGCCATTTGTCGGCCGGACGGCCCTGGTCGCTGATGCCCGCACGCTTGGCGATACGCGCCTCGCACGGGTTGTGGCCGACCGGCTTGTTGGCTTCATCGAGTTCCGAATCGAGCACCAGCGCGACCTGCAGCATGCCTTCGTTGCGGCCGCGGAAGAGCGCGAGCGCGCGGTGCGAGGGGACGCTGGCGAGCGGTTCCGAATAATCGAAATAATCGCGGAACTTGGCGCCCTCGGTCTCCTTGCCCTCGACCACGGTCGATTTGACGACGGCATGATCGTCGAGATAAGCGCGCAGGTCGCCGAGCAGGACGGCGTCTTCGGAAAACTGCTCCATCAGGATCTGCCGCGCGCCGTCAAGAACTGCCTTGGTGTCGGTAAAGCCGGCGTCGGCGTTGAGGTATTTTTCGGCTTCGCTTTCCGGCGACAGCGTCGGGTCGGCGAGCAGCGCTTCGGCGAGCGGCGCGAGGCCCGCTTCGCGCGCGATCTGCGCCTTGGTACGGCGTTTCGGCTTGTACGGCAGGTAGAGGTCTTCGAGGCTCTGCTTGGTTTCGGCGCCGTCGATCTGGGCGGCGAGTTCGGGCGTCAGCTTGCCTTGTTCCTCGATCGACGCGAGGATCGCGGCGCGGCGGTCTTCGAGTTCGCGCAGATAGGTCAGCCGCTCGTCGAGCAGGCGCAACTGGGTGTCATCGAGTCCGCCGGTGACTTCCTTGCGGTAGCGGGCGATGAACGGGACGGTGGCGCCTTCGTCGAGCAGGGTAACGGTGGCCACCACCTGTTGCAGGCGGCAGCCGACTTCTTCAGCGATCTTCTGGGTGATGCGGAGTTCTGCAGAGGACATCGGTGTTTCTTGTCGAAAGGAAAAGAGGGCGAACACTACGCAATCAGGGTCGAAAAGACAAGTGTGCGAGCGGGTGTTGGCGCCCGCGCCTTGCACGTAGCATAATGCCGGTCAAAGGCGCCGGATAGTTCGGCCAGGCATGATTTTGACAGGGAGAGATGCATGAAGATCGATATCGACCGACTGGGGCTCAAGAACGTGGACGTGGACCCCGATACGCTGTTCAATTTTCCGCAGGGGCTGGCCGGATTCGAGACGCATCACCGTTTCAAGCTCTTCCACCAGGAGGGCGGCAGCACGGTGTTCTGGCTGCAGTCGGTGGATGATTCGCAGGTGATGTTTCCGATCGTCGTGCCCGAGGCGCTCGATCTCGCCTACGACATCGAACTTTCCGACGAGGATTGCGCCGTGCTCGGATTGTCGGACCCGTCCGACGCCGCCGTGGTCGTGATTGTTTACCGCGATGCTTCCGCCGATGGCGTGATCGGTGCCAACACCCGTTCGCCGGTGATTCTCAATCTCAAGTCGCGACTCGGCATCCAGAAGGTTTTGCACGAGATCCATCCGAGCGTGCTTTACCGCGGGCGCTGAGACAGCCCCCCCCGATCGATACGATCAATACGACGAGGCGGCGCGCGCCGCCTGGTCATAACGGCCGGACAGCGTGCGCAGGAGTTGCGCCACCTCGCCGAAGCGGCCGTTTTCCTCGGATTCGCCCGAAAAGCCCGGTAGCAGGCAGGCTTCGCGTACGTCGCGATAGCGCGCGCAGAGCGCCGCGCCGGCTTCGGTCGCCTTGAGAAAGACTTCCTTCCCCCGTTTGGTGCTCTGCACCAGATCCATGCCGAGCAGTTTCTTGACCGAGTAGGAGACGACGTGCGTGTCCTCGATGTTGAGGACGAAGCAGATGTCGGCGAGACGCTTTTCCGAACCGCGGTGGTTGATGTGGTGCATCACCATCACGTCGACCGGTGTCATGTCCTTGACGCCTGCGGCGCTCATGCAGCGGATCATCCAGCGGTTGAACGCGTGCGAGAAGATGATCAGCCCGAATTCGATTTCCGAGAGTTCCGGGGATTTTTCCGAGACCAGGTGCGCCGAAGAAACGATGCGCGGCTGTTCCTTTGCATGATCCTTGCTAGAGGGAGTACGGGTGGTCATGTGCTATTCCCCTGAGTGGTGCGAAAACTTCAAGATGTTATACGGAATTTTCATTGACATTATATTGATGTTTTATTAGCGTTGTGTTTGCTCGTTTGGTCAGGCCAATATGCTGTTTTTCTAAGCGACTGATATAAAAGCATTGCTCGTGTCTGTGGTTGGCGTCCCGGGCGGATTGTTTTCCGTGCGGATTCTTGTTGATTCGATTTTTCTCGTGGGAGAAAGCTATGTTCAAGAAGCTCGTTGTCGCCGGTTCCGTTTCGGCGATGCTCTGTTTTGGTGCCTCGGCGCAGGCGCAGACCAAGTGGGATATGCCGACCGGTTATCCGGCGAACAATTTCCACACGGAAAACATCCGCCAGTTCGCCGACGACGTCGACAAGGCGACGCAGGGCAAGCTGAAGATCACCGTGCATGACAGCGGCTCGCTGTTCAAGGCCAACGAAATCAAGCGCGCTGTCCAGGGCGGGCAGGCCGATATCGGCGAAATCATCATCTCCGGCTTCTCGAACGAGGATCCGATGTTCGGCGTCGATTCGATTCCCTTCCTGGCGACCGGTTATCCGGCAGCCAAGAAGCTCGAAGCCGCGGCCAAGGCGGCGACCGAAGCAAGGCTTGCCAAACAGGGCCTGAAGGTGCTGTTCAATGTGCCGTGGCCGCCGCAGGGAATCTTCAGCGCCAAGCCGCTCAATTCGGCGGCCGACCTCAAGGGCGCCAAGTGGCGCGCCTACAACCCGAACACCAGCCGCATCGCCCAGCTCGTCGGCGCGCAGCCGGTGACGATCCAGGCGGCCGAACTCACCCAGGCGCTGGCGACCGGCGCGGTGACGACCTTCATGACTTCGGGCGCGACCGGGTATGACAGCAAGGTGTGGGAACAGGTCAAGTACTACTACGAAGTCAATGCCTGGCTGCCCAAGAACCTTGTCATCGTCTCCAAGAAGGCCTTCGACAAGCTCGACAAGCCGACTCAGGACGCCGTGCTCAAGGCGGCTGCGGCTGCCGAGGTGCGCGGCTGGAAGACCAGCGAAGAGAAGAACAAGTGGTACAAGGAACAACTCGTCAAGAACGGCATGACCGTCAGCGCCGGTTCCGACCAGCTGCAATCCGATTTCAAGAAGATCGGCCTGACGATGATCGGCGACTGGACGACGCAGACGGGCGCCGAGGGCCAAGCCATCATCGACGCCTACCGTAAGTAAGTGCCAGACAGGACGCCCCGCGGGGCGTCCGTCCTTTTGGGGGAATGTTTCGAATGCGAACTCTATTTGATCGCCTGTTTGAGGCGAGCGGCTGGCTGGCCGGCCTGTTCATGATCGGTACCTTGCTGGCGGTGCTCTCGAGCATTTTCGGCCGCATCGTGCCGGCGCTCGACCTGCACGGTGCCGATGCCTACGCCGGCTATTGCATGGCCGCCTCCGCGTTTCTCGCGCTGGCGACGACCCTGCGCCGCGGCGAGCACATCCGCGTGACGCTGGTCATCAACCGCCTGTCTGACGCCGGGTATCGGCGCATGGATGTCTTTTGTCATGTCGTCGCGCTGGCGGTGGCTTGCGCGCTGGCCTGGTACTCGATCCAGCTGGTGCAGCAATCGCTGAATTACAACGACATCTCCACCGGTCTCGACGCGACGCCGCTGTGGATTCCGCAGATCGGCATGGCCGTCGGCACGACCGTGCTGGCGCTCGCTTTCGTCGCCGAACTCGTCGATCTCCTGGCCGGCCGCAAGGTCCGCGAGGAATCCGGCGAAATGGCGCGTACCGAATAGCCTTAGCGACGGGGATACTTTCAATGGAACTTTACGTTACCGCTTTTCTCATCCTCGCGTTGTTCGCCATTCTCGGCAGCGGCGTCTGGATAGGTCTGACCCTGACCGGCGTCGCCTGGATCGGCATGGCGCTGTTCACCAACCGCCCGGTCGGCGACAGCATGGTCATCACCATCTGGGGCTCGGCCTCCTCGTGGACGCTGACGGCATTGCCGCTCTTCATCTGGATGGGCGAGATACTCTTCCGTACCAAACTCTCGGAAGACATGTTCAAGGGGCTGGCGCCCTGGCTCGATCGCCTGCCGGGACGGCTGCTTCATACCAACATCATCGGCTGCACGATCTTCGCGGCGGTGTCGGGTTCGTCGGCGGCGACCTGTGCGACGATCGGCAAGATGACACTGCCGGAACTCAAGAAGCGCGGCTATCCCGAGTCGATCTCGATCGGCACGCTGGCCGGCGCCGGCACGCTCGGTCTGTTGATCCCGCCGTCGATCATCATGATCGTCTATGGCGTCATGGCCAACGTCTCGATCGCCAAGCTGTTCATTGCCGGCGTGCTGCCGGGCATCATCCTGGCCGGCCTGTTCATGGGCTACACGATCGTCTGGGCGTTGATGAATCCCGAGAAGGTGCCGCCGGCCGACCAGCAGCTGAGCTTCATGCAGAAGGTCTATGAATCGCGTCACCTGATCCCGGTCGTCTCACTGATCGTTGCCGTGCTCGGCTCGATCTATACCGGCATCGCCACCGCCACAGAAGCGGCCGCGCTCGGTGTCGTCGGCTCCCTGATCATTGCCGGCGTGCAAGGTGATCTGACCTGGAAGACTTTCATCGAGAGTCTGATGGGCGGGACGCGCCTCTACTGCATGATCGCCATGATCCTCTTCGGTGCCGCCTTCCTGACGTTGTCGATGGGGTATATCGGGCTGCCTCGCCATCTGGCCGAATGGATCATCAGCCTGCATCTGTCGCCGCTGGCGCTGATCGCCGTGCTGACTGTCTTCTTCACCGTCCTCGGCTGCTTCCTCGACGGCATCTCGATGGTCGTCCTGACCATGGGCGTGCTGCTGCCGACGATCGAGGCGATGCAGATTGACCTGATCTGGTTCGGCATCTTCATCGTGCTGGTTGTTGAAATGGCGCAGGTGACGCCGCCGGTCGGTTTCAACCTGTTCGTGCTGCAGGGAATGACCAAGAAGGATATCGGCTACATCGCCAAGCACGCCTTCCCGCTGTTTGTGTTGATGGTGGTGATGGTGCTGCTGATGTACTTCATTCCCGAGATCGTCAGCTGGCTGCCGAAACACATGGAGGGGTGAGTTTCTTCATGACAAGCGAGATTTCGCAGGAAATGGCCGTGCGCCTGCTGCCGCTTGGCGATACGGCGTGGACGGTGGAGTTCGGCGACCGCATCGACCCGGCGCTGCACGCCCGCGTCATCGGCCTGCTCGATGCGCTCGAAACGGCGCGGGGACGCGGCGAGTGTGCTGCAATCGTCGATGTCGTGCCGACCTACCGTTCCTTGACCGTGCATTACGATCCGGCGCGCGGCGACGGCGCGGCGCTCGGGCGCATGCTGGTGTCGCTGGCGCAGGCGGCCGGCGCGGTGCGCCGCGAAGGCCGTCGCTGGTGCATTCCCGTGTGCTTCGACGACGATCTGGCGCCGGACCTCAATGAGTTGGCCGCGGCCAAGGGTCTGACGCCGGCGGCGGTGATCGAGAAGATGACGAGCACCAGTTTCGAGGTCTATATGATCGGCTTCATGCCCGGTTTTCCCTACATGGGCGGGCTGCCGGCCGAACTCGAGATGCCGCGTCTCGCCTCGCCGCGCAAGGCGGTGCCGGCGCGTTCGCTGGCGGTGGCCGGATCGATGTGTGCCGTCTATCCCTGGGAAAGTCCCGGCGGCTGGCGCCTGCTCGGGCGCACGCCGATGCCAATGTTCTCGGCCGCCGACGAGGCGGCGCCCTCGCTGCTCGCGTCGGGTGACCGGGTGATGTGGCGGGCGATCGACCGGGCCGAGTTCGATGCCATGGAAGCGGCGGCGCAGCGCGGCGAGATCGCGCGCGACAGCCTGCTGGTGCGGGAGGGGCGGCCATGAACGGGCTTGTCGAAGTGGTCAACGCCGGCATCGCCAACAGCCTTCAGGATCAGGGGCGCATCGGTTATCGGCACATGGGGATCGCCGTCTCGGGCTGTCTTGATCCCTGGCTGGCGCGCTGCGCCAATGCGCTCGTCGGCAATGATGCCGACTGCGCCTGTATCGAAATCCGTGCGGCCGGGCCGTCGCTCGCCGTGCTGAACGGGCCGTTGCGTTTCGCCCTGGCCGGTACGGCGACAGCGACGCGCGTCAGCGCCGAGGGCGACGAGACGGAAGTGCTGCCCTGGCAGAGCGTGGCGCTCGAAACCGGCGAGGAGCTGCAGGTTGGCTTCCAGCCGGGCGGGACGGCGTATCTCGCGGTCTCGGGCGGTTTTGCGACGCCGGTGCAACTCGGCAGCCGCTCAACCTACCTGCGTGCCGAGATCGGCGCGGCGATCAATTTCGGCCTGCAGATTCCGTGCGAGCTGGCTTCCGGGCCGGAACGCGCTGCCGTGCCCTGGTCGGTCGACGCGGGGCCGGTTCGCGTCGTGCTCGGGCCGCAGGACGATCATTTCACGCCGGCGGCACTTGAGGATTTTCTTGCCGGCGAGTATCGCGTTACGCCGCAAAGCGACCGCATGGGCCTGCGTCTGGAAGGAACGGCGCTGGTGCATCGCAGTGCGGCGGCCGCCGATATCGTCTCCGATGGCGTCACGCCGGGCGTGATCCAGGTGCCGGCCAACGGCCAGCCGATCATCCTCCTGGCCGACTGCCAGACCGTCGGTGGTTATCCGAAAATCGCCACGGTGATTTCGGCCGATCTGCCGCGGCTCGCGCAGTTGCGGCCGGGCGAGGCAATCCGCTTCATCGCCGTCGATGCGGTGCAGGCTGCGGCGGCGCGGACGGAACTGGCGGCGCGCTGGCAGGCGTGGGTCGGCGACATCCGGTAATTCCTGTTCCATGGCGGCGGTCGCCGAGTGGCCGCCGCCGCATTTTCCCGGCGAGGAGATGGCAATGACAATCAAGTTGAACCTCAATTCGGACCTGGGCGAGAGTTTCGGCGCCTGGGAAATGGCCGGCGACGACGCGATGCTGCGCACGGTCAATTCGGCCAACGTCGCCTGCGGCTATCACGCCGGCGATCCGCTGGTGATGATCAAGACGGTGACGCGCGCCCGGGAAAATGGCGTCAGCATCGGCGCGCATCCGTCCTTCCCCGATTTGCAGGGCTTCGGGCGGCGGCGCATGGACATTCCGGCACCCGAGCTCGAAGCCATGCTGATTTACCAGATCGGTGCGCTCGATGCCTGCGCGCGGGCGCAGGGGACGCGCGTGACCCACGTCAAGCCGCATGGCGCGCTGTCCAATATCGCCAGCGCCGACCGCAAGGTCGCCGATGCTGTCGCGCGCGCCGTGCATCGGCTCGATCCCTCGCTGATCCTGCTGGCGCCGGCCGCCTCGCAGATGGCTTTGGCCGGACAGGCGCTCGGGCTGACGATCGTCGAGGAAATTTTTGCCGACCGCGCCTATCTCGACGATGGCAATCTCGTGCCGCGCAGCCAGCCGGGCGCGATGGTCCACGGTGCCGAGGCGAGCCTTGCTCATGTCATGCGCATGGTCGAGGAACGGGCGCTGATCTCGATTACCGGCAAGCGCATTCCGGTCAATCCGCAGAGCATCTGCGTGCATGGCGACAACGAAGAGGCTGTGGCCGTCGCCGAGGCGATCCGCGACGGCCTGCGTCGGGCCGGTTATTCGCTGGTGACGATTCCGGAACTGCTGTAGTCCGGGTTTCTCGCCGATGCGCCTGTCCCGCTGTCTCGCTGTCTTGCGGCGTGACAGGCGCCGGGCGCAATCGTTGCAAAATATTCCAGTCTGGTAACCGCTGCCGCTGCGTTTGCTATAGTGCCATTCTGTTGACCGCCCGGATTCTTCGCGCCGTTCAGGTATGCCCCTTTGGTATGCCGCGCGAATCGGACGGGATTGTCTGGGACTGGAGACATGAAGAAGAAAACCGTCTGGGCGCTGTCGGGCGCACTGCTGGTGGCGGGCGCCGCCGCGTACTACGGGCTGTATGGCCTGCCGTGGCAGGCCGGTGGGCAGGAGGCGGCGAGCGGGCCGGGCGGTCCTGGTGGGCCAGGAGGCCGGCGCGGTATGGACGGTCGGCCGGTGCCGGTGATGGCGGCCGAAGCGTTGCGCGGCGATATCGATGTCATCGTCAATGCGCTCGGTACGGTAACGGCGCGCAACACCACGGTGGTCAAGCCGCGTGTCGATGGTCAACTCGTGCGCATTGCCTTTCATGAAGGGCAGCTCGTCAAGGCTGGCGATGTTCTTGCCGAGATCGACCCGCGTCCCTTCCAGGCCGCGCTCGAACAGGTCAACGGCCAGCTGGTACGCGATCACGCGCTGCTCGCCAATGCGCTGATCGACCTCGAACGTTACCGTGCGCTGCTGGAAAAGGATTCGATCGCCCGCCAGCAGTTCGATGCGCAGGAAGCGCTCGTCAAGCAGTATCGTGGTACCGTGCTCGCCGATCAGGGCAACCTCAACACGGCGCGGCTGCAACTCGAATTCACCCGCGTCACGGCGCCGATCTCCGGACGGCTCGGCCTGCGCCAGGTCGATCTCGGCAACATGGTCAAGGCCAGTGATACCACCGGCATCGTCGTCATCACACAGACGCAGCCGATCCTGCTGGTCTTCTCGATTCCGGCTGACAGTCTCGGGCCGGTGCTGCAACGGGTGAACGCCGGAGAAACGCTGCAGGTTGAGGCCTGGGACCGCGAGAACAAGACGCGGCTGGCGATCGGCAAGCTCGCCTCGGTCGATAACCAGATCGATACGACGACCGGCACGGTCAAGCTCAAGGCCGAGTTCGCCAACGACGACCAGGCGCTCTTTCCCAACCAGTTCGTGAACGCGTCGCTGCGCGTCGACACCCGTCGCGGCGCGACGCTGGTGCCGGTCGCCGCCGTGCAGCGCGGGACGCCGGGCACCTTTGTCTATGTCATCGACCCGGCCGAGAAGAAGGTGGCGGTGCGTCCGGTGACGCTCGGTGCCGGTAATGCCAATGTCGTCGCCATTGAAAAGGGGATTGCTCCGGGCGAGCAGGTCGTCGTCGATGGCGCCGACAAGCTGCGGCAGGATGCCAAGGTCGAGATCATGACGCCCGAGTCGCGCCAGATGGGCGGGCCGAAAGGCAAACCGCCCGGCGGTGTGGCAGGTGCGCAGGCAGATGCGCAACCCGGTGCACGTCGCGGCGAAGGCAGGTGGCCGCCCGAGGGCGCGCCGGCCGAGGCGGGCGAACGCCGCAGTCCCGAGGCGGGCGCGACAGCGGCGACAAAAGCAGCGACGACGGACGCCAAGGGCCGCGAATGAATCCTTCGCGTCAGTTCATCCTGCGGCCGGTCGCGACCTCGCTGCTGATGCTGGCCATTCTGCTGGCCGGCCTGCTTGCCTACCGTTTCCTGCCGGTGTCGGCGCTGCCAGAGGTCGACTATCCGACCATCCAGGTGACGACGCTCTATCCGGGCGCCAGTCCCGATGTCATGACATCGTCGATTACGGCGCCGCTCGAACGCCAGTTCGGACAGATGCCGGGGCTCAACCAGATGTCATCGACGAGCTCGGGCGGCGCCTCGGTGATTACGCTGCAGTTCACGCTCGACGTCAGTCTCGATGTCGCCGAGCAACAGGTGCAGGCGGCGATCAACGCCGCCAACTCCTTCCTGCCGACCGATCTGCCGATGCCGCCGATTTACAGCAAGGTCAATCCGGCCGATACGCCGGTCATGGCGCTGGCAATTACCTCGCAGACGCTGCCCTTGCCGAAGGTTGAGGATCTCGTCGACACCCGGCTGGCGCAGAAACTGTCGCAGCTGCCGGGCGTCGGCCTCGTCAGCCTCGCCGGCGGACAGCGTCCGGCGGTGCGCCTGCAGGCCAATCCCAAGGCGCTTGCCGCCAACGGGCTCAATCTCGAGGATTTGCGCACGGCGATCGCCGCCGCCAACGTCAATTCGGCCAAGGGCAGCTTCGACGGGCCGACGCGTGCCTCGACCATCGACGCCAATGACCAACTGCGCTCGGCCGACGAATACCGGCAACTGGTGATCGCGTGGCGTAACGGTGCGCCGATCCGCGTCGCCGATGTCGCCGACGTCGTCGATGGCGCCGAGAACGCCCGTCTGGCCGCCTGGGCGGCGGTCAACGGACGGCAGCAGCCGGCGATCGTGCTCAACATCCAGCGCCAGCCCGGTGCCAATGTTATCGAGACGGTGGATCGCATCAAGCGCCTGCTGCCGCAGCTGCAGGCGGCGCTGCCGCCGTCGGTCGACGTGCGCGTTCTGACCGACCGGACGACGACGATTCGCGCCTCGATCGACGACGTGCGTTTCGAGCTGCTGCTCTCGATCGCGCTCGTCGTCATGGTCATCTTCGTCTTCCTGCGCAACGTGCCGGCGACGATCATCCCGAGCGTCGCCGTGCCGTTGTCGCTGGTCGGCACCTTCGGCGTCATGCACCTTGCCGGCTTCTCGATCAACAACCTGACGCTGATGGCACTGACGATCGCCACCGGCTTCGTCGTCGATGATGCCATTGTGATGATCGAGAATATCGCCCGCTACGTCGAAGAGGGCGAGTCGCCCTTGCAGGCGGCGCTCAAGGGGGCGCAGCAGATCGGCTTCACGATCATTTCGCTGACCGTCTCGCTGATCGCCGTGCTGATTCCGCTGTTGTTCATGAGCGAGGTCGTCGGTCGTCTGTTCCGCGAGTTCGCCATTACGCTGGCGGTGGCGATCCTGATTTCGGCGGCCGTCTCGCTGACGCTGACGCCGATGATGTGCGCGCGCCTGCTGCATCACACGCCCGAAGCCGAACAGGGGCGCTTCTTTCGCTGGAGCGGCGCGGTCTTCGACGCGATCATCGCCAGTTACGGCAAGGTGCTGGCCTGGGTGCTCGACCGTCAGGCGGCGACGCTGCTCGTCGCTTTCGGCACGCTGGCGCTGACCGTGCTGCTCTACCTCGTCGTGCCAAAGGGCTTCTTCCCCGTCCAGGATACCGGTGTCATCCAGGGGGTGACCGAGGCACCGCAGTCGATTTCGTTCCCGGCGATGGCCGAACGTCAGCAGGCGGTCGTCGATGCGCTGCTCGCCGATCCGGCCGTCGATAGCCTGTCGTCATTCATCGGCGTCGATGGCGCCAACGCCACGCTCAACAGCGGCCGCCTGCTCATCAACCTGAAGCCGAAGGCGCAACGCGACGCCGATGCCAGCGCCGTCATCCGGCGCCTGCAACCGAGGCTCGCCGGGGTTGCTGGCATCTCCGTCTATCTGCAGCCGGTGCAGGATCTGACGATCGAGAACCGTGTCAGCCGCACGCAGTACCAGTACAGCGTCGAGGACGCCAATCCCGACGAACTCGCCGTCTGGGTGCCGAAGCTGCTTGAGCGTCTGCGCCGCCTGCCGGAACTCGTCGATGTTGCCAGCGACGTGCAGGACAAGGGCCTGCAGGCCTATGTGGACATCGACCGTGCCAGCGCCAGCCGGCTCGGCATCAGCGTCGCGGCGATCGACAATCTGCTCTACAACGCTTTCGGCCAGCGCATCGTGTCGACGATCTTTACGCAGTCGAACCTCTATCGGGTCGTTCTCGAGGTCAAGCCCGAATTCAAGCAGAATCCGCTCTCGCTCAATGAACTCTATCTCGTGTCGACGACGGGCGGATCGGCCGTGCAGGTGCCGCTCTCGGCGATTGCGAAGATTTCCGAGCGGACGATGCCGCTCTCGGTCAATCACATCGGCCAGTTCCCGGCGGCGACGCTGTCGTTCAACCTGGCGCCCGACGTCTCGCTCGGCCATGCCGTCAAGGCGATCACGACGGCGCAACAGGAACTCGATCCGCCGGCCAGCGTGCAGACGTCCTTCCAGGGGGCGGCGCGTGCCTTCCAGGCCTCGCTCGACCATACGCTGCTGCTGATCCTTGCAGCGATCGTCGTCATGTACATCGTGCTCGGCGTGCTCTACGAGAGCTACGTGCATCCGGTGACGATCCTGTCGACGCTGCCCTCGGCCGGTGTCGGCGCCTTGCTGGCGCTCCTGCTGGCGGGGGCCGACATCGACATTGTCGCGATCATCGGCATCATCCTCCTGATCGGCATCGTCAAGAAGAACGCGATCATGATGATCGACTTCGCGCTCGAAGCCGAGCGCGAGCAGGGCAAGACGCCGCGCGAGGCGATCTTCGAGGCCTGCCTGCTGCGCTTCCGGCCGATCCTGATGACGACGATGGCGGCACTGCTCGGCGCCTTGCCGCTGATGCTCGGTAACGGCGTCGGCGCCGAATTGCGGCATCCGCTTGGCCTCACCATGGTCGGCGGCCTGATCGTCAGCCAGGTGCTGACGCTGTTTACGACGCCGGTCATCTATCTCGCCTTCGACCGGTTGGCGCGGCGCTTCGGCCGGCGCATCCACAGCCGCTTCGTGTCCGAGGACGTTCCCGAAGACACGGGTTCGGCGGGCTGAGCGGCGATGTTCATTTCCACGACCTTCATCCGGCGCCCGGTGGCGACCACACTGCTGACAGCGGGTATCGCCCTGTTCGGCGCGCTGGCCTTCGGCCTGTTGCCGGTCTCGCCCCTGCCGCAGGTCGATTTTCCGACGATCTCGGTGCAGGCGTCCTTGCCCGGCGCCAGCCCGGAAACAATGGCGGCGACGGTGGCGACACCGCTCGAACGGTCGCTCGGCACGATCGCCGGCGTCACCGAAATCACCTCGACGAGTTCGCTCGGCTCGACGCGCATTACCCTGCAGTTCGACCTCGATCGCGAGATCAACGGCGCCGCCCGTGACGTGCAGGCAGCGCTCAACGCCGCGCGCAACCTCCTGCCGACGGGACTGCCGAGCAATCCGACCTATCGCAAGGTCAATCCCGCCGATGCGCCGGTGCTCATCCTCGGCATGACGTCGGAATCGATGACGCGCGGCCAGATGTACGACGCGGCGTCGACGATCCTGGCGCAGAAGATCGCGCAGGTGAAGGGCGTCGGGCAGGTCAGCGTCGGCGGCAGTTCGCTGCCGGCGGTACGCGTCGAGGTCAATCCGGGCGTGCTGGCGCGCGCCGGTATCGGCGTCGAGGATCTGCGCGCGGCGATCGTCGCGACCAATGCCAACCGGCCCAAGGGCGCGCTCGAATCGGGCGACCGGCAGTGGCAGGTCGTTGCCAACGACCAGGCGATGAAGGCCGCCGACTACATGCCGCTCGTCGTTTCATGGCACAACGGTTCCGCCGTGCGCCTCTCGGACGTCGCCAAGGTCGAGGATTCCGAACAGGATGTGCGCAACGCCGGTCTCTTCAACGGCAAACCCGCCGTCATGCTGATCATCAACCGGCAGCCCGGTGCCAACATCATCGAGACCGTCGACGCCGTCAAGGCGCTGCTGCCGCAGTTGCGTGCCTCGATCCCTGCGTCGATCGATCTTGAGGTGGCGAACGACCGCACGCCGACGATCCGCGCCTCGCTCGTCGAGGTTGAGCGCACGATGATGATTTCGATCGCGCTCGTCGTGCTCGTCGTCTTCCTCTTTCTGCGCAACGCGCGCGCCGCGCTGGTGCCGATTGTCGCCGTGCCGGTCTCGCTGGTCGGCACCTTCGGCATCATGTATCTCGCCGGATTCAGCCTCAACAACCTGTCATTGATGGCGCTGACGATCGCCACCGGCTTCGTCGTCGATGATGCCGTCGTCGTGCTCGAGAACATCTCGCGCCATATCGAGGACGGCATGGAACCCTTCCAGGCGGCGCTGCAGGGCGCGCGCGAGGTCGGCTTTACGGTGCTGTCGATGAGCCTGTCGCTGATCGCCGTGTTCCTCCCGATCCTGCTCATGGGCGGCATCATCGGCCGCTTGTTCCGCGAGTTTGCCTTCACGCTGTCGGCGGCGATCCTCATCTCGCTCGTCATTTCGCTGACGACGACGCCGATGATGTGCGCGCGCCTGCTGCGTCGGCGCGCATCGGCCGAAAACGCATCGGCCGGGAACGCGGCGACCAAGGATGCCCCGGCCGGCAGCGGCCGCCTGTTCGCGATCATGCTTTCCGGGTACCGCCGCTCGCTCGACTGGGCGCTGGCGCACGGGCGCCTGATGTTGCTCCTGCTGCTCGGCACGATCGCCTTCAATATCTATCTTTACAGCATCGTGCCGAAGGGGTTTTTCCCGCAGCAGGATACCGGCGGCATCGTTGGCAACATCCAGGCCGACCAGAGCATTTCCTTCCAGTCGATGCGCGAGAAGCTCGCCAGCTTCATCGCCATCGTACGCAGCGATCCGGCTGTGAAGAGCGTCATCGGCTTTACCGGCGGCGGCCAGCGCAATTCCGGTTTCATGTTCGTTTCGCTCAAGCCGCGCGGCGAACGCGACGTTTCGGCCGACCAGGTAATCAACCGCCTGCGTCGCAAGCTCGCGCAGGAGCCGGGCGCCAACCTCTTTCTCCAGCCGGTCCAGGATATCCGCGTCGGTGGACGGGCGGCCAATGCGCTCTACCAGTTTACGCTGCAGGCGAACAGCATCGAGGAACTGCGTACCTGGGAGCCGCGCGTACGGGCGGCGTTGAGCGGGTTGAAGGAACTCGCCGACGTCAATACCGACCAGCAGGACAAGGGCCTGCAGACCTCGCTCGTCGTCGATCGCGACGCCATCGCCCGGCTCGGTCTCAACCAGCGGCTGATCGACGCGACGCTCAACGATCTCTTCGGCCAGCGCCAGGTGTCGACGATCTACCATCCGCTCAATCAGTATCGCGTCGTCATGGAGGCTGCGCCGGAATACTGGCAGAGCCAGGAGAGCCTCAAGGATGTCTATGTCGTTGGCACGACCGCCGCCGGCGGGACGGTACAGGTACCGCTCAAGGCTTTCGCGCGCTGGGAGACGACCTCGACGCCGCTGGCCGTCAATCACCAGGGGCAGTTCGCCGCGTCAACGATTTCCTTCAACCTGCCGGTTGGCGTGTCCTTGTCGCAGGCGACGCGGGCGATCGATACGGCGATGCAGCGACTCGGCGCGCCGTCGACGCTGATCGGCTCGTTTCAGGGCACGGCCAAGGTCTTCCAGGCCTCGCTCAGCAGCCAGCCGATCCTGATCCTGGCGGCGCTGCTGGCCGTCTATATCGTGCTTGGCGTGCTCTACGAGAGCCTCGTGCATCCGCTCACGATCCTGTCGACGCTGCCCTCGGCGGGCGTCGGCGCGATTCTCGCGCTGCTGGCCTTCAAAACCGACTTCTCGATCATCGCGTTGATCGGCGTCATCCTCCTGATCGGCATCGTCAAGAAGAACGCGATCATGATGATCGACTTCGCCATCCAGGCGCAGCGCCAGCGCGGTCTCGATCCGCGCGAGGCGATCCGTGAAGCCTGCCTGCTGCGTTTCCGGCCGATCATGATGACGACGATGGCGGCGCTGTTCGGCGCCTTGCCGCTGATGCTTGGACGCGGCGATGGCGCCGAGATGCGCCAGCCGCTCGGCATTTCGATCGTCGGCGGCCTGATCCTGAGCCAGTTGCTGACGCTTTACACGACGCCGGTCGTCTATCTCTCACTCGACCGCCTGCGCCTGTGGCGCGAACGCCGCCGCGCCGCGCGGCTGGCCCGCCGTGCGGCCCCGGCCGCGGCGGAGGTTTCACCATGATTTTCGGATGGAATGCGCAATGATGAGAATGAAGCCTTGCCTGATCGCCGCCAGCCTTATTGTCGTGCTCGGCGGTTGTGCCGTCGGGCCCGACTACGTGCGTCCGCAGGCACCGCTGCCGGCGGCGTTCAAGGAATCGCGCGACTGGAAGCCGGCGCAGCCGGCCGACGATGCGCCGACCGGACGCTGGTGGGCGCGCTTTGGCGATGCCGAACTCAATGCGCTGGTCGAACAGGTCGATCTTTCCAACCAGAATGTGCTCGCCGCCGCCGCGCAATTCCGTCAGGCCGAGGGCGTGCTCGGCGCCGCGCGTGCGGCGTGGTTCCCGACGCTCGGCAGCAATTTCACCGCCTCGCGCGCGCAGGGCGTGTCGAGCACGACGACAAGCGGCAGCACCGTGTCGCCGGGGACGCCGATCAAGAACACCGATCGCCTGACGCTGACCTCAAGCTGGGAGGCGGACGTGTGGGGGCGCATCTCGCGCAACGTCGAATCGAACCGGGCAAGCGTCGCGGCCAGCGCCGCCGACCTGCAGGCGGCCAAGCTGAGCGCGCAGGCGACGCTGGTGCAGAACTACCTGCAGTTGCGCGTCAACGATGCGCAGCGACGTCTGATCGAAGAAACCGCGCAGGGGTATCGCCGCTCGCTCGAGATCACGCGCAACCGTTTCGAGGTCGGCGTCGCCGGGCGTGTCGATGTGGCGCAGGCCGAATTGCAGTTGCGCACGACCGAGGCGCAGGCCGTCGACCTCAAGGTGGCCCGCGCGCAGTACGAACATGCCATTGCCGTACTGGTTGGCAAGGCGCCGGCCGACTTCTCGATCGCGCCGACCGGTGCGCTGCCGCGCTTGCCGGCCTTGCCGGACCTCCTGCCGGCGCAACTGCTGGAGCGTCGCCCGGACGTTGCCGGCGCCGAACGCCGGGCGGCGGCAGCCAACGCCCAGATCGGCGTTGCGCAGGCGGCGTTCTTCCCGGCGCTGACCCTGAGCGCGAGCGGCGGCTATCAAGGCACCAGCCTGTCGCAACTGACGACGCTGCCCAATCGTTTCTGGTCGCTAGGCCCGGCGCTGGCGCTGACGCTCTTCGATGCCGGCGCCCGGTCGGCAGTGAAGGAGCAGGCCATCGCCGCCTATGACAAGACGGTGGCGACGTATCGCCAGAGCGTGCTGACGGCGTTCCAGGAGGTTGAAGACAATCTCGCGGCGCTGCGCGTACTTTCCGAGGAAGACGGTGTACAGCGCGAAGCGGCGGGCTTCGCCGCCGAAGCCTTGCGGCTGACGCAGAACCAGTATCAGGCGGGCACCGTCAGTTATCTGAATGTCGTGACGAGCCAGACGGCGGCGCTATCGGCCGACCGTAGCGTTGTCGATGTCAGCGGTCGCCGCCTGATCGCGGCGGCGGCGCTGTTCAAGGCGCTGGGCGGCGACTGGGAGGGGCTGCCGGCCCGCGAATAGAACCGGCGTTGGCGCTCAGTCGATGCCGGCGGCGGTGAAGGCGGCGCGCGCGGCCGGCGTCGCCAGCAGCTTGAGCACGTCGGCGGCCGCGCTGCCTTGCCTGGCGCCGGTCATGATGGCGGCATCGTAGCGGGTGTAATTCTGGGTCTCTGCCGGCAGCGGACCGACGTAACGCAAGCCCTTGCTCGTATAGAGGCCGATCTCGGTGATGGCACCGAAGCCGATTTCCTGTCCCTTGCCGTGGATGACGTGTTCCATCACCGAGGCGCCGTCCGGGTAGCGCGTCGTTTTCGGGCGCAGGGCGTCGGTCAGCCCGAGTTGCGCGAACAGGCGGTCGAGATAGAGTCCGGTCGAGGCCGAGTTATAGACGACCGAGTCGGCGCGCATCAGCGCGTCCTTGAGCGCTTCGGCCGAGCCGATGGCCGGTGCCGCCAGCGCCTCGCGTACGACGATGCCGACGCCGACGCGTCCGACTTGGGTGCGGCCGTCGGCGATGACCTTGCCGTCCTTCTGCGCGGCGTCGATCACCGCCGGCGGCGAGACGAGGATGTCCCAGGTTTCTCCAGCCGCCAGGCGCTTGGCGATCTGTGGCGCGGTATTGAACTGGATCTTGAGCTCGTGGCCGAGTTCGCGTTTGACCAGCGCGGCGAAGGCGACGATGCCGGGTTCGACGGCGCCGCCGCTCAGCAGGCTGATCTCGGCCGCAGAAGCAGGCAGGGCGGCCACGAAGGGCAGGGCGATCCACAGCGACAACAGCAGCGAGCGCTTCGGCAGGCGTTTCATGGCGGACTCCTGAGGATAATGGGCATCGGACCGTTCGAGTGCGGGATCGTTCGTCGCCGCTCAGGCGGCGCCGGTATCCGACAATCCGTACTTGCGGATCTTGTCGTGCAGTGTCGTCTTCGGAATGCCGAGCGCTTCGGCGCTGCGCGCGAGGCTTCCCTGATGGCGCTTGAGCGCGTCGGCGATCAGCGCGCGCTCGAAGGCCTCGACCGTTTCCGAGAGCGGGCGCGGCTTGTCGTCGCTCTCGTTGCCGAAGGGCGGGGCGCTGGCTTCGATGCCGAGGACGCAGCGGTCGGCGACGTTGCGCAACTCACGCACATTGCCGGGCCAGTGGTAGCCGAGCAGGGTATTGCTGCGCACGGCATCGGTCGGTGGCACCGGGCGCCCGTGGCGGGCCGCGGCCTGCATGAGGAAGTGCTGGAACAGCAGCGGAATGTCCTCGCGCCGTTCGCGCAGCGAGGGCAGCATCAGCGTCGCGACGCTAAGGCGGTAATAGAGGTCGCTGCGGAAGCGGCCCTGTTCCGAAAGCGAGAGCAGGTCTTCCTTGGTGGCGGCGATGACGCGGCAGTCGATCGGGATCGTGGTGTTCGAGCCGAGGCGTTCGAGCGAGCGTTCCTGCAGGACCCGCAGCAGCTTGATCTGCATCGGCAAAGGCATGCTCTCGATTTCGTCGAGGAAGAGCGTGCCGCCGTTGGCGTGTTCGATCTTGCCGATGCGGCGCTTGCTGGCACCGGTATAGGCGCCCGCCTCGTGGCCGAAGATCTCGCTCTCGAACAGCGTTTCGGGCAGGCCGCCGCAGTTGATGGCGACGAAGTTTCCGGTCTGGCGCGGACTGGCTTCGTGCAGGCAGCGCGCGACGAGTTCCTTGCCGGTGCCGGTCTCGCCCTGAATCAGCAGGTCGGCGGCGCTGTCGGCGAGTCCGGCGATCAGCTGGCGTACGCGTTTCATGGCGCCGGAGTCGCCGATCAGGCGGGCTTCGATCTGCTCGCGGCCTTCGAGCCGGTGGCGCAACTCACGGTTTTCGAGGATCAGCTGGCGCTTTTCGAGGGCGCGGCGGACGACTTCGACGAGATATTCGGGCGGGAAGGGCTTCTGGATGAAGTCGTGGGCGCCGTCCTTCATCGCCTGCACGGCCATCGAGATGTCGCCATGGCCGGTGATCAGCACGACCGGCAATTCCGGATCGAGTGCCATGATCTGCCGCAGGAAGGTCATGCCGTCCATGCGCGGCAGGCGGATGTCGCTGACGATGATGCCGCGGAAGTCCGGGCCGACGCGGCGTTTGGCCGCTTCGGCGCTATCGACGGCCTCGGTGGCGATGCCTTCGAGCTGGAGCGCCTGTTCGCAGCCGAGGCGGACGTCAGGGTCGTCTTCGATGATGAGGACTTTGAGCGTATCGGTCATGGTGGATTCAGTGCGATGACTTTGGAATGGCGAGCGTGAAGCGGGCGCCGCCGTCGGGGTGGTTGTCGCCGGTCAGCGTGCCGCCGAAATCGCTGACGATGCCGGCTGAAATGGTGAGTCCAAGCCCCAGCCCGACGCCGACCTCCTTGGTCGTGTAGAAGGGCTCGAACAGCCGTGCCAGCGCTTCATCGCTGAGGCCGGGGCCGTGGTCGCGCACTTCGAGGCGGATCATCATGCCTTCTTCGCAGCCGTTGATGTCGATGCGCGGCGAAGGCAGTCCGGCCATGGCGTCGAGTGCGTTGCCGAGGAGGTTGATCAGCACCTGTTCGAGGCGGTTCGGGTCGCACCACGCTTTGAGCGGGGTGTCGGGAAAATCGGTATGGATCTCGGTGGCGCTGGTTTTGAGGCGCTGGTCGAGCAGCGCGACGGCATGGGCGACGACCTGGCGCATATCGACCGTTTGCGGCCGGCCGCTCGATTTGTGGGCAAAGGCCTTGAGCTGGCCGGTGATCTGCCCCATGCGGTCGGTGATCTGGGCGATGCGTTCGAGATTGGAGCGCGCTGTCGTCGCGTCGCCGCGCTCCAGGAAACGCATGGTGTTGCCCGACAGCGTGCGCAGCGCCGCCAGCGGCTGGTTGAGTTCGTGGGCGATGCCCGTCGACAGCTGGCCGATGACCGCCAGTTTTCCGGCCTGGATAAGGCCGTCCTGCGTCGCGCGCAGGCTGCGTTCGGCGCGCACGCGTTCGACGATTTCTTCCTGCAGCTGGCGGTTGGCGGACGACAGGTCGGCGGTGCGTTCGGCCACCTTGCGTTCGAGTTCGTCGTGCGCCTTCTGCAGCGCCTGGCTCGCCGCGAGCAGGTCGCGCAAATGGCGGCGGCGTTGATTGACGAGCAGCGCGAGAATGCAGAGCAGCAGCGTCGAGACGCCGGCGACGGCGGCGCGCGTGGTGCTCATGTCGTCGACGGCGTCGAGCGGGGTGAAAACGGTCAGCGACCATTTGGTCCCGGGCAGCGGCAGCGACTGTTCCATGAAGCGGCCGGACACCGGATAGGGCGAGACGAGTTCCTGCTTGTGGCGGGCGACATTGACGACGCGCGCGCCGTTGCCGAGCCGGCGGATCTCGCGCACGCCGAGCGATTGCAGGGCGCGGCGGTTGTATTGCTGCGTGCGGTCGAAGGCGGTGCGCGTCTTGTCGTCGAGCGGCAGCAGTGTCGTGAATTTCCAGTCGGGGACCGACGCGAGGATGACAACGCCATTTTCGTCGGAGACGAGCACTGGTGTTTCGACGGTCGTCCAGGATTTTTCGAGCTGTTCCAGGCTGACCTTGACGATGGCGACGCCGCGCGTGCGGTTCTTGTCTTCGACGGCGGATGACAGGTAGTAGCCGGGTTCGCTGCGCGTCGTGCCGATGCCGAAGAAGCGGCCGGAGCCGGTTTCCATGGCGTCGCGGAAATAAGAGCGGAACGACAGGTCTTCGCCGATGAAGCTGTCCGGACGGCGCCAGTTGCTGGATGCGTGCACCTGGCCCTTGTTGTCCATCACGTAGATCGACAGGGTGCCGGCACGTTCGTTGACCTGTTCGAGAAAACTATTGACCTTGGCGACGAGCTTGGGGTCGTTCGGGTGGGTGAGCAGTTGCAGGACGCTTTGTTCGAGTCCCAGCGTTGAGGGGAAATACGCATACTTGACGATCTCGCGTTCCAGGCTGGCGGCATAGAGGTCGAGCCGGTGCCGGCCGGTGATCTGCATCTCGGCGAGGCCCATCTGCTGGCTGATGCGATAGGTCGCGAAGGCGATCATGGCAATCAGCAGCGCGCAGGCGCTGACGAGGGCCGTCAGGCGCAGCGGGTGGCGGATCTGCAGGTGCTGTCGCAGGGTCAAGATCGTCGTCGGATCAGGTTTTTTGAGTGAAAAAACGGCCCCGGTGTTAGCCCGGGGCCGTTGCTTGAAGCGTTTGCGTATTCCTGGGAAATCAGGACGCGTGAAGCTGGTCGATGGCTTCCTGGCCGACCGATTCCGTGATCAGCTTGGCGATGACCAGGTCACCGGCAACGTTCAGGGTCGTACGGCACATGTCGAGGAAGCGATCGACGCCGAGGATCAGGCCAATACCTTCGGCCGGAACACCGACGTTGACCATCAGGACGACGATCAGCGGCAGCGAGCCACCCGGGATACCTGCCGTGCCGACGCCGGCCAGCATGGACATCAGGACGACCTGGACCTGTTGTCCGACGGTCAGATCAACACTGAAGACCTGGGCCATGAACAGCACGACGACGCCTTCATACAGGCCCGAACCGTTCTGGTTGGCGGACGCGCCGATAGTGATGACGAAGCGGGCGATGCGGGGCGGGATCTTCAGAACGTCCGTGGCGCACTTCAGCGCGACCGGCAGCGTGGCGTTCGACGATGCCGTGGAGAAGGCATAGACGTAGACCTCGCGGCACTGCTTGTAGAAGGCGAACGGATTGGTCTTGCCGATCGTGATCAGGACGATGCTGTACACCACGAAGAACTGGATGAGCAGGCCGAGCACGACGACGAACGCGAAGTAGGCGACGTTGCCGAGGAAGCCGGCGCCCATGCGGTACGCGGTGTTGAAGACGATACAGAAGATGGCGACCGGCGCGAGCTGAATGGCGACGGCGATGATCTTCATGCAGGCCTGGAAGATGGCATCGAGGACCTTGGTCATCGGGTGGTTCTCTTCCTTGATGACCGTGCTGAGCGCCCAGCCGAAGAACAGCGCGAAGACCATCATGGCAATGATTTCGCCCTGGAAGGCGCGCGCCGCCGAGTCGATCGGGTTTTGCGGCAGGAGGTCAACGAGGTACTGGAACCAGGGCTTGTCCTTCGCCGCGGTCGCGTTCTTGGCGATGGTCAGCACGCCCGAGTTCGCCGCCAGCGCAGCCTTGTCGAACACGAGGCCGGCGCCCGGCTTCAGGGTGTTCGTGGTGAACAGCGCGATACAGGCAGCGATGCCGCTGAGCACGACCGTGAAGATCAGGCAACGGCTACCCACTTTGCCGAAACCGCCGGTGCCCTGGCTGAGTTCCATGGTGCCGAGCATCAGCGCGGCGAGAATCAGCGGAATGGTGACCATGAAGATCATGCGCAGGAAGATCGCGCCGATGAAGGTGAATACTTCGGTCACCCGACCCATGAAGACCATTTCCTTGGCCGGGAAATAGTAATAGCCGATCAGGCCGAGGGCTACGCCAAAGATGAAGCCCAGCAACAACTTGGTATGTTGCTTCATTGACACTCTCCTAAGTTAAATTGTTTTACACACAAGGTTGCTGGCCGACCAGAGCAGCCCGACCTGCAGCGCAGCCAATTAGAGCACGGTTTATGCCAGCTGTGTTAGTCATGCAACTTGTTGAAGCTGTTTTGGTTTTTTGCCGGCACCCATACAGTCGTTCGGAAATCCGGATTAATGACGTTAAAATCATTCGGAAATCCGTACGAAGTTCTTCAGGCGGGGGCCAGTTCGTTGCGGTAGCGATTCCAGTTGACGATGTAGCGTTCGGCGCTGTCGGGCAGTCGCGCCACTTCCTCGTCGGTCAATTCGCGCACGACTTTTCCGGGCGAACCCATGATCAGCGAGCGTTCCGGATATTGCTTGCCTTCGGGCAGCAGCGAATGAGCACCGACAATGCTGTTGCGCCCGACGCTGACGCGGTTGAGGATGGTCGCGCCCATGCCGATCAGGCAATGATCGCCGATCGTGCAGCCGTGCAGAATGACGCCATGGCCGACAGTGACGCGCTCGCCGAGCGTGACGACGATGCCACGGTTGGTGTGGATGATGCTGCCGTCCTGAATGTTGGTGCCCTCGCCGATGATGATGCGGTCGGTGTCGCCGCGGACGGTGCAGTTCCACCAGATCGAGGCGTTCTTCCCGAGGACGACCTGGGCGATGACGGTGGCATTGGGGGCGATCCAGCTCTGCGGATCGAGTTCGGGGGCCAGGGGGCCGAGGGCGTAAACAGGCATGGTGGCGATGAAGTTCTGAAGGGTTGGATGTGCCCGGCGTCCGGCACCGGGCGTGCTTGGGGAGGCCAGTATAGCTGCCGGTGCCGATGCCGGCAAAGCCTTGCCGTGGCTGGCGGTAATCCGTGTCGCCAAAGGGGCTTTTGGCGTTGTGGCGATTTCATGTTACGGTAACTTGTATGGAAGTTTGAATGTGGTAAACTGGTCAGGCCATTTTAGGTGAGGTCGGCCGGCAGGGTCTGCCGGGTCTTGCTCCGTGTTCGAACGCGCGGAGAGTCATGTTTTCTTGTTATGTTGATTGGATGCGAACTATGGATGTCGCTGCAAAAGCAACTATGTCGAATGCGCCTTCGCTGTGTGGGGAGGACCTTCATGCCGCCATCAATCTGCGCCTGGCGCTCCTTGATCTGCCGTTGAGCGACGGCGCGCGCGGTGGGGATATTTCGAGCCTGGTTTCACCGATTCTGGCGCGTCAGCGCGAGCTCAGCCGGCGCCTGTCGGACCGGCTCTGCGCGACCGATGCGCGGATTCAGAACTTTCTCAAGGAATACCTGGCCGACACCGGTTCGGCGCCGTCGCTGCCGCGTCGGACGCTGGTGCTCGATCAGGCCGGGCTGGCACGCGGGCTGTCGCTGCCGCATGACGCCGACAAATTCAAGTCGCCGCTGCTGTCGAGTTATCGCCTGCGCAACGGCGTGCTGCACAATCCGGCCAACGACCGGCGCACGACCGCCGGTGTTTTCCACGTCGTCGAGGGTGGTCTGCCGACACCGGACGACAAGCTCGAAGTGCCGAAGATTGCCTTTTCGAAGCTCCTGTCGATCGCGCTGACGCCGCCCGAGGATTCGATGCGCTTGCCCTACACGGCCAATGCTGCCACGCCCGGCGCCTGCTTCGTCTCGCTGTTGCTGCGGCCGCTGGTGGTGCCGGCGGTGCCCGGATTCACGACCGAGAAGCGCATGGAGATCCGTTTCTTCGTGCCCGGCGGGTTGGTTTCCAACCTCGATTTCGTCGAGAGCATCTTCGGCAACGGCGGCGATCCCTACCTGCCCGAGAACGACGCCTCGCTCGATCCGGACGGCTGGACCGGCCACACCGGCTGCGTCATCCTGGCGCCGCACCTCACGCATGTGCCGAAGCACCTGCTCGGCCTGCCGCACTGGGACGACGCGACCGAGCGTCAGCGCCGTGACGGCATGTGCTACAAGAGCGATACCGAGCTGTACAACAACGGCAGCGCGTTCAAGATCTGCGCCCGCGATGCGCGCGGCGTCATCGTCACGGTGATCGCCGACAACTACTTCGGCTACTGCAAGAAGGAAGTCAAGACGCAGATCAGCTATTCGGCCAACCTCTATGGTCTCGCCGAAGAGGAACACGCCGGCGGCGCGCTCGTCTTCCCGAGCTATAACGAAGGTCTCGAATACGTCGATAGTTCGGCGGGCGACAATTACAAGCTCGCCGATGTGCTGGCGCGCGATCCGCAGCGTTTCGCGCCGCAGCCCGAAGGTTATGCGCTCGATTGCGAGCAGCCGCACATTGTGCTGGTGCCGGAAAAATCGACCTACAGCCTGCGCACGCAGACGGTGTCGTGGGAGCGGGCCGATGGCACGCGCGCATCGATCAAGTTGCGCGCCGACAAGACCTATATGGGGCCGAACGGCTACCGCATCCACATGGAGCCGACGAGTCCCGACCGGCGCGTGTGGAGCCTTGTCGGTACCTCGCCGGAAGTCACCTCCTGCCACAAGCCGAGCACGGTCTCGGGCGGCGGCAAGTCGGAAATCTCGAAAGCCTTGTCGGACGCGATTCTGGCCGGCGCCGTCTATGTCGCCGACCTCGAGAAGGACATGGACGCGGTGACCGAGATTTTCGCGCGCGATTTCTCCGATCGTTTCCGCGATCCCAAGAAGAACGGCATCGACCACCGGCTGATCCTCAGCGCCGCGCGCTCGATGGGCAGCGTCATCAAGCTGATGACGCCGAGCGTCGACTACACCGACGAATACAATGCCTGGCTCAACGCGATTCCGCAGCACGTCAAGGAACTCGTCTTCGTCGTCAAGCGTTATCACAAGCCCGAATGGGGCAACGACTGGCGCAGCCACTATTCCGTCGACATCATCAACGGCCGGCTCGGCAATGCGCTGCGCCTCGACGGTAACAAGCTCGTCGCCAATACGCTGCGCGTCGGTTTCCAGAAGGACGGTTCGTGGCGGATTTTCTGCCTGCGCCATGACTTCCACCCGGCCTTCAAGGTGCAGACCGAGGACGACATCACCGCCAGCGTTGTCGCACCGGCGGGCGTCGTGCCGGGCGCCGGCGGCGATCTTTCGCGCAAGATCATCCAGAACTGCGAACGGCGCCTGTTCCAGCGTCCGGACGACGCGATCCATCGTGGCTACGACCATCAGGCCGAAGCCGATATCGCTGAACCCGATACCTTCATCTCCAACTTCGAGCCGCTCAACAAGAACGACGCGCAGGAGCTCGTTGACGATGTCATCGGTTTTTCGGCCTATACCGAGCCGATGCAGCGCCTGATCGCCGGTGCCGCCGGCGCGCCTGAAGGGGCCTCGCCGCAGTACTTCGTGTCCTCGGCGCATCCGCGCATGGTCGATGGCAAGCCGTCGAAGAACCCGCGCTACCTGCAACTGCGTCCCGATGTCGCCAATCCTCAGGCGCCCGCCTCGGCGGAACTGGCGATGCGGCTCTTCCGCAAACAGTCGGTGCAGGTGCCGATGGTGACGCCGGTGCACGTCGTCGCCGCCGGTCGCCGCAACAATCCGCCCGAGGAGGGCGTGCGGCCGCTGTGTACCTACAACCCGCTGCATTACATGGAACTGCCCGAACTCTTCATCGAGTTCATCAGCTCGATGACCGGCAAGTCGCCGTCGACGACCGGTGCCGGGTCCGAAGGCGCGCTGACCAAAGGGCCGTTCAACGCCCTGCCGGCCGTCATCGACCTCAACGCGGCCTTCGTCTCCTTCGCTATCACCGGTTATGACGGCTGGGTGTCGAGTGCCGGCTACGTCGGTCCGAACGTGCGCGTCGATCATGACGTCAGCCTGCTCGTTCCGGAAGTCTTCGCGCGCATGAGCCCGGAGGAGCGCAGTGCCGAGAACCTGATTGCGCTGGGCGCGCTCGAACGCGTCGCCGACTTCGAGCACAAGGGCAAGCCGGTGCTGGCCAGCCGTCTCGGCTACCGCATGACGGCGCGCTTCGCGACGATCTATTTCGGTCGCATTTTCCTGCATCCGCACTCGGTCTTCACTGATGAGATGCTGCGCCCGGAATTGCAGGATATGGACGTGTTTGCCGAAAGCATGGCCAACATCGTCGCCACGCATCAGCGCGTCGCCGAAAGTTATTTCAAGGATGGCACCATTGCGCTGGCGTGTCCGCCGCTCAAGGCCTTGCTCGAAATCATGGCCTACGGCAAGACGGCCGAGGGTTACGGGCTCGACGCCCCGCAAGTGCGCGCGCAATTCACGCGCGAGAGCGTACTGGCGAGCGACTGGTACGCGGCGCGGCTCGACGCCAAGCAGCAGGGCGACGAGGCGCGGCTCAAGCAGGCGGTGGCCAGTCTCTACGACTTCATCGATGCCGCCGACAACGGCGAAGTCGTGACCCGGCTTGGCCTGGTTGCCCGTCGCGCCCAGGTGCAAGCCGAACGCGTGCGGGTCGGCGGCGGTGACTATCGTTCCAGCCTGGTCGGCACACTCGGCGTTCAGCCGCTCGGCGTGAAGTAAGCGCCGCCAGCGGCATCAGGCGCCTGCCATGCCGGCGCCTGATGCCGCTCCGGCGTCGCCGTGCCAGTGCTAGAGCTGGAAACTGGCGACGACGCCGCGCAGTTCGCGGGTCAGGCGCTCCAGGTTGGAGATGACCTGGCTTGCGTTCTGGATTTCGACGTCCTCGTTCCTTGCCTGCACCGTCATCGCTTCGGCGGCTTCTGCCATTGATTCCGTCGCCCGCGACTGTTCGGCCGCGGAATCCCGAATCTCGCGCGTCTTGCTGATGATCGTCTGCATGGTCTCCTGAATCTCGCCGATCTGGCGCAGGACGTCGTCGACCATCGATACGCTCGAATTGACGACATGATGCGTTTGTTCGACGTGGTCCATGGCTTGCGACGACTGGGTACGCATCGAGCCGACCATCTCGTCGATCTCGATCGTGGCCTTGCCCGTGCGTTCGGCCAGTTTGCGCACCTCGTCGGCGACGACCGCGAAGCCGCGACCCTGTTCTCCGGCCCGTGCTGCCTCGATCGCGGCATTCAGGGCCAGCAGATTGGTCTGGTCGGAAATTTCCTTGATGACGCCGGTGATCGAACCGATCCGCGTCGAGCGCGCATCGAGTTCCCTGACGACATTGGCAAGTTCGTTCATGGCACCGACGACGCGGCTGATTTCGCCCGAGACCCTGCTGACCGAATTGGCATTTTCGATCGAAAGCTGCCCGGCCTTTTCGACGGAGCGGGTTGCCTCGCTGGTGTTTTCGGCGATCAGCGAGACGCTGACGGTGATCCTGTCGATCGTCGCCGCCGTGCTTGCCGCCAGGTTCGATGTCGTTTGCGAATCATTGGAAAGATGCTGCGCGATTGTGCCGATGTCATTGACACTCTGGTTGAGCGTGTCGGTCTGCGTGTGCACGTTCATGAGCATGCCATGCAGTTGCTCCATGAACGTGTTGAAACTGCGCGCAATCTGACCGACCTCGTCGTTGTTCGTGGCTTCCAGTCGTTGTCTCAGGTCGCCGTTTCCGCTCGTCAGCGCCTGCATCGCATCGCGCAGTTTGGCCAAAGGCCCGGTGATCGAACGGAGGATGACGTAGATGAGCAGAAGCGAAGCCAGCAATACGACGATGTCGATCAGCAGGAGCACCCCCAATGATCGGTCGATCGGCCCGTAGACCTCCTCTTCCGAGATGTCGACCATGACAAACCAGTCGGCGCTCGGGATGTAGCTTGAAACGATGATCATGTCACCGTGCTCGCCCCGGTAGCGCGCGAGATTGAAGTTGCCCTTGGTGAGCAGCGTGTTGGCAATCGCGGAGAATTCTGGAAGACCGTGAATGTCCACCTTGTTATCCACTTTGACGAGCGCGGGATTGCGGTGGATCTGTATTTTCCCGGACTGGTCGACGACAAAGACCTGTCCTGTCTGCCCGACCGTCAGCTTGCGTACGCGCTCGGCCATTTCAGTCATGTCGATGCCGAGGCTGGCGGAGGCGCGATGTCCTCGATCGTCCTTGGCCAGCGCGTTGATGAACATCATCACGCTGGCTTTGCCTTCCTCGACGCCCAGATTGAAATCATGCGACTTGCCGCTATCCAGAAACGCCTTGAACCAGTGGTCCTTCCCGTCGATGGAGAGCTTCCGGGCAAGACCTTTGTCATCGTCGTAGTAGCTCAGCGTCGCCTCGGATACCCAACTCACCATCATGGCGCCGGTACCCGATTTGATGCTTTTTGCGTATTTCTTCCAGGTTTCGATGCCGGAAACGGGTTCGCCGGCGGCCATCCAGTCGAGCAGGAAGGTGTTGCTGGCCAGCGCGCGGGTCTGGGCGAGGGGCACCGAGAGTGACTTGTCCAGATCGTTGCGGATCGCCTCGACGGTTCGCACCATCTCGTAATTTTCAAGACGCTCGGTGAGCGCGGCCTTGAACATCTGCGCCGAGATTCTTCCCGTCGCCAGCAGTGAGATGACGATGACAATGCCAACACCGACCAGGAGCTTCTTGCGTACAGACCAGTTTGTCACGACCATGGCTCAACCCCTCCCATGAAATATTCTTGGGTACCGGGGGCGGTCTATGCGGTGGTATGGCTGTGCGGCGAATAGCTGTGCGGCGACGCCGCGGTGTGCGGTGTGGCGATCTTCTTTTGACTTCCCCCGGTGCTTCTGATTTTTTATTGACACGACAATGCGTTACGCATCTGTCAAAAACAGTATCGTTGCCAATTTGCATGGCGTCAAGGCTGTTTTCCAGGCATGAGCGGGGCGCCGACCGGATTCCCGTCCGGTCGGGTTGCCGGTCCGCTCAGGGGCGTTTGTCGCCCGTCGGGGGAACCTTGCCCGGTGCCGGCGTTGGTCCCGGCATATCGGGCAGGAAGACGAGTTGGCAGCTGCCGCGCAAGAGGCCGCCGTCAGGCATGCGCAGCTCGATCGCTGTTCCGGGCGCCTTGCCTTGACACAGCGCCGGGTCGAAGGGGGGAGGGCCTTTCATGTCGCCATGCCGGTGATGCATTGGCGGCGGTGGCGGTACGGAAACGGCACTGGCCGGTGCCGTGTCGGCCGCGCAGGCAGCGGCGGCGGCAAAAATGCTTGGCAGGATCAACAGGGAAAGGATCGGTTTCATCGGTAATATGCTCCATCGGATATACGGGGTACGTCATGAGGACGCCCGTACTATGCGCCGGAAATATCGCCGCAGCATTGCGATCAACCGAGTCTTACCGTGTTTTACCCGATGCCACCGTTCTTAACCGGAATGCTGATTCCAACGCTATGCAATGAGCATGGATGGCGCGCTCACTGGTAGCGCAGCGCTTCGATCGGGTCGAGCGCAGCCGCCTTGCGGGCGGGATAGAAACCGAAGAAGACACCAACGCCGGCGGCGACGACGAAGGCGACGAGCACGGCACTGCCGGAGATGACGATGACCATGTCGGTGAGCGCATTGACGGCGAGCGCGCTGCCGATGCCGAGTGCGAGGCCGATCAGGCAGCCGGTGATCGAGATCATGATGGCTTCGAGCAGGAATTGCGCGAGGATGTCCTTCTGGCGCGCGCCGATGGCCATGCGCACGCCGATTTCGCGGGTCCGTTCGGTGACCGAGACGAGCATGATGTTCATGATGCCGATGCCGCCGACGAGCAATGACACCGAGGCGATGGCGCCGAGCAGCAGTGACATCACGCGCGTCGTTTCGGCGGCGGAATCCGCGGCGGCGGCGAGGTTACGGATGTAGAAATCGTTGTCCTGGTCGGCGCGCAGGCGGTGGCGCTGGCGCAGCAGCGCGGTCACGCTCTTTTCGACCGCCGGCATCGCCTCGTTCGATTCGGCCTGCACGACGATCTGGCGGATCGAGCCGGCGAAGGGCACGCCGAAGACCTTGCGCTGCGCCGTCGTCAGCGGCACGATGATCGTGTCATCCTGGTCGCGGCCGTCGAGGTTCTGGCCCTTGGGCGCGAGCGTCCCGATGATCGTGAAGGGCGTGTTGCGGATGCGGATGGTCTTGCCGAGCGGTTCCTCGTCGGGCTCGAACAGGCTCTCGACGACGGTCTTGCCGACCAGCGCGACGCGTGTCGCCGAGCGCACGTCGGAGTCGTCCATGCCGTAGCCGCCGGCAACCGACCAGGCACGCGCTTCGAGGTAGGCGGGCGTGGTGCCGACGATGACCGAGCTCCAGTTCTTCGAACCGTAGACGACCTGCTGCGTACCCTGATGGGCCGGTGCGACGAGCGAGACGCCGTCGAGTTCCTCGATGGCATCGGCATCGCCGAGACGCAAGGTGAAACCGTAGCCGCCGCCACTGCGCACGCCGGCCTGCTGCGTCCAGCCGGCGATGATGACATACAGGTTGCTGCCCATGGTGCTGATGGTCTGGGCGACGGCGTACTGGGCGCCCTGGCCGATGGCCATCATCAGGACGACCGAGCCGACGCCAATGACCATGCCGAGCATCGTCAGCGCTGTGCGCAGGCGGTTGCAGCCCATCGCGTGCCAGGCTTCCCCGAGCATGACGCTCAGCATGTCGGCATCTCCATTCGCGCCGTCGGCCGGTCGCTGACGATCAATCCGTCGAGAAAACGGACCTGGCGTTCGGCGTGCGCGGCGATGTCGGCTTCATGCGTAACGAGGACGATGGTAATGCCTTCGTCGTTGAGTTCGCGGAAGAGCGTCATAATCTCCTCGCTGGTGTGGCTGTCGAGGTTGCCGGTCGGCTCGTCGGCGAGGATCAGGCGTGGCCCGTTGATCAGCGCGCGGGCGATGGCGACGCGTTGTTGCTGGCCGCCGGAGATGCGCGCCGGCAGCGAGCGGGCATAGCCTTCCAGTCCGACGCGGGTGAGCATCTCGCGGGCGCGTCGGCGGCGTTCGTCGCGTTCGACGTGGGCATAGACGAGCGGCAGTGCGACGTTGTCTTCGAGTGTCATGCGCGGCAGCAGGTTGAAGCCCTGGAAAACGAAGCCGAGCGTGCGGTTGCGCAGCGCGGCGAGTTCGTCGCCGGGCAGGTGCGCGACATTGCGTCCGGCCAGCGTGTATTCGCCCGAGCTCGGCGTGTCGAGGCAGCCGAGCAGGTTCATGAAGGTCGATTTTCCCGATCCCGACGGCCCCATGATGGCGACATATTCGCCATGGCGGATGCCGAGGTCGACGCCGCGCAGCGCCGGAAACGGGCCGGCGGCAGTCTGGTAGGTCTTCGTCAAGCGCTCGACGCGGATGACGTCGTCTTCGGCGTCGACGCGCATCAGAACAGCCTTACGCCGACGCTGCTCGGCTTGCCGGCGGCGCCCGGCGCATCACCGACGACGACGCGGTCGCCCGCCTTGAGGTCGCCGCCGCTGATCTCGGTGTTGCGGTTGTCGGTGATGCCGATCTGCACGGCGACCGGTTTGATCGTCTTGCCGTCGATGACATAGACGGTGCCGCTGCGCTGGTCGCGCTTGCGGCCCTTGGCGCGGCTTTCTTCGCCGGAGGGGCTGCCGTTGCCATTGCTGTTGCCGGCTGCGTCCTCGCGCTTGTCGGCGGCGTCGGCCGGCTTGAAGCGCAGCGCGGCGTTGGGCACGACGAGGACGTCGTCGCGCCGGGCGACGGCGATGTTGACGTAGGCGGTCATGCCGGGCAGCAGCATGTGATCGGGATTCTGCAGCGAGATGCGCACGTTGTAGGTGACGACGTTCTGCGTCACCGTGGCGTTCATGCGCACCTGCTGGACTTCGCCGGTGAAGCTGCGGTCGGGGAAGGCGTCGACGGTGAAGCGTACTTTCTGGCCTTCGCGGATCTTGCCGACGTCGGCTTCGGCGAAACTCGTGTCGATGCGCATTTCCGACAGGTCCTGGGCGATCTTGATCAGCGTCGGCGTCTGCAGGCTGGCGGCGACGGTCTGGCCGAGATCGACGACGCGATCGACGACGATGCCCGAGACGGGCGAGCGGATCGTCGTGTAGCCGAGATTGACGCGGTCCTTGTCGGCGGCGGCCTTGGCCTGGGCGTACTGGGCTTCGGCCGACTGGCGCGCCTGCACGGCCTGGTCAAGGTCCTGGCGCGAAACGTATTCCTGCGCGAACAGCGTCTGCATGCGCGCTTCGGTGGCGCGGGCAAGGTCGAGCGAGGTCCGGATGTTGATGACGTTGGCTTCGGACTGGCGTGCCTGGGCGGCAAACAGCGATTGATCGAGTTCGAGCAGCGCCTGGCCTTTCTCGACCTTGTCATTGAAATCGACGAAGAGCCGCGTGACGGTGCCGGAGACCTGTGTGCCGACGTTGACGAGGACGATCGGGTTGAGCGTGCCATTGGCCGAGACCGACTGGACGATGTCGCCCTTGTCGACGGTGTGCAGGCGATAGCGCTGTTCGGGGGTCGGCGCGCTGGCGAGTCGATAGGCGACGAGGCCGCCGCTGCCAAGAGCGACGACGGCGAGGGCGGCGAGAGCGATGCGGGCGATCGGTTTCATGGCAGGGTGAGTTCGGCGGAAGTGAGCAACCGGCGGTCGAGCGTGCCGACGGCCTTGGCCAGCGTGGCGCGCGAGACATGCCAGTCGAGTGCGGCCTGGATACGCTGGACGCGGGCGGCGGCCAGCGCGCTCTGGGCGTTGAGCAGGTCGATGAGGGTGCCGACGCCGGCCCGGTAGCGGCCGAGCGCGACGCGTTCGGATTGTTCGGCACTGGCGAGCAGGTCGGCGGCGGTGCGCAGCGAT